>JAKPQL010000012.1 GCA_029547045.1 Deltaproteobacteria bacterium | reverse complement strand
CCATACCACCAGTTCAGCTCCCTGCTCCACGGCCTTCCGGGAAAGGCGCAGGTAGGTGTCGAGGATGGCGTTCACCTTCTCGGGCTGCCACTTCTGGTCCTGTGGAACGTTGCCCTGCACAACGGCCGCCCTCACCGGGGTCCCGTCAAAGGGGGCCGTCTCCATGCGCCACAGACCGAATCCGGCACAGACTGCCACCAGGACAGCCGCATAGGCCAGGGGTGCATACTGCCGCCTGAGGGCCTGGTATATGGCAACATTGACCGTCATCACCACGGCGCTGATGAGGAAGACCCCGCCCAGCTCGGCTACCTGGGCAAGGGCCGCAAAGGGGAGCTGGGAGTGCCCCAGCAGGGCCCAGGGGAACCCGGAGAACACGGCGTACGACCGGAACAGCTCCAGGGCGGCCCAGATCCCGGGCAGGACGAGAAACGCGAGCCTGTTCTCCGGGAACCTGGAGGCCGCCCAGGCAAAGGCCCCGAAGTACAGCGCGAGGTACGCGATGAGGAGAAGGAGCAAGACAATGGCCATGGGCATTCCCATGCCACCGTAGGTGCTCATGACCAGGGCGATCCAGTACACCACGCCCGCCCAGGCCACGAGCCCGGAAACCATGCCGCAGAGAAATGCCTGCCGGGGCGTGGCGTTCCTGAGTGCGAACAGCAGCGGCACGGCGAAGATCCATGCCAGGGGCCACAGGTCGAAGGCGGGGAACGCCAGGCTGTAGAGCAGGCCGGCCAGGGCCGACAGCGCGATGCGCCTCAAGCGTTTTTCCCCGGACCGGCATGGACCACCAGCTTGCTGATCCTGCGCTTGTCCGCGCCGGTGATCTCGAAGACGAGCCTGCCGAACTCGAACCGCTCGCCGGTCTTGGGTATGCGCTCCATCTCGGCGGTGATGAACCCGGCGACCGTGTCGTAGTCGCCCTCCGGGATCTCCACCTCGAAGGTCTCGGCGAACTCGTCGATGGGCATCTTGGGGTCCACGGAAAAGACCCCCTCGCCCTTCTGTTCGACATACTCCTCGAACTCGTCGCCCTCCTCGCCGATCATGTCGCCCACGATCTCCTCCATGAGGTCCGCGATGGTGACCAGGCCGTCCACGCCGCCGTACTCGTCGATGATGACGGCGATCTTGGTGCGCCGCTCCCGGAACTCGTTCAGGAGGTCGATGAGCTTCTTGCCCTCGGGCACGAAGAAGGGCGGGTGCAGGAGCTGCCTGATGTCCGTGAGCTCGTCGCGGGACTTCCAATATGGGATGAGATCCTTGGCGTAGACGATGCCGACAATGTTGTCCAGGCTACCCTCATAGACCGGGATGCGGGAGTAACCCTCCCTGGTGAACACCTCGGAGAGCTCGTCTATGGTGGTGGTCGCGGGGACTGCCACGATGTCGCCCTTGGGGATCATGATCTCGCCCACGCTCGTGTCCTTGAGGAACAGGATGTTGTGGATCATGTCGCCCTGGTCCTCGTCGATGATGCCCTGCTCCTCCACCTCGTCGAGGATCTTCTCGATCTGGCGCTTGGTGTCGTCCGCGACTGCGTCGTCGCCGGTCCGGGTGAGGTAGAGCCACAGGCGCTTCAGCAGGGTGTCGGCGGGTTTCTGGTCTTCCTTGTCACCCAAGGGGGTGTCTCCTTCATTCATGAAATCAGGTCTGTAGTTGTAGCGGAATCGTGCTGAACAGTCAATGCGGGGTGAAAAACAGCCCCCGGACCGGTTACCGAACGCCTATTCCCTGTTCCCGGTGAGTGTGCTATGACAGGAAGGCCAACTTCAGGCTTCAGGGAGAAACCCCATGCAGACCACTGAATTCACCGGCGGGAAAGACTATGTCCTCGACCCCGAACTCAGCAAGATCGTGAACGCGAGCATCAAGCTCGAGATGCCGCTCCTCATCAAGGGGGAGCCGGGCACGGGCAAGACGCTCCTGGCACACGCCATCGCGCAGAACCTATCCATGCCGCTCATCGTGCTGAACGTGAAGTCCAGCATGAAGGCCGTGGAGGCCCTGTACCAGTACGACACGCTTACCCGGCTGAACGACAGCCGCTTCGGTGACTCGAAGCGCGACGTGAGCAACATCGAGCACTACATCAAGATGGGCAAGATCGGCCAGGCCTTTGTGTCGGACACCAAGACGGTGCTCCTCATCGACGAGATTGACAAGGCCGACACCGACTTCCAGGACGACCTGCTGGACGTGCTCGACCAGATGTCCTTCGACATCATCGAGATCGACAAGACCGTCCGCGCCAGGCACCGGCCCATCATCATCATCACCTCGAATGCAAAGAAGGACCTCTCGGATCCCTTCCTGGGCAGGTGCGTGTTCCACCACATCGCGTTCCCGGATGCGGAGATGATGCACAGGATCGTGCTCGCCCACTTCCCTGACCTGGACAGGAGGCTCTCTGACGCCTGCATCGAGACCTTCTACCGGCTGCGGTCGATCCGCGGCATCGAGAAGAAGCCCGCCACCCGTGAGCTCATCAACTGGGTGAGGATCCTGCTCATGGACCCGAAGTTCGACCCGAAGCACCTGGCCAAGAACGACATCCCCTACCTGGGCGTGCTCTTCAAGAAGAGCGAGGACTACAAGATCGTTTCCCGCCAGGTCTCGGGTGCCTACTGAAAAAGGGGTGCCGGAGCACGGATGTTCACCGAGTTCTTCTACCTGCTCAGGGACCGGGGCGTGCCCATCTCACCCTCGGGCTTCCTGAGGCTCCAGGAGGCCCTGCACAAGGGCTGCATCGGTTCTCTCGACGACCTCTACTCGGTGAGCAGGGCCGTGCTCATCAAGTCCGAACGCCATTTCGACACCTACGACAAGGTCTTCGCCCACTACTTCCAGGGCGCCGAGCTGAGCGACGAGGCATACGCGGAGATCGACCTGGCCATCAGGTCCCTGCTCGAGGAGTGGCTCAAGGACCCAGAGACCATGGCCGAGTTCCTAGGTCTCGACAAGGAGACCCTGAACAGGCTCACCCCGGAGCAGCTCGAGGAGTACTTCAGGCAGCGCCTGGCCGAGCAGACCGAGCGGCACGACGGAGGCAACCGGTGGATCGGCACGGGCGGCACCTCGCCGGTGGGCCACTCGGGGTACCACCCGGGGGGCATGCGCGTGGGCGGGTCGTCGCGCATGAAGTCCGCCGTGAAGGTGGCCCTCGAGCGGCGCTACCGCGACTACACAGAGGACGCCAGGCTCGGCCCCTCCCAGATCTCGGATGCCATGAAGAGACTCCGTCACATGGTGGCAGTCGGCCCCAAGGACCACCTGAACATCGAGGAGACCATCTACCAGACCATGAAGAACGCGGGCGAGATCGAGATCGTGTTCGACCGTTCGCTGAAGGACAAGCTCAAGGTCGTGCTCATGATCGACAACGGCGGGTTCTCCATGGACCCCTACGTCGGGGTGGTGCAGGTGCTCTTCAACCACGCCAAGAACCAGTTCAAGGACCTGCAGATCTTCTACTTCCACAACACCATCTACAACCGGGTGTGGAAGGACCCCCAGCGCTACGACAAGCCCGTCAATGTGGAGGACTTCGCCCGCATGGACCCGGAGACCCGTCTCATCATCGTGGGTGACGCCTCCATGGCACCCTACGAGCTCTTCAGCCGCAACGGGAGCATCTACTACAACACCAGGAGCGATCCCAGCATAAAAAAGCTTGAATTCCTTGCCAAGACGTTCAAACATAGTGTATGGCTCAACCCGAAGCATGAATACTCCTGGTCGCACACCCAGACCTGCGAGGCGATCCGGGAGATATTCCCCATGTTCGAGGTGACGCTCACCGGCCTGGAAAAGGCCGTGGAACACCTCATGAAGAAGAACTGATCCACGTGCGCGCCCGTAGCTCAGTAGGATAGAGCGTAGGCCTCCGGAGCCTAAGGTCACAGGTTCGATCCCTGTCGGGCGCGCCACGCTTTTTCCAGGGGCATTCCCTATGCAGACGAACACGACATCCGAGGCAGCGCCGGTCTTGCCGGGAAGACGCAACCTGCTGGACTGCGACCGCGAAGGGCTCAAGGCCCTGTTCCCGGACAGGTCCTTCCGCGCCGACCAGGTCTTTTCATGGGTGTTCGGCAAGGGCGTGCGCGACATCGGCGCCATGACCAACCTCCCCAGGGACCTGCGGCAGGAATTGAGCCTCACCCACGAGATCGCGTATCCCGAGGTCGTGGGGTCCCAGGTGGCGAAAGACCGCACGGAAAAGCTCGCCTATCGCCTGAGGGACGGCGCCGTCATCGAGAGCGTGCTCATCCCGGAGAAGGACCACTGGAGCGTGTGCGTGTCCTCCCAGGTGGGGTGCGCCATGGGCTGCAGGTTCTGCTTCACCGCCACCATGGGGTTCAGGCGCCACCTCACCTCCGGCGAGATCGTGTCCCAGGTGCTCTACCCCATCCGCGCCTACCCGGAGCGCGCCATCAGGAACGTGGTCTTCATGGGCATGGGAGAGCCCCTGCTCAACTACGACAACGTGATACGGGCAGCCGCCGTCATCACCGACCCGGAGGGACCCATGATCTCCAAACGGAGGGTCACCATCTCCACCTGCGGCATCGTGCCGGCCCTTTCGAGACTGGCCCTCGACACAGAGGTGGGCCTCGCGGTGTCCCTGAACGCGCCGGACGACGAGACGCGCTCATACATCATGCCCGTCAACAGGAAGTACCCCCTGGCCGAGCTCATCAGTGCGCTCAAGGCCTACGAGCTGCCCAGACGCAGACGCATCACCGTGGAGTACGTGCTCATCAGGGGCATCAACGACAGCCCCTCCCATGCGAAGCGGCTCATCCGGCTCCTGCACGGGCTCAGGGCAAAGGTGAACCTCATCCCCTTCAACCCCTGGCCGGAAAGCCGGCTTCAGGCCCCGGATCCTGCGGACGTGCTGGCCTTCGAGGATGTCCTCAGGGACAGCCCCTTCACGGTGATGCTCCGCAAGGAAAAGGGCAAGGACATCCTGGCTGCCTGCGGGCAGCTGGCAGGAGGTGCACGTCATGGCGCATAGTTCCCTCATCGAATTCCTCTCGGACCCGGCCTCGTACCCGGAGAGGCCTGGCGCCGTCAGCCTGGTACAGACCCACATCTCCTGGGTCTTCATCGGCGACGGGTACGTGTACAAGGTGAAGAAGCCAGTTGATTTCGGGTTCCTGAACTTCACCACCCTGGAAAAGCGCAGGTTCTACACCGCAGAGGAACTCAGGCTGAACAAGCGCTTCTCGCCCGAAGTGTACCTGTCAGTGGTGCCCATCTCGAAGAGAAGCGGCGCGTTCCTGCTCGGCGACCAGGGCAACGTGGTGGAATACGCCCTGAAGATGCGGCGCATCAGCGAGGACCACATGCTCTACCGGCTCCTGGAAAAGGGCAGAGCGGGAGCGGACGAGCTCAGGCGCGTGGGCTCCCACCTGGCCCGCGTGTATGGTGCCATAGCGAGCGACGACAAGGCGCGCGCCTTCGGCGGCATGGACGTGATCTCGCACAACATAGTCGAGAATTTCGAGCAGACCGCAAAATACATCGGCGGCCCGCTCTCTCAGGACACGTACAACACGATACGGAACTGGAGTATGAACTTCCTCGCGTCAAGGGCGGACACCTTCGGCGCCCGGGTCAGGCAGGGACAGATCAAGGAGTGCCACGGCGACCTCCACCTCCAGCACATCTGCGTGGACGGACAGAACATATCGGTCTTTGACTGCATCGAGTTCAACGAGCGGTTCCGGTACGGCGATGTGGCCTCCGACGTGGCCTTCCTCGCCATGGACCTTGACTACAACGGGTATGCCGCCCTGGCCCGGGCATTCGTCGATGCCTATGTGAGCGAGTCCCGGGATGCGGGCCTGAGGGAAGTCCTGAAGTTCTACAAGGTGTACCGCGCCTACGTGCGGGCCAAGGTCACCTCCTTCATGCTCGACGATGCGGACCTGGGCGCCGCATCGAAGGAGAAGGCCCTGCGTACGGCCGGCAGGTACTACGACCTGGCCCACAGGTACGTGACCCGTGAAGATTGACCTCCACATCCACTCCAAGGACGGATCCGACGGCAGATGGCCCCTGGGGCGGATCTTCGAGGAGGCTCAAAGGCGGGGCGTCGATCTGATGTCCATCACAGACCACGACTCGCTCCAGGCACAGCCCCAGGCTGCAGCGCTCGCGAGCCGGCACGGAATCCGCTACATCACCGGCGTGGAGCTGAACGTCACCATGAGCCACGAGCGCTGGACCGGGGTCAAGTCCGCCTCCCTGGACTTCCTCGGCTACGGCTTCGACATCTCGAATCAGGCCCTTGCCGGGAAGCTCGATACCCTGCGGGCATACCGGAGGCGGCGGGCTGGAATGATCCTGGACAACATCAACGCCGAATTCCGCAAGGAGGGACGCGCCCCGTTCACGGAAGCGGACATGACGGCCATCGAACAGAGCGTGGACGGATCCTTCGGCAGACCTCACATCGCGGCCTACCTCATGGCCAAACGGATCGTGAATTCCCGGCAGGAGGCCTTCGACCGCTACCTGGTGAAGTGCGACGTGCCCAAGATGCCATTGACCCTGGAAGAGGCGTCGGCCCTGGTGCGCGGTGCGGGCGGTCGGATCGTCATCGCCCACCCCAACGATCCGAACGGCACCTCGCTTGCCGTGCTCTGCAGCTCGCTCATGGAACAGGCGGCTATGATAGAGGAACTCATGCTCCCCCTGCTGGACGGCATCGAGTGCTGGCATACACGGCATGATCAGCAGACAGCAAGGTTCTATGCGGAGTTCGCCCGTTCCCACGGCCTCATCGTCACGGGCGGTTCCGACTGCCACCAGCATCCCGTGGTCCTGGGCAGTGTACAGGTACCTGATTGTGTTGCGGACCAGTTTGGCATATAAGGGTGGATACGGTTTCTTGGCCACGGCCCACCGGCGGCCATGATCGAGTGTGCAGTGACGGAGAGCATTGTGAGAG
This sequence comes from Deltaproteobacteria bacterium, assembly GCA_029547045.1. GTDB lineage: Bacteria > Desulfobacterota > Desulfomonilia > UBA1062 > UBA1062 > MWEI01. Next base: position 36,517 of record JAKPQL010000012.1, on the reverse strand, counting down.
AGCCTTTCAAGACATTCGTCGAACAGGAGATCGAAGACGGCATGGTGATCATCGCCTGTGGCCTGCCTGCAACGAACAAGACCGAGACCACGGAGGTCATCAGGCGGGTCAGGGGTTATACCATGCTCCGCACCGACATCATCCGCAAGGAGGTGCTCAAGGGCGAGGACATCTTCGATGCAAAGGTCGCCTCCGACATGGACAAGCGCAAGCTCGTCTACGACACCATGTTCTCGCAGGCGGATGAACTGGCTGCCCAGGGCAAAGGGGTGATCCTGGACGCCACCTTCATCACCCAGTCTCTGCGCAGGCGCGCCGCCGAGGTGGCGGCCAGGCACGGCAGGACCCTGCTCATCCAGCAGACCTCCTGCTCGCAGAAGTATTCGCTGGACAAGATCTCCCGCAGGACCAAGGACAACTACGAGTCCAACGCGCTCACGGCGGACGCCTACCTGAACAACAAGAAGAAGTTCGAGCCCGTGGACCTGGACGACCTGAAACGGTCGTTCCCGGACCTGAGGATCATCCACCTCCTGGTGGAGACCGAGTCCGACTCGGAGGACGGCTGGTACGTCATCGGCAAGACCCTGCGGTGATCCGGGGCCATTACCCTGCGGATCCACTGAACAGACCATACCCCGAAGAGGTTGGAATCCATGATGAAGAAGCTGATCATCGGAATGTTGGCAGCCCTCCTGGCATGGGGCTGTGCCTCCCAGTTCAAGGAGCAGCGCAACCTCTCCAGGCCCATGGTGGCCCTTGCCATGGGAAAGATCCAGGAGGAAGACATCCAGGGCGCCCTCGTGGAACTTCGCAAGGCGCTGGCAGCCAACCCCACGGACCCCGAGGTGCACTACACCTATGCCATGACATACTGGAAGTCAGGCAAGTACGACAAGGCGATCGAGCACGCGGACAAGGCCATCGAATACGCGGACAAGCTGGAGACGGAGCGGCCGGGCATGAGGAGCGAGGCGTATAACCTCAAGGGGACCATCCTCGTGAGCCAGGACCAGTACGACCTGGCCCTCGCGTATTTCAGAAAGGCCCTGGAGGACGAGGTCTACCAGACCCCCGAGTTTTCCCTGTACAACATGGGCAGTGTGTACCTGCAGAAGAAAAACCTCACCCTGGCCAAGGAGAACGCACAGAAGGCCCTCGAGCGCAACTCCCACTATGCCCCGGCCTGGCATCTGCTCTCCAAGGTCTTCGTGGCCGAGGGCAGACCGGGTGATGCGGTGGAGGCCCTCAGGCACGCCATCCTGGAGTTCCCCGGCTACCTGGAGGCCCGCTACGACCTCGGCCAGCTCTACCTCCAGATGGGCGCTCGGGAAAAGGCAAGGGAGCAGTTCGCAGAGGTGGTCAGGCTGGACCCCAACGGCATGTACGGAGCCCAGGCAACGGCCCGACTCAAGGAGCTGATGAAGTAACGTCGCGCCTCTTCGTTACTTCGTCTTCCAGGAGAATTCGAACTCAAGCTCCTCGCCGGTACCATTGCGGTCGTGCTCGATGCTGAAGCAGGCATCACCCGGGATGGTGACGCGCTCACCCGCCACCTGGATGCGGAAGGGCTCGCCGCGATCCAGGGCATCGGCGAGACGCCTCAGCTTCTGGGCGGCCTGTGCCCTGGTATAGGCCTTTTCCTTCTCACGGTTCTTCTTCGCCTTCATGTCGCCTCCTGCATGCGGTTCTTTCCTGTCCGTTTCATCCGATTTTCCAGGCCATCCTATCACAGGGCCGGCAGCATCATGAACCCGGGATTGTGCATCTGGCCATACAGTATGACCCTATGATATGATTGCACCCTCTACATGCCGGGTGTCAGATTCATACCGGCGCATGCGAGGAGGGCACGTGACCAGCAGGAAAGAACACGACTTCGGGACCAGGATCCGCGGCCTGCGCCAGGAGAAAGGCCTGAGCCTGGAAGACCTTTCCAGGGAGACCGGCTACCCGGCGGATCTCATCGCCCAGGTCGAGGAAGGCGCCATAGCCCCGCCGGTGGCCCTGGTGCTCCAGCTCGGCCGGTCATTCAAGGTGGATATCGAGCAGCTCCAGGGCTCCCAGGACAGGGAGGCCTCCAGACGCCGCTCCAAGAGCCACAAGAAACGGGTCGCATCGTATGCCTACGTACCGCTGACCCAGCCGGGGGAAGAGAAGCACCTGCGGGCCTACCGGGTGAGCATCGAAGCCCAGACCGAGCACAAGGGCGTCGAGTACCACCACGAGGGGGAGGAATTCGTCTACGTCCTGGAGGGGGGGATCACCATCCAGGTGGGGCAGAACACCACCTCACTGAAAAAGGGCGGGAGCATCCACTTCAACTCTGCGCTGCACCACCGGCTCAGCAACCCCACCAGAGAAAACGCCGAACTTCTGGTGGTCATCTATGTACCGTAAGGAGCCACCATGCCGCACACGATGACCGCGGAACAGGAGATGGTCAGGCTCATGGCGCGGGATTTCGCCCGCAAGGAACTGGAGCCCCTGGCCGCCAGGAGGGACCGGGAGGAGATCTTCCCGGCGGACGTGATCAGGAAGATGGGCACCCTCGGCCTGCTCGGCATGATGGTGCCCGAGGAATACGGAGGATCAGGTGCCGGCGCGGTGAGTTACTGCCTGGCCCTCCAGGAGATCGCCTACTCCTGCGCGTCCACGGGGGTGACCATGTCGGTGGCCAACCTATCCACAGAGCCGCTGCTCAAGTTCGGCAATGAGCCGCAGAAGCTCTCCCACCTCGTCAGGCTCGCCCGGGGCGAGCTTCTCGGGTGCTTCGCCCTGACCGAGCCGGGCGCCGGGTCCGACCCGGGCAGCCTGCAGCTCAGGGCCGAAGACAAGGGGGACCACTACCTCGTCAACGGCACCAAGGTATTCATCACCCACGGGGCGTACGCGGACGTGGTGAACCTCATCGCCCGGACCGGACCGGAGAAGGGCAACAAGGGGCTGTCGGCCTTCATCGTGGAACGGGGCACGCCCGGCTTCTGTGTGGGCGCGCGGGAGGACAAGCTTGGGCTGCGCGCCTCCAACACGGTGGAGCTCATCTTCGAGGACTGCCGGGTGCCCAGGGAAAACCTCGTCGGAAGGCCTGGCCTGGGGTTCAAGATCGCCATGAGCGCCTTGGACAGCGGCCGCATCGGCATTGCATCGCAGGCCATCGGCATTGGCAGGGCCTGCCTGGACGAGTCGGTGAAGTACGCCCACGAGCGCAGGCAGTTCGGCCGGGCCATCGGATCCTTCCAGGCCATCCAGTGGATGATCGCAGACATGGCCACGGGCATCGAGGCGGCGCACCTGCTCACCATCACGGCGGCGGACCGGAAGGACAGGGAGCTGCCCTTCAGCAAGGAGGCCTCCATGGCCAAGCTCTTCGCCTCGGAAACGGCCAACCGCGCCAGTTACCTGGCCCTGCAGATCCACGGCGGCTACGGGTACACCAAGGAGTTCAAGGTGGAGCGACTCTACCGCGACGCCCGGGCCACCACCATCTACGAGGGCACCTCGGAGATCCAGCGCCTGGTCATCGCCCGGGAGGTCATGAAGGGCTGAGAACGCCGCCGGTGTCCTCCATGATCCGGACGGCGAGCTGCACGGCCTGGAGGCCCGCAGGGGTCATGCCTTCGACGAGGGCCGCCTGGGCGAACGTCTCGGGACGGACCTCGGCAAGCCTCTGCTTGAGTTCGTTGGAGAGCCCCTGTACGAGTGAGTAGTCGAGATCCACGGGGATCCTCATGCGCTCGAGCTCCCTGAGCCGGGCCACCTCCTTGCGCTGCCGGTCTATGTAGCCCTCGTACTTGACCTCCACCTCGGCCTCCAGCTCGGCGAGCGGATGCGCCCGGGGCACGAGGCCGTGCCGGCGAAACCCCTCCAGGGTAGCCCCGGGTCGCTTCAGGAGGCGCTCCAGGCTGATCCGCTCCTGGTCGCTCCCACGGGTGGGGGGGAACTCGGGCAGGTCAGCCGGGATCACCACCGAGGTTGCGGCCAGGTGCCTGCGCAGGGAAACGACCTCCTCCATCACGGCGCGCACCCGCTCGTGGCGGTCCCGGTCGATGAGCCCGAGCTCCAGCGCGACGCCGCTCAGCCGGAACAGGGCGTTGGTCTCGCGGAGCATGAGCCGGTACTCGGAGCGCGACGTGAACATGCGGTAGGGCTCGCTGGTGCCGCGGGTGACAAGGTCGTCCACCATGACCGCGATGTAGGCCTGGGAGCGGTCCAGCACGAAGGGCGGCTCGCCCCTTACGGACCGGGCAGCGTTGATGCCCGCCATGATGCCCTGGCCCGCCGCCTCCTCGTAGCCCGAGGTGCCGTTCACCTGCCCGGCCAGGTAGAGCCCCCTGACCCGCTTGGTCTCCAGGGTCCGCAGGAGCTGGGTGGGGTGCACGTATTCGTACTCGATGGCATAGGCGGGCCTGATGATCTCGGCGCGCTCAAGGCCCGGAACGGATCGTACGATCTCCCACTGGAGCTCGATGGGCAGGCTGTTGCCCAGGCCGGAGGCGTAAACCTCGCTCGTCTCGAGCCCCTCGGGCTCAATGATGACCTGGTGCCCCTGCCTCCCGCCGAAGCGCATGACCTTGTCCTCCAGGGAGGGGCAGTACCGTGCCGGCGTCCCGGTGATGTCCCCCGAATAGAGCGGGCTCAGCAGGATGTTCTCGCGGATGACGGCGTGGGTGCGCTCCGTGGTCCTGGTGAGGTAGCAGGGCACCTGGGCAAGCGCGGTCCCCGGGGAGTCGAACCCCAGGGCCATGCACCCCTGCTGGGGATCCTGGCGCTCAAGGGCTGTCAGATCGATGGTGTCCCGGTGCAGCCTCGGCGGGGTGCCGGTCTTGTGCCTGCCCAGGGTGAGCCCGAGACTTCTGAGGCCCTGAGCCAGCTCGTAGGATGCCTCCTCTCCGGAGCGGCCGGCAGGCTGTCGCATCCGCCCGATGTGGATGAGGCCCGAAAGGAACGTGCCTGCCGTAATGATGACTGCCCGGGCGCCGAAGCACTGGGAGTACCTGTCCCTGACACCCACGACCCGGCCGTCTAGGACCTCGATGCCGTCCACGCGGGTCTGCCGCACGTGGATCCCGGCCTCCTCCACCCTCTTCTTGACGGCGGTCTCGTAGCGCCTCCTGTCGTTCTGGGTCCTGGTGGCGCGCACGGCAGGGCCCTTCTTGGTGTTGAGGAGGCGGTAGGCGATGGCGGTCTCGTCCGCCACCTCGGCCATGATCCCGCCCAGGGCGTCGATCTCCTTGACCAGGTGGCTCTTGGCAAGGCCGCCGATGGAAGGGCTGCAGGGCATCCGGCCCACGGTGTCCATGTTCAGGGTGAAGAGCGCCGCGTCGACACCAAGCCTGTGCGCCGCCAGCGCAGCCTCCACGCCGGCGTGTCCCCCGCCCACCACGATGACGTCAAAGGTTTCCATCAGGCACACCTCTAGGTCAGAACATGGGGTATTGCAAGAGGGTTGTGTATGGAAGGCGAGCATTCCCCGCTGGCGGAGATGGCCCACGATGCATTTGCAATATAATTTCCATGCACGTACAATAGGGACTGCACCGAAGCTGAAGGGAGGGGCTGCCCCGCAGGCGCGGCCCCTCCCGTGAACCGTATCGAGGGGGAGGTATTCCATGGGCTACAGCGAAAACACCCTGTGCGGCCTGTTCCATGCCAAGGCGCTGGAACACGGCGATTCCAAGACCTTTCTCATGGGCAGGTTCGACCACAACGGTGACCCAACGCGCGACTTCCGGCCGCTGACCTGGGGGGAGACGAGGCGGCAGGCCCTCGCGTTCGCCGCGGGTCTCATGGCCCTGGGCATCAAGCGGGGCGACAAGGTGGCCATCTTCTCCGAGAGCAGGCCGCGCTGGATCGTCGCGGACCAGGCCGTCCAGGCAGTGGGCGGCATCGAGGTGCCGCTCTACCCCACTTCCTCGCAGGAGGAACTCGCCTACATGACCAAGGACAGCTCCTGCAGGGCCATCGTCTGTTCCACCCGGGACAAGGTCGAGATGGCGTGCAGGGCCAGGTCGCAGGCGCCGCTTGACATCGTCATCTGCATGGAGTCGCTGCAAGGTGCACGGGAGAAGGGCGTGTACCACTTCAACGAGGTCATGGACATGGGGAACAGTGCCCTTGACCAGGCCGCGCTGGACAGATCCATCCACGAGGCCCGGCCCGGGGACCTCGTGAGCATCATCTATACCTCGGGGACCACGGGCAGGCCCAAGGGCGCCATGCTCACCCACGCCAACTTCATCGCGGCCATGAACCAGGTGACGGCGCCCACCCTCCTGAAGCGGCAAGCCATGGACAGGAGCCTGCACCTGCTCTTCCTCGTGCACCTGCCCATCTGCCACGTCTACGGCCGCACCTGCGACTACCACTCAGGCGGATTGAAGCAGTCAGGGCTGCTCGCCTTCGAGCCTGACTTCCAGAACCTCCCCAAGAGCCTCCTGGAGCTCAGGCCCAATGTCATCATCAGCATCCCCCGCTTCTTCGAGAAGGTGTACGACCAGATCAGCGCCGTGGTGTCCCGGCAGCCCCCCCTTGCCCGGAAGATGTTCGCCTGGGCCATGCGGCAGGGCGAGAAGTTCACCGATGCCATGGCAAAGGGAGAGCGCCTCGGCCAGCTCGACCTCATCAAGTTCTCCCAGGCCAATGTCCTGGTCTTCAACCGGGTGCGGAAGATGGCCGGCCTGGACCGTCTCGTCATGGCGGGATCCGGCGGCGGGAAGCTCTCCAGGGAGGTGTGCACCTTCATCCGCTCCATGGGCATCCAGCTCTCCGAGGGCTACGGCCTCACCGAGACCGCTGCCATCCTGAACTACAACGCCCCCGAGTTCCGCGGGCTGAACGGGAACAAGCTCACCTGGTTCCAGAACAAGATGGTGGACTGGACGCTGGACGCCATGGTGAGGCTGCCGGCGAAGGGCAAATCCCCCTACACCAACCCCATCGGGGCCCTAAAGCTCTCCATCGCCTACAACACCGTGGCCTACCGCCTCCAGGTGAAGCCCGGGACCGTGGGCAAGGCCGTTGCCGGGACCGAGGAGAAGATCGCCCCGGACGGCGAGATCCTCGCGAGGGGACCCCAGATCTTCCAGGGGTACTGGAACATGCCCCAGGAGACGAGGGACTCCTTTGACGAAGAGGGCTGGTTCCTCACCGGCGACATCGGGAGGTTCGACGAGGACGGGTTCCTGGAGATCACGGACCGGAAAAAGGAGCTCTTCGTCACCTCGGGCGGAAAGAACGTGGCGCCTCACCCCATTGAGCTCGCCGTGACGGCGCGGCCTTACATCGACCAGGTGTGCCTGACGGGCGACGGGGAGAAATACCTCACTGCGCTCATCGTGCCCGACTTCCACGAGCTGAAGAAGTATGCGAAGGAGAAGGGTCTCGGCGTGGACGACCCGGCCGCCCTGATCTTGCTGGACGAGGTCAAGGCCCTCATCCACGAGCAGGTGGACCAGGTAAACAAGACGCTCGCCCGCTACGAGCAGATCAAGTACTTCACCATCCTGGCACAGCCTTTCAGCGTGGAGGGCGGCGAACTGACGCCAACGCTGAAGCTGAAGCGGCGTATCATCAAGGAGCGCTACGGGGAGCAGATACGGGGCATGTACGACCCGGGCAGGACCCGGGCATAGCAGGTCCTCCCTTCAGGGCAGACGGGCTTGAAGGGCCGCTGTGCAGCGTGACGGCCATGGCTGTGAAGAATATTGTGTGGACCGAGGAGGAATCTATGAAACTACGGTATCACTTGCCCCTGATCGGATTCCTTGTCCCCACCCTTGTCATCTCAACACTGATGTTCATCTACAGGGAACGTCCGCCCATGGACCAGCTGATCGGTTTCTACGTCTGCGTAATCGGCGCCACTATCACCTATTATGTGGGCATTCACACGGTACTGAAAGACAAGGCATAGTGCGGCGGATCGGCGAGGAGGGCTCTGTCCCGTGAATCCCACGACCACGTTCCGTTCCTTCAGGGAAGACCTGTGCGACCGCTGCGGGATCTGCCTCGGGCGCTGCCCCGTGCTCGAGCTTCCGGAAGGCGAGGCGAAGCGTGAAATTGAGAAACTCATCCGGGGAGATACGGATGCGTCCCTCGTGCTCCAGCGATGCGTCACGTGCAATGCCTGCGACTTTGTCTGCCCCCGGCATGCCAATCCGTACGGCCTCGTTCTCGAGCATCATAACAGAACGGGCAGGTCAAAGGGCCTCCCGTACATAGCCAAGTTCATCTTCCCCAACGAGCCCGAGAACATGTGGACAACCACCAGGGTGCTGATGGCCGAAGACGAGCTCTCGCTGCTGCATTCCTGGGAGGAGAACCTGAAGCATCCGAGAAAGGAAGCCCTCCTTACCGGCTTCTACAACAATCTCATGCCGTACATCGCCCAGACATCGCTCCTAGACGATTTGAAGCCCTCCATCATCGGCAGTGACTGCATGTTCGGTATCGGAGAAGACGCCTACAGGATCGGATTCCTCGAAGAGGCGGGGCGCCTTGGAAGGCTCGCGAAACAGAAGTTCTCCGAGATGGGCATAGAAAAGATGTACTGCTTCATGGTGGTCGAGGCATCGATGTTCACCGATGTCCTGCCGGAAAAGTTCGGCATCGATTTCGACTTCGAGGTGGAACTCCTGGACAGCTGGATACTTGACCGGCTGAAGAGCGGGAAGATTCCGGCCAGGAACAGGCTGGACATGAAGGTCACCGTCCACGACAACTGCTGCGGGAGATACATGGACGGGATCCTTCAGGACACCTCCCGGGAGATAGTGGAGCGCATAGGATGCACCGTAGTCGAGATGGAGCATACACGGGGGAACGCGCTCTGCTGCGGCTGGGCTGGGACCGTACCCACGCTGTTCGGGCCGACCTCGGGCAACCCCTTCCACACGCTGCTCAACCTTCTGCAGAGCCTGTACCTCCGGCTGCAGGAGGCCGAGGCGACGGGCGCCGACGCCCTGGTTGTCCCCTGCCCCGGCTGCTGCGCATTCCTTTCCCTGATAAAGGTCCTGACCAACAGCAGGATGGACATCTACCTTCCGCTTGAACTCGTGCAGATCGCAGCCGGTGAAACGCCCATCCACAGACACGAGGAGCGGGCATGGGATATCCTCGCCGTCACCACCAATCTCATGCTCAAGTGGCCCTTTTCCCCCAGGCGATTCTTCCCCAGGCCCGTGGACATAGAAGGGCCGCTCCCGGAAGCAGGACAAGGCGACGCGAGGCGGATAAGACTGCTCGGCAGGCTCTATCACAGCGTTCTGGCACAGAACCGCATTTCCAGGAGAATCATCGCATTCGCCGTCAAGGCCCTGATAACCAGATACAGGGCATATCTCGAGAAGAAACGGCGTACCATCACGGGCACGAGGGCGCATTGCAGGTGAGGATCTAGACACTGCCCTTCAGCGGGCACTCGCCGCACATGGGGTTTCTGGACCTGCAGTAGTCCTTGCCGATGTACACGAGGTGTGCGTGGAGGTCCTTGTACGCCCCCAGGTCGGGGCCCAGGGAACCTTCGAAAAGTTGCTGCACGTCGTCGTAGCCCGCATCACCGTTGATGATGCCGTGTCTGGACAGTATCCTCCGCGTGTAGGCATCCACCACGAAGACGAGCTTGCCGGCCGCATAGCAGCAGATGCTGTCCGCCGTCTCCTTGCCGATGCCGTTCACCTCCAGGAGAATCCCCCTGAGGTCCCGGGCATCCAGCGCAAAGAGCCGCTCCAGCGAACCATCGAAGGACCCCATGATCATGTCCGCCAAATTCTTCAGGCGCCTGGCCTTGATGTTGTAATAGCCCGATGGTCTGAGGTGTGCTGCAAGACGATCGGAGGGCGTGGCATGGATGGCAACCACATCCAGAAGGGATGCGGCCTTGAGGTTGGCTATGGCCTTCTCCACGTTGGTCCAGGCCGTGTTCTGGGTGAGCACAGCGCCCACCATCACCTCGAAGGGGCTCTCGCCGGGCCACCACCCCGAGGGTCCGTAGTGATTGAGCAGGATCCGGTGGAGCGCTGCCGGGTCGAAGGGATGCCTACTCCTCGCAGCTGGTATCATCACGCCCCTTGTGCCTGATGACGCCCTTCATCTTTTCCCGGATATCGCCCCGGATGTTGAAGAGCATGGCCGTCATCTCCAGCTCGTACTCGAGGGCGGCCTTGGCATCGAGCCTGCTCACCACGTCCAGGCTCCGCTTCACGGCCTTGACCACCTCTGGAGACCTTCCCACGAGCTGGTTCGCGCAGGTCAGCACCTCGTCGCGGAACCGCTCAGGCTCCACCACCCGGTTCACCAGCCCGAAGGCATGGGCCTCCCTGGCCCCGATGGGATCGCCCCGGAGGGCCAGCTCACGGGTCCTCGCCAGGCCGATGCGGGACACCAGCGGCGTGAGCAGGGGGTTGAACCCGTACTTGATCTCGGGGTGGGCGAAGATGGCGCTCTCGGACGCGATGATCATGTCGCCCATGAGCGCCAGGTTGAACCCGCCGCCAAACGCGATGCCGCTCACCGCGCTGATGAGGATCTTGTCCTGGTCCAGGAGCATGGAGTAGACCTCAACGGCGAGCCGGAAGTAGTTGGCCGCCTGTTCGCTCGTGAAGTGCGGGGCCTCCTTGAGGTCGATGCCCGCCGAGAAGCACTCGTCCCCGCCCGTCAGGACAAGGACCCGCACATCGGACGTCTCCTGGAGGAACTGGGAGAACACCCGGTGGATCTCCTTCATCATGCCGAAAGAAAGGGCGTTGAGCTCCCGCTTCCGGTCCATCTCGATGATGGCGATCTGACCACGAAGATCGGTCCTGATGAACTGGTCCCCCATGTGCGCATCCTCCCGTAACGTGCTGTACGACATGTACCTCCGGCCTCCCTCCCTGTCAACAGGAGGAATGGCCGCCCGGACCGCGGAGCCGCTTGATCTGCCGTTACCCTTTCTGCTATGGCTCATGGGAGTGGACTGTCTGAGCGTCAGCGAACTGAACGAGCGGGCCCGGGAGGCCCTGGCCGGCTGCTTCGGACCCGAGGTCTGGGTGGCAGGGGAGATCTTCGGGCTGAAGGAGCACGCCAAGTCCGGCCACGTGTACTTCGACCTGGTGGAAAAGCCCGCTGCGGGGTCTGAGCAGTACATCGCCAGGATCAGCTGCGCCTTTTTCCGCGGCTCCATCGTGCAGTGGCAGCGCTCGCTGCACGCGGCGGGTCTGAAGGGGTTCACGCTCTCCAGTGGCATAGAGGTGAAGTTGAAGGCCCGTGTGGACCTCTTCGTCAAGGAGGGGCGCTACCAGCTCATCGTGAGCGAGATCGACCCGAGCTACACCTTCGGGGCCATAGAGCGGCGCAGGGCACAGACCATCGAGACGCTGAGGGGCCTGGGCCTCATGGAGCGGAACAAGGCGCGAGAGCTCGGTGAACTCCCCCTCACCATCGGCCTCATCACTTCTCACGGCTCGGCCGCCTACCAGGACTTCACGAGCATCGTCCTTGGGAGCCCCTATGCCTTCAGGATCATGCTCTATGACTCCCACATGCAGGGAGAGAATGTGGTGAAGGAGGTCTGCGCCGGCATCCGCGCCCTCCAGAAGGTCCCTGCCATCGACGTGATCGTCATCATCCGGGGCGGAGGGGCCAGGACCGATCTTTTCGTGTTCGACGACCTCACGCTCTGCAGGGCCGTTGCCGAATGCACGAAACCCGTTATCACGGGCATCGGCCACGAGATCGACCTGTCCGTGGCCGACATGGTGGCGCACACGCGCTTCGTCACGCCCACGGATGCGGCGAGGTTCCTGGTGTCTCGGGTGGACGGGGTCTGGGCCTTCCTCGAGGAGTCCTCCCTTTCTCTGGTCAGCCACGCCCGGCGCCTCCTCGACGAGTCGGCGCAGAGGCTCGGCAGGGTCGCGGCCAGGATCGCCCTGGCCACCCAGCAGAGATCAGCCAGGGCCCGCTCATCCCTCCATGCGGCGCTCTCCTCCCTCATGCAGGGGGCCACGGGCCTCGTGGGTGCACACCAGAAGCGGCTGGTGCGCCTCTGCATGGAGGCGAGGAGTGGCCCGCTCTCGGCGCTGCACCAGGCATCCCATGCGCTGAAGGCCCGCCAGGGCCTCATGCTCAGGGACATCAGCCAGGGGCTGAAAGAGCGCCTCGCAGCCCTGGAGAGCCACGAGCGGGAACTCGAGCTCATGCGGCCCGCCCGCGTCCTCTCCCGGGGCTACAGCATCACCCTGGCCGCCGACGGGGGGGTGCTCCGGGACGCATCCCGCGCGGCCATTGACGACCATATCGTGAGCGTCCTCCACCAGGGGAGGATCCGCTCCGTGGTCTGCGAAAAGGAGCCTTCAGAGCAATGAAAAAAGCCAAGGGGTATTCGGAGGTGTTGCAGGAGCTGGAAGGTCTGCTGGACAGGATGAACCGCGGTGAGATCCCCATCGATGAGCTGGAAGAGACGGTGAGATCGGCGGCGGGCAAGATCCGTATCCTGAAGGAGCGGCTCAAGGCCACCGAGGCCGAGATCACCAAGGTGCTCCGCGAGATCGAGGAGGAGACGGATTCAGGCGGGGATGACCGCTGAAAGGCGCTCCGGAGGCTTCCATTGCCCTGGGTGCAGAGGTTTGTTATATGGATGGCATGAGAGCGTCGCAGACCGCCCGGACCATCCAGCCCTTCCTGGTCATGGATGTCATGGAAAAAGCCAACACTTTGGCCGCTTCAGGCAGGGACATCATCCACCTGGAGGTGGGCGAGCCCGACTTCGATACCCCTGAGTGCGTCCGTCAGGCAGCATGCAGGGCCATGGAGGAAGGAAGGACCCACTACACCGACTCGCTGGGCATACCGGAGCTGCGCCGGGCCATCCGGGACCACTATGAGACCACCTACGGCGCCACCGTCGACGAGGACTGCATCGTGGTCACCGCCGGGTCGTCGCCCGCGCTGCTCATGGCCATTGCCTGCCTGGTGGACGCGGGCGACGAGGTCATGATGACCGACCCGTACTATGCCTGCTACCCGAACTTCGTCAAGGTCCTTGGCGCCCGGCCCCTGCTCGTGCCCACGGGCAGCGCCGACGCCTTCCAGCTCGAGGCGCACAAGGTTGCCCGGGCCGTCACGGGAAAGACCCGCGCCCTCATCGTGAACTCGCCGGCAAACCCCACGGGCATATCCCTGGATGCGGACCACATGAAAGCCCTGGCAGAGCTCGGCGTGCCCATCATCTCCGACGAAATCTACCACGGCCTGGTCTATGCCGCCGAGCAGCACACCATGCTGGAGTTCACGGACCGGGCCATCGTCGTCAACGGCTTCTCCAAGGCCTGGGCCATGACGGGGTGGAGGCTCGGGTGGGCCGTGTTCCCGAAGAAGCTCATCCGGACGGCCCAGAAGCTCCAGCAGAACCTCATGATCTGCGCCCCCTCCATCGCCCAGTGGGGCGGTGTTGCGGCGCTTACCGAGGCGGGCCCCGTGGTCAGCGCCATGCACGACACCTTTGCCCGCCGCAGGAAAACCATGCTCGAGGAGATGGAGCGCCACGGGTTCAACGTTGAGGTGGAGCCCACGGGGGCCTTCTACGTGCTCGTGAACATGAAGCGCTACACAATGGACTCCCGGGCCTTTGCCATGGAGATCCTGGAGCACACCGGCGTGGGCGTCACGCCCGGCATCGATTTCGGTCCCGGCGCGGAAGGGTATGTCCGCTTCTCGTACGCAAACTCGGAAGACAAGATCATCGAAGGCGTATCCCGGGTCGCCTCCTACCTGCAGACGCTATGAGGGTGAAGATCAGGAACGCCGCCTTTGCCGGCGTCTTCCCCCACCAGGGCAAGGGCCTCCCCCAGGTCGCCTTCGCGGGCAGGTCCAACGTTGGCAAGTCGTCGCTCATCAACGCCCTGGCGGGGAGGAAGTCCCTGGTCAGGACCAGCAAGGTGCCTGGCAAGACCAGGGCCGTGAACCTGTTCCGGCTCGACCTGGTGGACCTGCCTCCGCTGTTCTTCGTGGACCTGCCCGGCTACGGGTACGCCAAGGTGTCCAGGTCCGTGAGCGCCCAGTGGGGCGAGCTCATCTCGGCCTACCTCACGGACAACACAGACCTCAGGATCGTGATGCTCCTGGTGGACATCAGGAGAGACCTGGGCGCCGGAGAGCGCATGATCATGGACCTGCTCTCGGCCACACCCGCCAGGGTCGTCCTCGTGGCCACCAAGGCGGACAAGCTCAGCTATTCCCAGAGGCTCGCGCACGCGTCAAGGCTTGCCCGCCAGGCCGGGGCCGCCCCCGTGATCACCTCGGCGTCCACGGGTGACGGCCTGGACGTGCTCTGGGAGAGGATTATCGAAGCCCTGGCAGGCCGCCAGGCCTGAAACCGGACCCGGCGGCAGAGATAATTCACTGGTCCCCCCAAGGGGGGATGTGCTATATTTCCCGTGTGATGAAGACCTATGCCTTTGCCACTGACCTCGGCGGCATCCTGCCCCTTATCCTGCTGGCGCTCTTTCTCGTGGTGCCCTACCTCATGAAGCACCTCGGCCGGCATACCGTCGCCGGAGGGGACCAAAGGGACACGGAAGGGCATGAGCCCCTGGACCACCAGGGCCCCCTGCACGACGACTACCCCGGCCATCCCATGGAGCAGGGCCCGGGCCAGAAAGACAGGAACCTGTCTTCCAACAAGCCCATCACGCCCCGATGGTTCTGAGCGGGAAACCCGAAAGGAGCGGCCTGCGGACACTCTTCGGCGCCTTCGTCATCGGGGCGTCCGTCTATGTCTTTCTCGTGGGAACCTCGCTCAAGGGCTCGCCGGAACTGCTCCTCGCGCCCGAGGGCCTCGCCGCCCGCAAAACGCCCTGCATCGAGGTGAACACCCCTTCCGTCTCCGTGTGCGTCCCCGAAGGCATGGGCATCTCGACCTCGGGGGAGGCCATCGAGGTCGCATCCCCCCGGGAACGGATCAGGGGGACCATCAGGGTCGCGCCCGCGCTGCCCCGGGAAGAGGAATGGAGGTCATCACTAAACCGGCCGCTGATCAGGATGTTCCTCGGCGACACCCGCAAGATGGATGCCTACCGGCTCATGACCGCCATCCTCGGCCACAGATACAACCCATCCCTCATGGGCGCCAAGGCCGCCGTCATGCCGCCCTGGATGCACGGGGATCCGCTGGCGAGGATCTACACGGTCCAAGGCATGCGGGGGATCGTCTTCTACACGCCAGGACAATCGCTGGCTCTGGCGTTTATCGGGGAAAAGGTCGTGGTGGTTTCCGTCACGGGAAGGATCCCCGCCGCCACCGCAGCCGGGATCCTCGCTTCTGTGCGGATACCTACACGGGAAGAACCACGAAGGGGATCGTCGGGTTCTTCATGAACTTCTCGGCGTAATCGCTCCGGAACGCATCCAGGGCGCCCTTCTTCACCTCGTGGCCGAGCACGAGAAGCTCGATGGACCTGTCCTTGATCACCCTGTTGATCACCTCGGCGGGCACCCCCCTCATGACGAGGCGGTGCTTGGCATCGATGTCGTCGCCCGCGACCTGGCTGCAGATGGCGTACATCTTGTCCTTGGCCGCCTTGACCACCTCTTCCTCCAGCCTGTCCGTGTTGATGTGGGGGACGTAGAATCCGGCGGCGCTCTTGATGTCGGTCACCGTATGGAGGACGAAGAGCTCTGCATCGATGAGTTTGGAGAGCTGGAATGCGTAGTCCACGAGATAGGGGCTGTACTTCGCGTAGTCGATGTAGCAGAGGATCCTCTGCGGCTTCTTGACCTTTGATTTCTTCATGATCTTCCCTCCTCTTACGCTGTTCGTGTACTCGAGTCATTCACCGAATCGATCACATGCTTGAGATCCTTGAGCTTGAACGGCTTTGCCACGAAGGCATCGGCGCCCCGTTCGAAGGCCAGCTTCTTCGCCTCGTTCACGGAAAAGCCCGTGATGAGGACGATGGAGACGGCCGGGTAGCGCGTCTTGATCTCGCCCATGAGCGTGAACCCGTCCATGCGCGGCATGTGGATGTCGCTCACCACAATGCTGATGGGCTGCCTGCCCATGCACTCCAGGGCATCGTACCCGTCGTGCGCCGTGTGGACCTGATACCCGTGCAGGCTCAGGAAATCGGCGATGACGTGGGTCAGATCCTGCGAGTCATCGACGATCAAGATCCTCTTTGAGCTAATCATTGGCTCCCTCACTTGTCAAATCAATAATCTCATAATCCCGCAAAGCCGGGTATCTCTTTGTTTCAGCATTCGTGAGGCCTGCCAGCTTTTCCATGACCTTCTTGATGGCGAAGATCTGTTCCTCCATGACCGTGAGCGTTTCCTGCACCCTGGCGTTCTTCTCCAGCTCGGGGTTGAGCTGGAGCATCTCGATGTTCCCCAGGATGATATTGAGAGGGGTGTTGATCCTGTCCGAGAGGGTGACTGCGGTCTTGGCGATGGCGCTGAGCTCGTTGAGCCGTTTCTGCTCCGTGCCGTAGACCTGCATCTCCAGCGCCCTGCGCACCCTCAGGAGGAGCTCGTTCTCGTCGCAGGGCTTGAGGAGGTAATCATACACCCCGAGCCTGAGGGCAGCCACCGCCGTCTTGAGGGACCCGTAGCCCGTGATGACGATGACCAGGGTCTTGGGTGAAACGACCTTGATGTTCTCCAGCAGTTCCAGCCCCCCCATGCCTTCCAGAACAAGGTCGGTGAGCACCATGTGAAAGCTCTGCGCGTAGAGGAGCTTCAGCGCCTCCTCCCCGCTCGCCACGTCCTCCACCTCGAACCCGGCAGCCACGAGGATGTTTTTCAGGGAGTAGCGGACGATCTCCTCGTCATCCACGACCAGAATACGCTTCTCGCTCATTCCATGACCGTCCTGCAGTGCAGCTGTCTGTACACCGTATCCCGCAGCTCCTTGATCCTGAAGGGCTTGCGCAGATAGGTCAATCCCGTACTTTCGAGGAACTCCTTCACCTGGAAATCATACGTGTCCCCGGTGATGAACATGAACCTCTGCCTAAGGCCGGGATTCCTCCGGATGGCCTCCTGATAGAGCTCCATGCCGTTCATGACCGGCATGCGCAGGTCCGAGATGATGAGCTCCCAGGCATGCTCGTCGATGTGGTCGAACGCCTTCTTCCCGTTCTCGAAGGTCTTGACCGTGTAGTAGGGGCTCAGCGTGTCCACCATGAGGTCCATGAGGTCTTCCTCGTCCTCCACCACCATGATGAGCCCCCGCGACTGCGCATCATCCGGCGCCGCGAAGGTTGCGTCCTGCTCCTGCACCCTCTCCCGAGCAGGGAACTCCACCTCGCGCACGGCAGGGATCTTCATGGTGGCCTTGGCCCCGTTCCCGGTGTTCTCCAGGGACACCTCGCCCTTGTGGTCCGTGATGATGCCATAGCAGATGGAGAGCCCGAGCCCCGTCCCCTTGTCCTTGGGCTTGGTCGTGAAAAACGGGTCGAACACCTTGGTCATGATGTCCTCGGGCACGCCGGGACCGGAGTCTTCTATGGTTACATGCACGTGGTCGTCCTTCTGGAAGGACCGCACCCAGATGGTTCCCGGTGCGTCGCCGATGGCGTCGATGGAGTTGTTGATGAAGTTCACGAGCACCTGCTCCATACAGTTCATGTCGGCCTTCACCAACAGCGGATCTGCGGGGTCTTCGTGGACGATGCGGATACCCCGCTTCTTGATGATGGGGGAGTAGAGGTGAACGGTCCGGCGAATGACCTCTTGCAGGTCGAACACATCCTTTTCCGCAGGCTTGTTCCGCGAAAACTTCAGGAGCGACTCCACGATCCCCTTGGCCGCGGACGCGGAATTGATGATGATGGAGAGCCGTTTCTGGTCCTGGGTGCTCAGGCTCTCCGGGTCGATGAGATCCGCAAATCCCAGGATGGGGGTGAGCTTGTTGTTGAGCTCGTGGGCGATGCCAGAGGTCAGGAGCCCCAGGGAGGTCAGTTTCTCGGTCTGCATGGTCTTCTGCTCCATGCGTCTCTTCACGGTGATGTCCCTCACGATGGCGAGCACCTGGCGCTCGTCTATGAACTTGAGGAAAAACTGCCCGATGATCTCCACCGCAGCCCCCACCTTCACGGCGAGATCGAACTCACAGGCGTTCTCGCGGGTCATGCCAGCGATTTTCTGCAGGATCTGGGTGGATCCCTTCGTGTCGAAGATGTCCCGCACAGTCGCAGGTTCACGGCTGAGGCGCCTCAGCAGGGCCCCGTTCACAAAGGATACTGCCCCCTGGCCGTCCAGGATGAAGATCATCTCCTCCGAGGCGTCCACCACGGCCTTGTAGCGCTCGGTGATGCTCCGCAGGGATTCGTCCTTCTGCCTGAGGAGCTCGCTCAGGTCTGAATTCCGGCGCTTGAACACCTCATAGAGATGCACCAGGGTCAGCATCTGGCCGATGAGGAGGCCCAGCAGCTCGAAGACCCTCACATAGTGGACGCTGAAGAACCCCTTGGACGAATGGGAGAGGTTCATCACGCCCAGGGTCCTCGTGCCCTCCTTGATGGGGACGCACAGCATGGAGCCGATGCAGACCCGGGTGGTTTCGAACCTCTTGAAGAATTCGCACCCGTCCACGTCTTCCACCAGGATGGTCTGCCCCCTGGACGCGCAGGTGCCGGCGACGCCCTCCCCCAGGGACATGCTGAGATCCGGGTTTAGACCCGCCCCCGCGGTGCCGGACGCCGCCATCAGGACGATGGCATCTCCTTCCACCATGAAGATGGATGCGTTCTCGCAGCGCGACTCGGCTATGAGGACGTCGGTGACAAAGGTGAAGAAATCCTTCTCCGGCGCGCCCTGGGACACGAACTCGGTGATCTCGAAGATGGAGGACAGGATGCCGACGGTGTATTCGTAGAAGTCAGAAGCCTTGCCAAGGAGATCGAAGAGGATCCTCTCACGCGTCGAGGTGGGCTCGGTGAGTTCGCCCCGCAGGGAGTACAGGTCATTCACCACAAACGCACTACCCCTTAACCCAGATTTTCTAGTACCGACGTGTTCGTTCTATACCTTTGTCGGATTGTATTTACAAGTTCTTTGTAACCGGGACCCACGCAGGTGCGTATCCGGTCCTCGTGCTCGAGCTCTTCGGAAAGCAGTCCCCGTTCGTGCTGGGCGATGACCTGATCGGTGAGCCCCACGAGACCTTCCGCAAGTCGCTCGGGTTCGTGGTGATTTCTGATGATGCCGGTGACCTCCTCAGGAAAATGCCACCTCTTGGCCACCTTTTCTCCCACAGCGCAGTGGTCCAGAGTGAAGACGTCACGCTCCAGGGCGGGATCGGGCCAGTATCCTACGAACTCATACAGGGGGAGATACTCGGCCGGTGCCCTGCACACCAGGACCATCCTGCCGAGGTCGTGGAGCAGCCCCCCGGTGAAGAGACTCTCCTTCTCCTGCCTGGTCCGACCCAGCGACCCCGATACCAGGGCCACGGCGTACGAGTGCCTCCAGAGCGCCTTCATGGAAGGAGTCTCGCTGCTGAAGGCCTCCATCACCGCCATGGACAGGGCGATGCACTTCACCATGTCCATGCCGATGGTCCGCAGGGCCTGGGAGATGCCTGCATAGCCCCCTGCGTGGCGATAAAAGGCCGAGTTGGCGAGCTTTATCACCTTGGCGGCCATGGCCGGGTCACTGGATATGACCTGTTCTATATGCTCGATGGGCGTCTCTTCGTCCTGGAGGACGCGGAAGATCCGCATCCGGCTGGACTCCAGGGTCGGGATGCTCTCAATGTGCCGCTCGATCGAATGCATGAGACATACCTGTTCCATCTCCCGTTATAACGGCCTTTCGGGGCATTTTCTTTAGGCCGGGCCATATACTTCCTGACAGCTTCCCATGAAACGGGGGGCAGTGAGGATATCCACTGCCTGGACAGTGCATGGAACCCGTTCGCACATGCGTTTCCCACCCGGAAAAAAACCCTCATGATTTGTCATCGGATATCCGTTAGTATGGGGAGAGTGGCAACCCGAACAAACTGCATTATTATGTGAGGCAAAGGAGTAGAGAGCGTGTCAACGGGCCCTGCCCCTGCAGTGCAGAAGAAAACGCGTGTGCTCATCGTGGACGACGAGCAGGAGACCCTCGATCTCATTGCGGAATACCTGCACGGCAGGGGGTACGATGTGATCTCCACCATGAGCGGCGAGGAGGCGGTGGCCATAGTACAGAAAGATCTCTTCCACGTCGCCGTGGTGGATCTCCACCTGCCCGGCATGACAGGGGCCGAACTCCTCAGGTCCATCAAGGCGATCAGGCCCGACGTCCAGGTGGTCATGATCACCGGGTACGGCACCATCCGCGACGCGGTGGAGTGCATGAAACTGGGGGCATCGGATTTCATCACCAAGCCCATCCTGCTGGACCACCTCCTCCTCACCATCCACCGCATCCTCGAGGAGGCCCGGCTCAAGGAGGAGGCCGAGCTGGCCGACTACTACCGGAACCTCTCCCGGACGGACGAGCTCACCGGGCTGTACAACTTCCGTCACCTCATGACCGTGCTCAAGGGCGAGGCGTCGAGACACCTGCGGTACAACCGGACCATGTCCCTGGCCATGATCGACATCGACGACTTCAAGAAGTACAACGACACCAGGGGGCACGAGAACGGAAACGAGCTTCTCACCAGGCTGGCGCACATCTTCAAGCACAACACGCGCAACTGCGATATCCTCGCCCGCTACGGGGGCGAGGAGTTCGTCATCATCTTCCCCGAGACCTCCATCGAGGAGGCCCTGGTCGTGTCCCAGCGCATCGGCAGCACGGTGGACAGCACCCTGGAGGTGAGCGTCACCATCGGCCTGTCCACGCTGCCCAAGGACTCCAGCGACCCAAACGACATCCTCCGCATGGCGGATGCGGCCATGTACTGGGGCAAGGCCAACGGCAAGAACCAGATCGTGGTCTACGACCCCTCGATGACCACGTGCACGTAGAGGTCCCCCGCGGCGCCTGCCGGATTTCTCCTTCCCATGCCCTGGACGCGGAGCACCGTGCCCTGCGTGGTATTCCTGGGTATCGTTACCCTGATGGTGCGCTTCAAGAGGCCCGGTCGGTATTCCATGGTCACGTACCCGCCGGTGAGTGCCAGGGTGCCCGGGATGCGGATCTTCTCGTGCATGTCCATGACCGCATGGAACACCCTGTCCAGCTTCCGTGACGCGAGGCGAACCACGGAGCGCCTGAGGATGGCCCCGGGGGTGCCTCCCACCACGAGGGCCTCGAAGGCGATGACCTTGCCGATGTCCAGGATCTTCTCGATCCACTCCTTCCGGATGGGCAGGTCCTCGAAGACGTCCCGGAAGTCGGACCGGGAGAAGATGTCGGTGAACACCTTCTCCCGGTTGAAGGCATGGGTGTGCTGCCTGTCGTAGGCGATCCTCTTGTCCGGATCGATGAGGACCCCGTACGCCTCGGTGATCTCCTTGAAGCTTTCCGCGCAGGAGGGATCGTCCCGGTTGCGGTCCGGGTGGTATTTCATGGCCAGGGCCCGGTACGTCTTCTTTATCTCCTGGGAGGTGGCGTCCTTCGGAATGCCCAGAATCGAGTAGTAATCCTTGTACATGCAGCCGCCCGATCCTCCGGCCCGCCTATCTGAAGGACTGGATGAAGGTCTCGGAGGGCAGCTCTATGGCGGTGAGGTAGCCGCCATAGACCGCACCGGTGTCGATGCCGATCTTGTCCGGCTTGACCAGCGGCCTGGCAAAGGGGGTGTGCCCAAAGATCACCTTCTGAGCGAGCCCCGTGGGAGAGGCGATGAACTCGTCCCTGATCCAGATGAGATCGTACCTGTCCTGGCCGGCAAGCTCCACCCCGGGTTTGATCCCGGCATGGACGAACACGTACCCGGCGTCCTCGTGGTACCACTGGAGGTGGGAAAAGAACTCCCGGTGATCATCCGGCATGGCCCGGACCACCTGGTCCGGGGACACGAACTGCTCGGGGCTCACATAGGACTCCACGGTCTTCATACCCCCGTTGGCGAAGAAGACCGTCCTGTTCGACCCGAACTCGAGGAAGGAAAGGAACATGTCCTCGTGGTTCCCCCGCAGGAAGACGCAGGGAACGCGCCGCGCGGTCTCGATGAGGAAGTCGATGACCTCCACGACGTGCCCGCCCCGGTCCACGTAGTCCCCGAGGAAGACGAGGCGGTCACCCTTGCCCGGGGCGATGAGCGACATGAGGTCTTCGAGCTTGTCCAGACACCCATGAATGTCACCGATGGCAAAGGTCCGTTTCATAGGATGCGCGCTGGCTCCCCCCCGAGCCACCCATGGCAGGCGACGGCTTACTGAAGGGCCTTCCTGAGCTTGATGGTCTCGATCCCCAGCTCCGGGATCTTCTCCTTTGCGATCCTGGACTGGGGGTTGACCGCCCGGGCGGTCTTGTACGCCTCCAGGGCCCTGTTCAGGTCCTCGAGCCTGCCCCGGGTATCCCTGGCGGCTGCCCGGGCCTCGTAGGCATACGCGAGGGTGATGGCCACGTCATGATCCTTCTTCCTCTGAAGGAACCGGGTGCAGGCATCGATGACCTTTCCCTGATCCTTCAACCCCACGGCGGCGCTGACGAGCCCCTTGAGGTTCTCCGCGCTGGGCTCCTTCCGCACCAGGCCCTCGTAGCCCTCATGGGCTTCCCGGTACCGGCCCAGCTTGAGGTAAAGCCGCGAGGCGGCCTTCAGGGAATCAGGGTCGCCGGGCTTGATCTTGAGGACCTTTTCGAAGGCCTCCAGGGCGCCCTTGGCATCGCCCTGCTTCTCGCGGGCCACACCGAGGTTGTACCAGAGGACCGCATCCGAAGGGGAAAGGTTCACCGCCCTCTGGTAGTAGTCGGACTGGGCCTTGGCGTCACCCAGCCGGCCCATGACCATGGCCAGCTGAGCAAGAGCGTTCTTGTCCCCGGGGAATTTCTGTACGTACCGTTCCAGGAGTTCCTTGGCCCTGGGGTAGTCCTTCTTCTGTATGGACTCCTTGATGAGCGGGATCAGGACCTCCTTGTCCGTGGAGGTCTTCGACGCCTCCTTGTACACATCGAAGGCCTGTTGCTTGAGGCCCGCCTGCTCGTAGGTCTTCGCCAGTTCGATGGCCGCGTCTTCGTTCTTCCCGTCGAGCTCAAGGGCCTTCCTCAGATAGGACACCCGACCGTCGAAGTCGCCCTTCTCGCCGGCGATGTAGGCCATTCGCCGATAGATCCCAGCATCCGCCTTGCCTGCGTCCACGATCTCCTGGTACATGGCCAGCGCATCGTCGTACCGTTCCAGCTTGATATAATAGCGGGCCAGGTTGGAGTAGGCGGTCATGTTCGAGGGGTCGGCGTCGGACACCGCCTTGTAGAGGATGACCAGGGCCTGGTAGTCCCCCTTTTCGGCGAGCAGCTGCTCCAGCATCTCCAGGAATTGGGTGTTCCGGGGGAAGCTCGCGTGGGCCGATCTGAGAATCGCGATCCTCTCCTCCACGCTCCTTGCCCCTTGGAGCTGATCCATGAAGGCCTGCTCGCTCAGCTCCAGCTCAAGAGGCACCTTGGCGATCTTCCGGTCGAGGTAGTAGATATCGATGGGCACGGACCTGATGCCGGCGCCTATGAGCTGATCCCTGATCTCTGCAGTGTCCACGGGCTCGTTCAGGTCGTTGGGCTTGCCGAACCCGGCCACATCGGCGCTGAGGTACGACTTGAAGAAGGTGTTCGCATGGATCTTCCTGATGACCAGCGTCTCACCACCCTTTATCTTCAGGGCCTCACCGGCCTTCACCACCTGGGGAACTCCCTCCACGTCGGCGTCCAGGGACATGAATCGCGGCGGCTTCCGGAAGATGAATGATATGGCGGCCTCCCTGAACAGGCCGATGCCCCCGCCGATGGGCACGATGAGGAACATGGCCGCGGTGATGGCAAGGACCGCGATGACCGCGATGAACTTGTACCCTCTGGTATGCATATGTTTCTGTGACATGTCGGCTGGGTGCATGTATTATCAATATATCAACAGGTTGTCCATGTCCATCTTGCAAGGGTCCGGAGACCAGCCCGCGCCGCGCGGCGCATCACTATACCCCTTGACACACGCTGTAATATCATGGCACATGTTCGGGCATGGCATGATATGGATTCATCCGGGAGAGTCGGCACGCTTGTCCGGTAGAACGCCCCTGTCCCTGGCCCCTCCTTGCATTGCGCATATCCCGGCATACCCTCCGCCGGAGCAACGCTCGCCCACAGGAGGAGACGCTCGTGAACAGGGGCCTGAGCCTTGTGGAACTGCTCGTGGCACTGGCATGCTCCAGCGTGCTTGTACTTTCTCTCTACCACGTGCACCAGGTATCCGCGGCATCATCGGCCTCGGTGAAGGGGCAGTGGTACTGCATGCAGTCGCTCCGCCAAGCATCGCTGCGCC
The DNA here is from genome assembly GCA_029547045.1 of Deltaproteobacteria bacterium. Lineage (GTDB taxonomy): Bacteria > Desulfobacterota > Desulfomonilia > UBA1062 > UBA1062 > MWEI01. The sequence continues at coordinate 12,123 of JAKPQL010000012.1, read as the reverse complement.
TGAGCATGGACCTGGCCCAGTGCGCCTGCCTGACGCCCCAGGATCTCAAGATCCTGGCGGACGGTTCCCGCCTCTACATCGCAGGCATTCCCGTCACCTCGTCGCACCCCGGGATCCGGGTATCCAGGGGTGCGCCTCCCCCCTACTACTCCCTCGTGCTGTCCTCGTCCATGCGCTCCGTAGTGCTCGACACCGTGGACATCGACGGTGATTCCCGGCCGGACTACTGGGCAGGTCTCGGCATGATCAGCGATGCCTCTGCTTGCACCATCGGCCCTGCATACCAGCGTGGCTGCACAACCATCCCCGTCACCCTCGGGAACGCCCCCCGTACAGGGGACAGGATCGTTCCGGCCGTATGCTATGAGCTCAGGGCGGACGGCCTCTACCGGAACAACGCACTGCTGGCGGAAGCCGTGGTATCCTTCGCGCCGCGGATTTCAGGCAGACAGTGCATCGTTGCCATGAGGGCCCGATACCATGGGTACTGGAAGGATCTCTGTGTGTGCCGCACCGTGTTCTGACCGGGGATGGATCAGCGCCCTGGTCCTCATGCTCCTGGCCACGACCCTGGGGGTGGTCCTGGCATGCGCCTCCCTGGTCCTGTTCCACATGAAATCGAGCCAGGCCTACTGCAGCATACTCCAGGACAGCCTGCCCCATGTCGGCCAGGACGGCCCAGCCGAGCCACTGTTTACCACCCTGGCCGCACCCGAAGGGTGGGACTCCATCGCCTTCACCACCGTGGTCCAGGAACGCCGCATGCAGGACCTCAGCTCGTACGCATGGCGCGTGGGCCTGCGTGATCAGTTCAGAGACATCCCCTCCGGGCCGCCGGTCCTATCGTCGAGGCCGCACATCGTTGCCCTCATCGACGATTCCAGGGCCATGACCTGCTCGTCGGGCCGGGATTACCGGGAAGACGCCCTCTACCTGCTCCGTCCTTCCGGTGCGGTCGTCCACGTCTCCGCATGCAGCGAGGTAGCCGACTCCCATGCCTGTGCCGCGGGGACTTACTTTTCCGGCAGATGGGGCAACGCCCACCAGCGTTCAAGCCCCCTAAACGGGCTCAGCGGGGCCATGCCGACGTGGGCCCATGCCTTCTCACTGTCCCGGAACCTCATCTCCTCCCTGGACCAGTGCGAGATAGCGGTCATGACCGCCTCGCGCGGGCTGATCCAGCCCTTCACCCACGACATGCATCTGACACTGCGCGCCATGGACGGCATATCTCCCACATCACCCCATGCCTCCCTTGCGGATAGGCTCTACCAGGCATCGCGGGTCTTCCCGGAACCGTGCGTCACCACCCGGCACATCCTCCTGGTGAGTGCGGGCAGGAGCGTGAACGACGGCCACCTTCCGGCGTGGCTCCTCGACTATGACCATGACGACAATCCCGGGGACGTTCCCTGTCCCGGAGAGGGTTGCCACTGTCTGGATGACGTGGCGGCCTACTGCCGGTCCCAGGGAATCCCGGTGCACGTGATGGGACCCGACACGGTGTTCCTCCGGGACGTGGCCGCCAAGGGTGGGGGCAGGTACATGCCCGGCAGGGATATCCTCACTCCGGAAGGGGCCGTGGTGACGGCACCCCTGGTGATCCACCAGGGACAGACCCTGACCATGACGAGCCGCAGGGGTTGCCTCGACCCTGACTGGATCCTTTCAGATACGGGGCTCCGCCAACGGCCCTGCATCACGAACCCCCTGGACCTCACCGCGTGCCCTGACCTCGCCATCATCGGCATGGCCCGGCACCTCGCATACGACTCATCCGCCCTCTACTGCACGACCTCGGCCGAGCGGCTCCTCAGGATAGACCTGTCCAGGAGGGAACTCTCCGGGCTTGTGACGGGTCTGGGAGGTCCCGTCTGCATCCGGCGCGATATCGTGCTGGCAGGCCCCGATCGGGAGGGCATGGTCACCTGCACCGAGCACGGCGCACGTATCCTCTGGCAGGAGCCGGGTACATGCATGGATGCATCCGATTCGGCGGCATACCTCGCCTGGGGATCACAGGTACGCTCACTCGGCATAAGGGACGGCAGTGTCCTGTCGCAGCAAGACACAGGCCACCCGATCTCCCTGCTCCGTTTCGACCCGTCCACTCTCACCCTCATCGCGGGGACCCACGACGGGCTCATAGTGTTGCTGACGCCGGAACTCGCCCTGAGAGGAATGGTAGCCACAGGCGTGCAGGGTCCCATCGACGAGGTTCGGCCCTTCACCTGGCGCAAGGAGCTCCGCCTTGCGATCCTCGGCGCCGACAGGCTGACGGTCTGCACCGCGGAAGGAACCTCGTGGTCCACTTCCCTGGACGGCAGGACGCCCACCGGCATGACCGTCATGGGGGGCAGGGTTTATGTGGCCGTGTGGGACGGCCGGTCCTTCTGTGGCGGCATCGATGCCGGATCCTCGGTCCTGCAGGTCATGGACGCCATCACCGGAGAGCTGCTCGAAACACGGGCCCTTTTCTCCGGCAGGGCCCATGGTCCATCCATCGACCTGGAACATGCCGTAATGCGGTTCGTGTCCCCTTCGGGAGAGATCCGGGAGACAGACCTCTCCCCCATTCCGGGCATCCGTTCCTGCCCGCTGGGAGCAAGGATCTCCCGAATCTCTGACTGAGCCGGCCATGGGCACCCATACCTTCCGATGCCCCTTCGGGCAGCAGACCTTGAGGATTCATTAAAGGAACCCTCGAACAAATCCGATGAAATGCGTAGTGGTGAGCGTGCTTACCACCAGTGATCCCACACGGAGGTGCTGTATGGAACGGTTTCGGAACAGGAATGACAGGGGTTTCACCCTGGTGGAGCTGGCGCTCGTGCTCGTGATCATCGGACTGCTGATCACCGGCGTACTCAAGGGGGAGGCCCTGATCTAGAACGCCAAGGTGAAAAAGCTCGTGAACCAGAAGGAGTCGCTCACCGCGGCGTACTATGCCTTCTACGACAAGTACAACCAGTATCCGGGCGACGAGAACATGACGAATGCCCCGGAGGGAGACACCAACCAGGGTAACGCCAACGGCCAGATAGCGGGGAACGAGATCTGGTGGCTGTTCCAGGACCTGGTCCTGGCCAGGATCGTGAACGGGAACTACACCGGCGCAGCCAACGACGTGCCCGTGAACGCCTTCGGGAGCTGGATCCGGATCGAGTACATCGGCACCCCTCCCGGCTCCACCGCGGCACTGTCCTCGAACTGCATCACCATGAACGCCATACCCTACGACGTGGCCGAGGAGATCGACAGGAAGTACGACGACGGCGCCAACAACACCGGTTCCATCCGCGCCAACTCGGCATACACCACCCAGACCGCCAAGATCGTGTACTGGCGGATGTAGCGCAGGAAGAAGGCCCGGCAGGGGCGGGGCACGCATGATCCGCACTGTACGGGGATATGATACAGGTGGCTGGCATGCACTCGCTCCCGACTGCATGCCAGTCGTGTTTGTGAATGCCTGAAACACACGGTGGGGGTAAGCATGGAAAAGAAACGCATCGGAGACCTGCTCAAGGAAGAGGGCATCATCTCCGATCGCGAGATCGGCCTGGCGCTGCTGGAGCAGCGTGCCACCCGCGAGCGGGTGGGGGACATCCTCCTGCGCCTGGGGCTGGTGACCCAGACCGAACTCGCCCAGGCCATCGCCAAGCAGTTCGGCATCGAGTTCATCGAACTGCGGCACTTCACACCGCAGAAAGATGCCCTGTCCGCCCTGCCCGTGCAGTTCGCCCGTGACAATTCTGTGCTGCCCATCGGGGTGGAGGACTCTACCCTGAGCATCGCCACCAGCGAGCCGGACAACTCCAAGCTCATCGACCTCGCCTCGCGCATCTCCAAGAAGCGCATCCGCTGCGTGGCCGCATCGCCCTCGCAGATCCAGAAGCACATCGAGAAGGACTACTACCTCCTTGAGCACCCCATCGACGAGGAGATCGACCAACAGCTCGAGCACGCCAAGTACAACCCCCACGACGTGGACACGGAGAAGCTCACCAGGCTCGTCATCATGTCCGCCATCAACTCCCGGGCCACGGACATCCACATCACTCCGACGAACAAGACCACACAGATCCACTACCGCATCGACGGCATCCTCTACCCGTTCTACACCTTCCCGGTGGAGCTCCACCCCCGGGTGATCTCCACCATCAAGGTCAAGGCGGAGATGGACATATCGGAACAGCGCAAGCCCCAGGACGGAAGGCTCTCCTTCGACTTCCTCAACGAGAGCTACGACATCCGCGTCTCAACCCTGCGGGTCGCCCACGGGGAGAACATGGTCATGCGCATCCTCGCCTCCTCCGAAGACCTCTACAGCATCCGCAACCTCGGCCTGGAGCAAGACGACATCGTCCGGCTGAGGGACCTCCTCCACAAGCCCTACGGCATGATCCTGGTCTCGGGGCCCACGGGCTCGGGCAAGACCACCACCCTGTACGCGGCCCTGCGTGAAATCAGCGCCATCGAAAAGAACATCGTAACCGTGGAGGATCCCATCGAGTACCAGTTCCCGCTCATCCGGCAGACCCAGGTGAACGAGAAGGCCGGGTACATCTTCTCCAGCGCGGTGAGGGCCTTCCTCCGGCAGGACCCTGACGTGATCCTCATCGGCGAGATCCGGGACAGCGACACGGCCACCATGGGGCTGCGCGCCTCCCAGACCGGCCACCTGGTCCTGTCCACGGTGCACGCCAACGACTCCTCCGGCGCCGTGCCCCGGCTCAAGGATTTGGGGATGAAGGACTACATGATCTCCTCATCGCTCATCTGCGTCATCGCCCAGCGCCTGGTGCGCGCGCTGTGCCCCTACTGCAAGCAGGAGTACGCATCGGGCGAGGAGGAGCACCGGGTCTTCGGCATCGCGCCTGGCACGCGCATCTATGCGCCGGTGGGGTGCCCCCGCTGCATCAAGACCGGCTACCTTGGCAGGATCATGGTAGCCGAGATCCTCGTGGTCTCCAAGGAGATCGAGCGCCTCATCTCCACCGGCGCCCACCCCTTCGAGATCAAGGAGCAGGCGCTGGCCGAAGGCATGGTGACGCTCACCGGCGACGGGATCCGCAAGGTCCTCTCCGGCAGGACGAGCTTCGCCGAGGCGTGGAGGGTCCTGCGGTGATGCAGCTCTCCTACTGCGCGCTGAAGAGAGACGGGACCACCCTGAATGCCAAGGGCACCTTCGAAAGCGTGCGTGAGCTCATGGACAATCTGGCATCCCAGGACCTCACCCTGGTGAGCTACCGGGAGAATGCCTTCCCCGTCCTCGACGTCCTGCAGGGGATCATGCAGCCCGCGGTGAGCCGCATGGAGATCGTGGAGCTGTGCGAATCCCTCGCCTCCATGATCGGGAGCGGTCTGCCCCTGCTGGACTCCATGGAGACAATCACCGAGACCATCAAGTCCGGGCGCCTCAAGGAGGCCATGGTGGAGGTGATCCGGGAGGTCGCCCGGGGCGAGTCCCTGTCCGGGTCATTCTCGCACAACGCCAAGGTGTTCCCGGAGATGCTCATCTTCTTCTGCAGCATCGGCGAGGAAACGGGCACCATCCAGGACGCGCTGAACAATACGGCGGCATACCTGCGGAAGGTGGACTCCATCGTTTCCCAGGTAAAGCGGGCCTTCATCTACCCCTGCTTCGTACTCTTCGCCATGGGCTGCGTGATGATGTTCTGGCTCTTCTTCGTTCTGCCGCAACTGGTGGAGACCTTCAAGGACATAAACGTGAAGCTCCCGGAGATCACCCTGAAGCTGGTGCGTTTCGTCGCCTTCATCGAGACCAATTGGTACCTCATTCCCGTGGTTGCCGGCGCCTTCATCGGGGCCGCCGTGTTCCTCGCCCGGTTCGACAAGGTACGGCTCGCCGCCACGAAAATCGCCTACCGGGTCCCGGTGGCAGGGGACCTGCTCAAGGCCTCCACCCTCACGCTGTTCTTCTCCAGCCTGGCCCTGATGATCCGTTCGGGCCTCACCCTGACCCGGTCCCTGGACGTGCTGGCCGGGATCTTCAAAAACCCCCTGCTCCGCACCGTGATCAGGAAGATCCAGGCTGAGACGGCATCGGGCAACTCGCTCATCGAGTCGTTCCGGTCCACGTCGTTCTTCGACAACGTCACGCTGAAGATGGTAAGCGTGGGAGAAAAGACGGGAACCCTCGACCAGCGGCTGGGGTTCCTCGCCGACACATACCAGGAGAAGACCTCGCGATTCGTGGAGACGGCAGGAAAGATGATCGAGCCCATCGTCATGGTGCTCTCGGGGGGATTGTTCATCTTCATCGTCATATCGCTCATCGGGCCGGTCTATGACCTCATGTCCCAGCTGGGTGGAGGGTGAGGTGGCCATGAGCCGACGGCACGGAGCATCAGGCCGCAGGGGCTTCACCCTCATCGAGGTGTCCATCGCCCTGGTCATTCTGGGTCTGCTCGTCGGCCTGGGGGCGCAGCTGCTGCCCATGCTCGTCAAGCAGAAGAAGCTCTCCGACAGCAGGATGCTCGTGAAGGAGGCCAAGACTGCGATCATCGGCTATGTCATGGCCACGGGCAGGCTCCCCTATGCGAGCGCCACTACCAACGGGACCGTCACCACGGGCAGGCTCAGCGGGTACCTGCCTTGGGCCACCCTGGGCATGGCGGGCAGGGACCCCTACAACACCACGCTGTTCTATGCCGTGGAGTCCCACCTCGTGAACACCACCTCCACCGCCCAGTTCAAGCAGCGCCTGGCCCTGCTCATCAGCGGAGCCACCACAGCGGACCTCTTCTGCGTGGACACCTCCGTGACCCCGAACGCCACCGTCCCGGTGGCCTTTGTCGTGATATCCGCGGGAGAGAACATGCGGGCCGATTCTCCCAATGACGACAACAACAACCGCCGTGTGGACGTCAACGACGACAACCGGTTCGCAGCCCCGTCGCGACCCATAACCTCCACCTACGACGACGTCCTCGAGAGCGCGGGCCTCCCCTATCTAAATGGGCTAATTCCCTAGATAACCGTAAAGAATCACCAGCGCGTTTCCGAGTAGGATATCAAGGGGACACCCCCCTGTGAAACGAGGATGGGAGCCATGATCTCGCTGGCGAAGAGGAAGCCGAAAAAGGGATACGCCGTGCTCATGGGAGACACGGAACACACCCTTGCCCCCTACACCAGATCCGGCGCGGCGGCATCCCTCGGCAAGGAGACGACCATCGAAGGGGCAGCGCTGCTCGAACTCTCCCGCACAGGGGCCCGGCTTTCGCTGTGCTTCCCGCCCCGGAGCATCTACTCGGACGTGGGTGAATTCTCCTGCGTCTCCAGGGAGGCCACCTCCGCGCACATCCGCTCCACCGTGGACAAGATCGGTCTGTTCCGGGAGGATTACCGCATCGCCTTCACCAAGATCCAGGACATCGACAAGCTGAAGGCCCGCTACTCCTACCTCGCGGTCCCCAACTCCGAGCTGGCCAGGATCGACCTCATCGACGAGGACGAGGCGGCGGTGGACGTATTCTGCCCCATCGAGGCATCGCTCGCTTCCGCGCTCTCCACCGTGGCCACGGGCATGGCGATCCTCGTCTACCAGGACGCGCGCTTCATCCGCATCATCGCGGCGAATGACGGCATCGTCTACTACCTCATCACCATCAATGCTGCGGAATCGTTCGACGCAACCGCCGACACGGTCTCCGGCGTCCGGGAGATGACCTCGCTCCTTCAGGCCTCCTATCAGCAGAAGGTCTCCACGGTCTATCTCGCAGGCACGGGTGATATCGGCGCGGAAGAGCTCGCCAGACACAGCGTCGATGCGGTACCTCTGCCCCTGGGGAACGACGGAGACGCCGCCTCGGCGGTGCTCATGGGCACGGCCATGCTGCCGCGCTATGACTTCACTACCGAGAGGTTGAGGAAGACAGCCTCCCTCATCGCCTCCTCCAAGGCATCCATGGCGGTTTCTCTCCTCACCATCTTGCTGGCCCTTGTCTTCTTCGCCCTGGGATGGAGCAACGCCTCGACGAATCGTGATCTGCAGAAGAAGATCACGGACGCGAATCTCAAGAACGCCCAGGAGCTGAGGTTCCTGGAGGAGGAGTACGCCCTGATCAGCAAGGACCTCGACCTGAGCACCATCAACACGCTGGTGGAGACCTACAAGGACTTCCAGGCCGAACCCAGGCTGCATGCCATCCTGGACACCATTTCGGCGCAGGTTCCCCAGCACGTGTTCCTCACCAGAATCGAGGTCAAGAGACCGCCCGCCCCGCAGGATCCGGCCCGGGTGGAGCACCCGGAGGCATCCCAGGTACGGTCGACCCGCGTGGAATCGTTCGCCGTGGCGATCCACGGTATCGTGAACGCGCCGTACCCGCGATCCAAGGAGATCTTCTCGTCGTTCACCACGAACATGCAGGGCGTGTATGCAGTGAAGAGCGCCGCGTACAGCCACCAGGACCATGTGGCCGAATTCAGCCTGAACTGTGAGATGAAGCCATGAGGTACTACCGCTTCGCCGTCATCGTGGGCATCATCAGCGTTGCGCTGGTCTCGTCGTCCTACACCCTTTACCACCGCAGCGCAAAGCAGGCGGTCATCAACCGCACCACGCTCACGGCCATCCAGGCCGACGCCCGGCAGCGCAGCACCTATGGAGCGAAGATGGACGCCATCAGGGCGGGAAGATCCAAGCTCATCACCCTGTCCGGCGAGCGCCATACGAACGTGGAGTATGAGATCAAACTCGTGAACCACGACCTCGCAAAGCTCATGTCGGAGGTTGCGTCCACCTATGCCGGCGGCATGTTCTTCCTCGAAGAGGCGGTGGTGGAGAGCACGTCGGGTGGCATCACGGTCACCATGAAGGGATTCAAGCAGGGGGCGCCCACGCCGTGAAGGTCGACACCAAGCTCATCATCCTCGTCCTCATCCCTGTCGCGGGCATCTTCCTGTGCATGGCGTCCTCCCTGCTTGTGCGGGGCCCCGTGCCGTACTCACCGTCGCAGCCCGAGTTCCTGGGCGTCGTCGATCAGCTGAGCCTATTCACCCTCACCGGCGATGAAGGGACCGGGGCAGCGAACATGAGGGACGTGTTCCGCCACGAGTGGACCGCGACCAGCCTCCCTGCCATTCCGGACACGGAGCACACCGCCCAGGTCCGTCCCGCCCCCAGGGTCACCATGGTCGTGGATGCCGGCAGGGACAGCTTCTGTATCGTCAACGGGAAGAAGATGAGAGTCGGCGAGAGCGCCGGGGATTTCCGGGTGGTCGCCATAGGGAAAGACCAGGTGACCATCACTTATCACAACGGTACCAGGGAGACCCACCATGTCAAAGCATTTTAAATCAGCCGTGACCGCGACCATCTGCCTGCTCCTCCTCGGAGGCTGTGCAGTGGACAGGACCATGAAGAAGGAAGACTTCTCCATCGAGCAGGAGAAGGCCGCCGCCTTACCGGCGGAGCCGAGGCAGGCGCCCTCCGCACCGTCCGGGGCGAAACCGGCTGTGGCGAGTCCCCTCAAGGGCAGGACCATCACCCTCACAGCCAGCAATGCCTCCTTCACCGACGTGTATGCGGCCATAGCGGAAAAGGCGGGCCTGAACCTGGTCATCGACTCCCGCCTGAGGTCGAGTACCACTATACCGGAAATCCCTGGAGTTTCCTCGCCTGCGGGCGCCGGCCAGGACCGGACCCAGACGAGGATGCACATCCCCCTGCCCGGCGTGTCCATATCCTTCAACCAGACCCCCCTGGAGGAGGCCCTGAACAGCCTCGACTCAGCCCTGCACGTGTTCTCCCGGGTGAGCGGCAACACGCTGTCCGTGAAGGGCACCGAGTCCAGGACTTATCACCTCAACTTCATGGCATCCAGCAAGCAGGCATCAATGTCCGTGGGTGGAGACGTCCTCGGGGGCACCTCGAACGAATCCACGTCCGGCAGCTCAGGAAGCTCGGGCGGGTCCTCCACGGGCACATCGGGTCAGGGTCCCCTGAGCGGGGCATTCTCCATCAGTTCCACGGTCCCCCCCACCATGACGGACATCTATACCCAGATCGAGGAGTCCGTGAAGGCTGCCCTGACTCCCTACGGCTCCTACTCCATCAATCGGGCACTGGGCTTCCTGGAGGTCAACGACATGCGCGACGCCGTCGAGCGCATCGATGCCTACATCAGGACGCTCAAGACCTACTACAATGCCCAGGTCGTCATCACGGCGAAGGTCATCGAGGTGGCCCTGAAGGACGAAAGCAAATACGGTATCGACTGGACCAGCATCCATGGGACCATCGGAGACTATGCCTTCAACCCCATCCGGCAGAACCTGTCCCTGAGCACGGAGAACCTGACCCCTGCACTGGAGATCCAGGTGAGCTCCCCCGAGCACGGATTCGACGCGGCCATGAACGCCCTGGAGCAGTTCGGGGACGTCAAGGTCCTGTCAAATCCCCGCATCCGGGTCACCAACGGCCAGCCCGCCATGATCAGCGTGGGAACCAACACCTCCTACATCCAGGAGATCAAGGTCACCACCACCACCATTGAGGGCGGTGGTGCCATCGTCACCCCGGAGGTGACCCTGAGCTCCATCTTCGACGGGATCCTGCTCGGTGTGGTGCCGAACATCGACCTGGACCACAACGCGGTGAACATGAGCATCACCCCCATCAAGAGCCGTATATTAAAGCTCGAGGAACGCGTCATCGAGGACAACACCTATACGCTCCCCACCGTGGGTCTCGAGGAGGCGTGCTCCCAGGTCCGGGTGAACAGCGGCAACATCATCGCCCTGGGAGGTCTCATCAGCAAGAACCTCAAGGTCGAGAACACCAAGATCCCCATCCTGGGTGACATCCCCTACCTGGGCTACCTCTTCAAGCAGGAGACCAAGGGGGTGGAGACCGCGGAACTGGTGATCCTCCTGGAGCCGGTGATTCTGGCTCAGTAGGGGCACCTCTCGCCAAGGGCGGCGATGAGCGCATCATCGGGGGCGCCCGGACAGTCGCCGAGCCGGATCCCCGGCTTGATCCGTTCCCCGTGGAAGTCGGACCCGGCACTCACGAGAAGGCCAAGCTCGCGGGCGGCGCGGGCAAGCCGCTTCGATGTCCCCTCGTCGTGGTGGGTGCTGTACGCCTCGATGCCGTCTAGACCCTGGGCCCTGAGCTCTGCCAGAAAACCCTCACTCACTCCCCCGGGATGCGCCAGGACCGTCACACCGAGCCCCCGGAACAGGGCGAGTGTCTCTGTGAGCCCGGGGAGGACCTCCCTCACGGCATCGCCGATGTCGCCCAGGGCATAGTCCTGGTAAAAGGACAGGTACGGCGAGGAGGCCTTGGATCCGCAGACATAGTCCCTGAGCCTGGCATCTCCCCTGTTCCTCACAAGGAGGGCATCGAGCAGGGTCACGCCGGTGGGTACCGACCTGCCCCAGTCCCGGATGTCCTCTTCCCCCAGGGTGAACCCCATGCGGGAGAAGATGGCGATTGCCCTGCCCAGCCTGCCCCAGATGGCGTCGCAGTAGTGGGAGAGGAAGTCCTGCAGAGTCGCCTCGTCGTGGCGGAAGCCGTAGAGCAGGAGGTGATACTCCGCCCCTTCCCGGATCGTGGAGAGTTCGACCCCGGGGAAAAACCGCACGCCGTGCTCCTCTGCCAGGCGCATCCCTTCAGGCACCGCGGAAACCGCCATGTGGTCGGTGAAGGAGAGGCCGGCGAGCCCGATCCGCCGAGCCATGTCAAGGACCTCCCCGGGGGTGTGTTGCCCGTCCGAGGAATGTGTTGTATGGATGTGCAGGTCGTACACGGCTGCTCAATGGTAGCACCGGGCATGCCGATAGGGCAATTATTAACCCGCGCGCAGAAAGGAGCGGCGCCATGAAGACCGACAAGTACCTCATCGACCAGATCAAGCCCCAGGAATCGTGGAGGGTTTTCCGTGTCATGGCGGAATTCGTGGACGGCATCGAGCAGCTCTCACCCCTGGAGCCGGCGGTTACCATCTTCGGGTCGGCCCGCTCGAAGCCGGGCGACAGGTACTACACCATGGCGGAGCAGATGGGCAGGATGCTGGCCGAAGAGGGGTTCTCGGTGATCACCGGGGGCGGGCCGGGCATCATGGAGGCCGCCAACAAGGGGGCATACGA
>JAKPQL010000139.1 GCA_029547045.1 Deltaproteobacteria bacterium | reverse complement strand
TACGAGATGTAGGCCTCCTTGCCGAAGACCATGACCTCTCTGTCCGGATGCTCGCGCCTGATCACGCTGGCGGCGCTCATGCCCGCTGCCACTGCGCCGATGATGACGATGGGGTTCATGCCGGCGACCTCCTCGGTCTTTTTCGACCCTTCGTGAGATAATAAGCCGGAATCCGGTTCTGTCCAGATATGCACCACCGGTTCCAGCCGGTTCCTGTCAACCGGTTCCGCGAGCCGGCGGATGCATGACCTCTTCCCGGGAGCCCCGGCACACATCCACCCAGGAGGCCCTGGTGATGAGGGCCAGCTCTCCGGGAGAAATCGCGATGTGCGAGTTGGGCGACCCCGCAGCGGGATAGACCGTTTCAAGGGGTTTGAGGCTCTCGTCGAGGAAGATCTCCATGGGTTGTTTCAGCGCAAAGGGGCATACGCCCCCCACCGGGTGGCCGGTCACGGCAAGGACCTCGTCCGGAGTCATCATGCGCGGCTTGGCCTGGAAGGCCTGCCTGAACTTCTTCGTGTCCACCCGGGCATCGCCCCTGGTGACGAGGATGATGCCCTTCTCCTTCACCCTGAAGGCCAGCGTCTTGGCGATGAGGGCAGGTTCCACGCCCAGGGTCTGCGCCGCGAGTTCCACGGTCTCCGTGCTCTTCTCGAGCTCCCGGACGGTATAGGGCAATCCCCGGTCGGCAAAGAAGGCCCTCACCTCTTTCACACCCATGGAACCCCTCCCCGGCAATGAATGTACCGATCTTTCACCGAGTAAAAGCATATCCCTGCAAGGCGGACATGTAAAGCAATGGAATCAACGTATTGTTATTATTCATGAACTATTATTTTCATGCCTGTTTATAATGACTTGCATATTTTATACAAAACCTGTCTTGACAGCTTGTATGTCATGATTATAATGTCATTATATACCGACTGGTCGGTTTATAGATCAACTGGTCGGTAATTTGACAGGCTCCTGCTTCGGGCAGACATATCAGCATCACGACGATCATCACCGTTCCGGTGATGACCCATCCGCCCCTGAAGCGGTTGAACTCATTCTGAACAGGGAGGAGTCCTTCATGCCGCCGAATGCGGATCTCGAGGCACTACGCAAGGCACAGATCATCGATGCAGCCCTGCGCACCATCGCCGAGCGCGGGTGCGCAAATGTCACCATGGACGACATCTGCAAGGCCGCAGGTCTGTCCAAGGGCGGGCTCGCCCACTACTACAGATCCAAGGACGACCTCTTCAAGGCAGCCTTCCAGGAGTTCTTCCAGCGCATATTCCTGCGCGGCGAACAGACCATGTCCACCTTCAGCGACCCCCTGGACCAGCTGCTCTCCTTCGAATGGCTCTACAACCCCGAAGACCCGGATGTGGAGACCGGCTACCCCATCCTGTACGACTTCATGGCCATTGCCGTGCATGACGCCGAGTACCGGGAGATCTTCAGCGACTGGATCAACAGCTGGGTCAGGCTCCTGAAGAGCGCCATAGAACGGGGCCAGTCCCAGGGAAGGTTCACGAACGTGAAAAGCGAACCTGCGGCCAGGGCCATATCAGCCATCTACCAGGGCATGGCCACCCGCTGGTATCTGGCCCGGGGCGAGCACCCGGCCGCGTGGGCCATCGACAGCATGAAGAGGGCCGTCATCGGGCTCCTGGGGTCGTTCGACAAATCAGGCTCGTGAAAGGAGGGGGCATCGGAACAGAGAGAATACTCCAGTTCTTGTTTGAGAAGCGGATTGGAATCGTCTGCGTGCACCCGGTGCACGGATACACCATGCTGATGTGAGTCCACGGGGCCTGAGCCCCACCCATATCGGTTAAAAAAAGGAGGATACCATGGCAGTGTTTGCAAGCACGGAAAAGATGTACGAGGTACTGGGCTCTCTGTTCAATCTCCTCATGCAGGACAAGGATCTCTACGACAAGTACCTCGAGTCGAACATCGTCATCAAGTTCACCATCAGCGACCCCGAGGGCTTCATCTGGCTCACCAACGACGGCAAGGTCATCTGCGGCCCGTCTGATTACAAACCCACCATCGAGATGAGCTTGAGCGGCGACACCTGCCACAAGTTCTGGCTGAAAGAGGTGAGCCTGCCCGTCGCGCTGGCCAAGGGGCTCATCAAGGCAAAAGGGCCCATGCCCAAAGTGCTCAAGCTCCTGCCGCTTTTGAAGCCCGCCTACGAGAACTACCCGGCCATCGCCCGGCAGCACAATCTGCCCATCGCGGGATGAAGCGAGATTTGAAAAAGGAGGACAGACCATGAGCGTAGAACGAACCCTCAAGGAGTTCGAGGAAGACCGGAAGGAAGCGGCCCGAGTCGCGGCCCGCATGCTCCTTGCATCCGCCGTCACCTCGCCCAGGGTGGGCGGCGTGGGCGAGTGCACGGTGCACATCATCGACGACGAGTGCGACATCGAGGACCTCTGCCAGGTCGTGGAGGAGATGAGCTCCGAGAACAAGGCCTGGGAATTCTTCCTGAGAGATGCGGCCATGCTCCGCGACGCCGATGCGGTGCTGGTGGTGACCTCTCTCCGCAGTCTCACCGACCCGTCCGACATCAACTGCAACCTCTGCGGCAAGCTCACCTGCGAGTACCTGAGGAAGGAGGAGAAGCTCCCCATGGAGCCCGGCATAGCCTACACTGGCCCCCTGTGCACCTTCAGGGCCATGAACATCTCGTACGCCGTCGACGGCATCGTGTCGCTGGCCCGCAACCTGGGCATCGACTACGGGGTGTTCTGGTCCGCGGGCGCGGCGGCCATGCGCATGGGCATCCTGCCCAGGGCCACCGGCTTCGCCCTGGCCGTGGCCATCTCGGTGACCGAGAAGAGCCCGTTCAGGGACATCCCGGTGAAATACAGCGAAATCAACGAGCGGACCATGAACGACCGGATCATCCGCAGGCTCTGGCCGCAGTTCCGGTCAATCTACAGTTAAGGTCGGGAGGTGGGTATGGCTATCAGAGAAATGGATGACATGGTACAGAGCGGCCTGGACAGGGCCGTGGAAATGATGACCCTGGCGGCGAAGACGAGCTTCAAGTTCGGCTCTCGCAACACCATCAAGGTCATCAGCATCACGGGTTCGGAGATCGAGCAGCTGGCCGAGTACTGCTTCTCGCTGGGCGACATGGCCCCGCTGGCGGCCCGCGACGGCAGGTTCGCCGCGGACCTGGTCAAGGAGCCCTCAGCGGTGCTGCTCATCGGCGACAAGCGCCAGTCGCTCTTCAACTACAACTGCGGGGCGTGCGGCTACCGCACCTGCGCGGAGCTGAACAAGGCCGAGATGGTGGAGTCGCTCACGTCGAACGGCCCGAGCTGCGTCTTCCGCAACATCAACCTCCACATGGCTGCCGATGCCGCTGCCGCCATGGCGTGGAGGCTTGGTCTGCACTGCAGGGTGTTCTCCACGCTGGCCTTCGCGGCCAAGGCCCTGGAGGTCATGCCGGGCGTTGACATGATCGTGAGCATCGCGGTGAGCGCAGCCAAGACAGACCCGTTCTTCGACCGGCACAAGTTCTGGACCCAGGAGGTGTGGGACCAGACCTTCAAGAAGGAATTCCCCACCTTCACCCGGGGGTTCATCGGCGCGGTGGAAGACGAGGACTGGTGAGGAGGCGGCCATGTCGACGAAAACACACCTGAACCAGGCCATCGCGTCCCACCTGGTGGAGATGAAGGCCGAGACCGCGCCGGACAAGGTTATCTACATCTTCGAGCGGGGAGAGCACGGCGAGGATATCCTCACCTACGCCACGCTCCACGAGAACTCCAACAAGATCGCCCGGATGCTCCTGGATAACGGCATCGGCGAAGGCGACACCTTCGCGGTGTTCATGCGGAACGAACCCGAGTTCGTCTACGCCCTGCTCGCAGGCACCACCATAGGCGCCATCATGATCCCCATCGACCCCCGCTCGAGGGGGGACCGGCTCAAGTTCTTCTTCACCAACTCCGGGGCGAAGGCGGCCATCGTCTCGGACGAGTGCCTGGAGCCGCTTTCCGAGGTCATCGACGACCTCAGGGAGGTCAAGCTCGTATCAGTGACGTACCGGAAAGAGCACGGCATCCCCGTTGACGGCAGGTTCCACGCCATGAACGAGACCCTGGAGAAGGACTCGTGGCAGCACGTTGACCAGAAGGTCTTCGACGTGCGGCACCCCATGCAGATCATCTACACGTCCGGCACCACGGGCGACCCCAAGGGCGTGAAGATCCGCAACAACCGCACCGGCATCTACAACATCCTCAACCAGCTCGTGTGGAAGTACAAGCCCACCGATGTGCTCTACAACGGTTTGTCGCTCACCCACGGCAATGCCCAGTCGGTCACTCTGTTCCCCGCGCTGTATGCCGGGATCAAGGCCGTGTTCAGCCCGCGCTTCACCAAGAGCAGGATCTGGGACATCTGCAGGAAGTACGGGTGCACCTCGTTCTCGCTCCTGGGCGGCATGATGGGCGGCATCTTCAACGAGCCCGAGAAGCCGGACGACGCGGACAATCCGGTGGAGGTCGTCATCAGCGCCGGCACCCCGCCCGCCATCTGGGAGGCCTTCGAGAAGCGGTTCAACGTCAAGATCCTCGAGTGGTACGCCGCCGTGGAGGGAGGCTTCGCGTACAAGCCCATCGGCAAGGGGCCCATCGGGTCCTTCGGCAAGCCCATCCCCGGCATCATGGAGTTCAAGGTGGTGGACGAGAACGACAACGAGGTGCCGGTGGGCGAAAAGGGCGAGCTCATCAGCAGGATGGTCCGCGGCGACACCAAGGTGGATTACCTGGGCCTGCCCGAGGCGTCAAAGGAGAAGACCCTGGGCGGCTGGCTCAGAAGCGGCGACATCGTGCACAAAGACGCCGAAGGCTGGTACTACTTCGACTTCCGCAAGGGCACCGAGCTCCGCAGGGCAGGCGATTTCATCCAGCCCGACCACGTGGAGCGCGTCATCGGAGAGCACCCGGACGTGAGCGAGGTGTGCGTCTACGGGGTGCCCGCAGCATCCGGGGCCCCCGGCGAGAGCGACCTGGTGGCGGCCGTGTCATCCTTCGAGGGGAAGGCCATAGACCCGAAGACCGTCTTCGAACTGTGCAGGAAGGGCCTGGAGGCGAACTTCATCCCGAGCTTCCTCCAGGTCGTGCCCGAGATCCCCAAGACCATCTCGGAGAAGGCCCTGGACCGCAAGCTCAGGGAGGACTTCCTCGCGGGCAGCGGCACCATCTACAGGTACGAGGACTACAAATAGCTGGATAGACCATTCAGGCATCGAAAAGGAGGTTTTCATGTCATATACGGAATTGAATCTCGACCTCACCGACGAGCACGTCTCGCTCAGGGAGAACGCCCACAAGTTCGCCCTCGAGGTGCTCAGGCCGGCGGCCATCGAGCTCGACACCATGACGCCCGAGCAGGTCATCGCCAAGGGCTCCATCTACTGGGACTGCATGAGGAAGATGTACGAGAACGGCTACCACACCGTGCTCATCCCGGACGAGTACGGCGGGCTCGGTCTCGACCCCCTGGGCATCCACATCGTGTTCGAGGAGCTCGGCTACGGCAGCGCGGGGTTCGCGGTCTCCATCGGCGTGTCGTGCTTCTCGGCCTTCTACAGCTCGCTCATCGCTGAGGACCACCACATCGAAAAGTTCATCATCCCCTACGCACAGTGCAGGGACGCCAGCGTCATGTCGTGCTGGGCGATCACCGAGCCCGACCACGGTTCGGACATCCTCATGCCCTTTACGGAAAACTTCCACAACCCGAAGATCACCCAGCAGGTCAAGGCCACGAAAAAGGGCGACCGGTACCTCCTGAACGGCCAGAAGGCGGCCTGGGTCTCCAACGGCACCATCGCCACGCAGGCGGCCATTTTCGTGAACATCGACCCGTCGGCGGGCATGGCGGGCGGAGGCATAGGGCTCATCGACCTCACCCAGAAGGGCGTGACCCGCGGCAGGCCGCTCAACAAGATGGGCCAGCGCGAGCTGCCCCAGGGCGAGATCTACTTCGACAACGCGGAAGTTCCGGTGGAAGACATGATCATCGACCCGGAGAGCTACGAGATGTTCACGGACATCACGCTCGCCACGGCGAACGCCTGCATGGGCGCGTTCTTCACGGGAGTGGCCCAGTCGGCCTACGACCTTGCGCTCGCCTACACGAAGGAGCGCATCCAGGGCGGCAAGCCGCTGTGCGAGCACCTCTCCGTCCAGAAGAAGCTCTTCGACATGTTCTCCAAGGTGGAGCTCGCCCGGGCGCTTTCCCGGGCCGCGCTCCAGTTCAATTTGTCCACCAGCCCGCCCAAGACCCAGTACTCCATCGCGTCGAAGGTCTTCGCCACCACGGCGGCCTTCGAGGTGGCGAGCGACGCCCTGCAGCTCTTCGGCGGCAACGGCCTGTCGAAGGAGTACCCCATCGAGAAGATCTTCCGCGACGCACGGGCGGGCATGATCGAGGACGGCTCCAACGACATCCTGGCGCTCGCCGCTGCGGGCCTGATCCTGCGCGGGGAGTGAGGGGGACGATGCCATGAGTGATGTGTATGTCATCGGCACCGGCATGATCCGGTTCAACAAGTACCCGCAAGGCTCGGTGCGCGGCATGGCGAAGGAGGCGGTCGGGCTTGTGCTGAAGGATGCAGGGCTCGCCAGGGAGGACATCCAGGCCGCCTACGTCTCGAACACCTTCTGGGGCATGTTCGCCAACCAGCACTCCATCCGCGGCGAGGTCATGCTCTGGGACATCGGTATGGACCGCATCCCCATCGTGAACTGCGAGAACGCCTGCGCCGGGGCCTCCACGGCCCTGTACCTCGGCTACACGGCCATCCGGGCCGGCATGTTCGACGTGGTCCTGGCGCTCGGCTCGGAGAAGATCACCCACGAGAACAAGGCCCTGTCGCTCGGCGCGTACGCCACCTGCATGGACGTGGAGAACTTCGCGGAGCACCTCAAGATGTTCGAGGAGCTGAGCAAGCGCTTCACCGTGAAGATGCCGGACGGCCAGTCGCCCCCGGGCGAGGGCCGGAGCATCTTCATGGACGCCTACGCCATGGGCGCCCGCTGGCACATGTCCACCTACGGGTCCACCCAGCGGCAGCTCGCCGTGATCTGTTCCAAGAACCACCTGCACGGCTCGCTCAACCCCCTTGCCCAGTACCAGTCCACCATGAGCGTGGAGGAGGTCATGGCCGACAGGCCCGTGGCATACCCCCTGACGCGCGCCATGTGCGCGCCCGTGGGAGACGGCGCGGCCGCGGCCATCCTGTGCTCGGGGTCGTACCTCAGGAAGCTCAAGAACGCACGGCCGGTGCGCATCAGGGCTTCGGTCCTGGGCTCGGGCATGCACCGCGACATCGACGGCCCCGACATCGGGGAGCGCCTCTCCAAGCAGGCCTATGACATGGCCGGCCTCGGACCTGCAGACATCGACCTGGCGGAGCTCCACGACGCCACCTCCTACGGCGAGCTCCACCAGACCGAGGCCATGGGCTTCTGTAGGCCCGGCGAAGGGGGTATCTTCGCCGAGTCCGGGGCCACGACTCTGGGAGGCAGGCTTCCCGTCAACACGAGCGGCGGCCTGGAGTGCCGGGGCCACCCCATCGGGGCCTCGGGCCTGGCCCAGATCCACGAGGTGGTGACGCAGCTCAGGGGCGAGGCGGGAAAGAGACAGGTCCAAGGCGCGCGCATCGCGCTCACCGAGAACGGCGGAGGAAACCTGGGTGTGGAAGAGGCCTCCATGACCATCCATATATTCGAGAAGGTGTGACATCCTCACCCTCGCAGGGGGCCCGCGCGGCATGGGGAGGGCCCCCTGTTTTTTCTTGAAAGGGAGGTTTGACAGGTGAAGCGTGTCTTCATCACCGGGGTGTCCGGCTACTTCGGTTCCAGGCTCGTGGAACACCTGGCCGCCAAGGAGGACGTGGCCGATATCCTCGGCATCGACATCAAAGAGCCGAAGAGACCATCGCCCAGGCTCAGGTTCATCCGGCACGACGTGCGCTCCGACATGCTCCCGGTCCTCGAGGGTGCACGGATCGACTGGGCCATCCACGCGGCGTACATCCTGCCGCCCATCCACGACAGGAGCCTCATGGAGGACATCAACATCAACGGGACGAAGAACTTCCTCTCCTCGTGCCTGAAGGCGGGCATCCCCCAGCTCATGCAGTGCTCGTCCACCACTGCCTACGGCTTCCACGCGGACAACGACGTGCCGCTCATGGAGGAAAGCCCGCTCCGGGGCAACTCCGACTTCACCTATGCCAAGAACAAGAGGGAGCTCGAGGCTGTATGCGCCCGGTTCCGCGCCGAGCATCCGGACGTACGGCTCACCGTGATCAGGCCCTGCTTCGTTGCAGGCCCTGGGTTCGACAACCCGCTGGCCCGCCATCTGCAGAAAAAGGTCGTGATGATGCCTTCAAAGACTGCGCCGTTCCAGTTCATCCACGAGGACGACCTGGTGGAGATCATCTACCAGCTCCTTGCCCGTGGAATGGACGGGGTGTACAATCTGACGGCAGACGGAACCATGGGCTTCGACGAGATGATCCGCATGCTGGGGAACTTCCGGCTCAGTCTGCCCTACCCCCTCCTGTACGCCTTGAACGGCCTCGCGTGGAAACTGCACCTGCACCTCTTCACCGAATTCCCGAGCCCGGCGCTCGGCATGACGGTCTTCCCCTGGATCGCGAGCAATGATAAGGTCAAGGGAGAGTTGGGCTACGCGTTCAGGTACACGACCCGCGAGGCCTTTGCGGACTTTGTCCGGCACGTGAAGGCAACCAGGAAACCCCTGCTTGCCCGTATCTTCTCGACCACCGGGAGAACCTGCGGAGGATGCATGCCATGACACAGGACTTTTCCGGCAAGACAACGCTCATCACCGGCGCCTCCATGGGCATCGGCAGGGGCCTTTCAGGGCTGTTCGCCCGGGACGGGGCCAATCTCGCGCTGGCCGACCTGCCCTGCCGGCGGCCAGAGCTCGATGCCTGGGCAGACGAGCTTGAGCGCACCTGCGGCATCAGGACCTGGAGGTTCTCCGGAGACCTCACCGATGCCGGCGGCCCGGAGCGACTCCATGCAGAGGTCGTACAGGCAGCAGGCCCGGTGCAGGTCCTGGTGAACAATGCCGGCATCTGCTCCTACGGCGCCTTTTCCGACATGGACCCGGCCCGCTTGGAGAAGATGGTCCTGCTCAACTGCACGGCCCCCATGAAGCTCATGCGCCTGGCGCTGCCGGCCATGCTGGAGCACAACGAGGGCGCAATCCTGAACGTCTCCTCGGTGTCGGCCTTCCAGCCGCTGCCCTCGCTGGCGCTCTACGCTTCCACCAAGGCCTTCCTGCAGTCGCTTTCCGAGGCAGTCGCCTCCGAGCTTCCCTGGCGGTCCAAGGTCGTGGTGGCCACCCTGAACCCGCCCTTCACGAAAACTGCACTCATCAGCGATGCAGGCCTTCCAGACGACTTCATCCCGTACGCCATCTCGTTCAAGACCATGGAGGAGGTGACCGAGCAGGGGTACCGGGCATTCAAGGCGGGCAGGAAACTCTGCATGCCGGGATGGCAGAACATGCTCCTCCACCTGGGCATGGTCAGGCTCTCGCCTCGAAGCGTGGTGAACCTCGTGAGCAGGCTTGCCATGAAGAGGTGGTCGGATTACGTGAAGATCTGATGCATTGACCTCCCGGCCTGCTGTGACTCTATGGTCTTGAGGAACGCGGCCTCCCTCCTCGACTGGAGGATGCGTGCGATCTCGCGGGCAGACTCGTCCCGCGGGCAGTCGGGCCACACCTCGAGGCTCATCGCGATTCACTCCTGGAGCATGCCCTCCTGCGCAGGGCCGATGAAGAACTCCTGTACGCCGGTCTGTGGAAGGGGTTGTCCATGCCTCTTTCGCACCCTCCTGTCGGGGAGCCTTACAAGTGATTCCACGGGTGCCCGTGCCGGGAGGCCCCATTCGGGGGGCCTGCCTTCACCAGCGGCCGTTCCCGGGAAGGGACGATGTCCGGGCATGGAGGGGCGAGAAGATCGGCAAGGTGTCCTGCCCCTTGTAATCCGGAATACGATCCTGGAACCGTTCATGAAGTGATCCCCAATAATTCCATTCAAGTAGCTGTTGGCATGCATGGTGCTCTATCCTGCATGTTCCCTTGCCATGCAGTACCTTTTCCACAGGCCGGCCCTCACGAATCAATGCAGCAAGGAGCGTGCTATGAAGGATCTGCTGAAGAACAACGACAGACGCCTGGTGTTCCTGGATGCCCTCCTCCGATATGCCGAAGGGTCCGGCAGCGAGAAGCCCATGTTCTACAAAGACGAGATGATGCAGATGCTCGGTGTCTGCGAACACGTCTTCAACATCATGCAGAAGCAGCTCGGAGACCGGTACTGCTGCATTGCTGACAGCTTCGAGGAACGGAGCAGGTATGCCATCCATGTGCCCAGGTGCTTCGAGCTCCGCAACAGGCTCGTCCGGGAAACCAGGGAGGAGGAAAAGCGCCGCGAGTCCTTCCGGTACACCCTTCTCGCCACGTCAGTCGGCGCCTTCATCGTAGTGCTCTTCAGGAACATCATCATGTAAAACAACGTGGCGCCCTAGCCGATGTCGCCTTCTGACGGCCGTGAACTCCGGCTGATGAACGGAACCCCCTGATTTATCTGTAGCTAACTCTCCATGCCCCTGTTCATCTCCCCCTGAGAGGTTCGTCTTGCAGAGTCCTACCCTCCGGATTCAATGGACCATTCCGTGATTTATCACCTTGACAGCACGCCACAAAGAAAGGATGTATGGTGCAGTGCCGCGCCGCGAGGTCGTACGGCGGCGACCCTGCGGCACATGTTGTGAACAATGCAAACGCACAAGGAACATTAGCCAGAAGGAGTGATTGATGGCCCAACAGGAAAAGACCCAGAACATGGCCCTGTTCTGCGATTTCGAGAACATCGCGCTGGGCGTGCGCGACGCGAGGTACGCCCAGTTCGACATGAAGAAGATCCTCGAGCGGCTGCTGCTCAAGGGCAGCATCATCGTGAAGAAGGCCTACTGCGACTGGGAGCGCTACAAGGATTACAAGCCCGTCATGCACGAAGCCTCCTTCGAGCTCATCGAGATCCCCCACCTGCGGCAGTCGGGCAAGAACTCGGCGGACATCCGCATGGTGGTGGATGCACTGGACCTCTGCTACACCAAGCTGCACGTGGACACCTTCGTGATCATCAGCGGCGACTCGGACTTCTCACCGCTCGTGAGCAAGCTCAGGGAGAACAACAAGCAGGTCATCGGCGTGGGGGTGAAGAACTCGTCCTCCGACCTCCTCATCGCCAACTGTGACGAGTTCATCTTCTACGACGACCTGGTCCGGGAGAGCGAGGCCAAGCGCCGCAAGGCGAAGAAGCCTGCGCCCAAGCCGGCCCAGGGAACCCATGTGAAGACCGAGAACAAGGACACCACCGAGGAGGAGCGCAAACAGAAGGCCCTGGAGCTGGTGGTGGAGACCGTGGATGCCCTGTTCGACGAGCGCGGCGAGGAGGACAAGCTCTGGGGTTCCATGATCAAGCAGGCCCTGCGCCGCCGCAAGCCCGGCTTCAACGAGAGCTATTACGGCTTCCGATCCTTCAGCAGACTGCTCGAAGAGGCCCGGGACCGGGGACTGCTGGTCCTGGAACTGGACGAGAAGTCGGGCAGCTACATCATCAAGGACGTGATCCACGAGGAGTGAGCGCCCGGTCCAGGTCCACACGTCCGGGTCTGTGATGACGGGGTCTCTTCGATTTTTCCCCTTGACTTGGGCTTTGTCATTGACTACCTTTATCGTAATAGTACGATAGTTTGGGGGTGAACGTGGATCGAACACCGCAGACTTCACCGGAGGGGTATGACTCCGTCCTGCGTGAGACGTTCGCCATGCTCTCCCATGGGCTATCCCACCCAGTGCGCGTGGAGATCATCAGGATGCTGACGAACCGGCCTGAAGATATGCCCTGCATCTGTTCGGACATCGTCAGGGCCCTGCCGCTGGCGCAGTCCACTGTTTCCCAGCATCTCAGGCTGCTCAGGGAGACCGGCTGGATCACGGGAGAAACTGTTGGGACCAGCGTACACTACTGCCTGAGGGAGGGCGTCCTGGATGAGTACCGGGGCCTGCTGGATCGTGTCCTTGCGAAAGACACGGGTCCGCGGCTTGGCCGGGCTCATCACGCCGGCGGGGAAGAAGGGGATTAACCAGATACAGCGGTTGGCCGATAAGGGTCCAACAGGCTCATTCACCAACAAAAGGAGATCAAGCATGTTCGAGGTAACCGAAAAGGCATCTGAAATGGTCCAGGAGTTCTTCAAGACCAGGGACAAGGTGGAGCCCCTGCGCATCTTCATCGCAGGGATCGGCTGAGGCGGCCCCCAGCTGGGCATGGCTCTGGATGAGTCAAACGAGAACGACGAGGTATTCGAGAACAACGGGTTCACCTTCATCGTGGAGAAGAAGCTGCTCGCGGACGCACAGCCCATCACGGTGGACTATGTCATCACGCCCCGGGGCGAGGGGTTCGTCATAAACACCGGCATGAAGAAGTCCACGGACTGCGGCGGCTGCTCGAGCTGCTAGTCCACCCACACCGAACGAAGCCGGCCGGGTGCCACGGCGCCCGGCCGGCTTCGTCTTTATCGATCCATACATCCGCCGTTCATCACGGGCTTTCCGTCCACACCCGGTACACGACTCCCCCCGGCCTACGGCCTGCCGTCCCTGAACCACTGCGGGTGCGAGAAGTGGTAGGCCTCGCCGTATTTCAGGCTCATCTCGTGGTTATAGCCCTCCAGCCTCCTGCTGCTCGCCAGCACCGCGGTGGGCCACCAGAGCCAGGCGTCCTCGTAGTTCTCGTACAGGGCCCGTTCCAGTTCCTTGTAGATCCTTGCCCGCTTGGCCTCGTCGGTGGTCTGCCTGCCCTGCCTGATGAGCGCGATGGCCTTCTCGTTGCGGCTCCTGCCGTTGTTGAAGGGGCTCTCCGGGTCATAGAGCAGGGTGGCGATGTGATCCGGCTCATGGATCCAGGGGTAGAGCATGCCCAGCATGTCGAAGTCCAGCCTCCGGTACGGCTCCATCATGGCGGTTACCCCCAGGAAGACCGGCCTCCACGTGATGCCCACCTTGTCCAGCATGGCCATGACCGCCTTTGCAAAAGCCTGGGCCTCGGGCGCGGTATGGGTGAACCCCCTGATGGTGAGGCCCCTGGGATATCCGGCCTCGGCCAGGAGTCTTCTCGAGAGCTCGGGGTCATACTGAACCGGCTTGAGGTCGGGGTTGTGCGCCCAGTGATCGTCCGGGTACAGGCAGCTGGACACCCTGCCGAGACCGAACTGGGTGCCCATGACCAGGGCCGTGCGGTCGATGGCGTGGGAGATGGCCTTGCGCACCCTGATGTCCGCGCAGGGCCCCCTGGCGTTGTTGAAGGCCAGGTACACCAGCCAGTTCACCGGGAAGGTCACCACGTTCAGGTTCGGGTCGTTCTTCACCATCCGGTACTGGACGGCATCGGCCACGATGAAGTCCAGGGTGCCTGCCTTGAGGTTGGCCAGGCGCACCGACGGGTCCGGGATGACCGAGACCCTGATGCCGTTGAAGTACGGCATGTCGGCCATGCCCGTGCTGCGGCCGAACCACCACGCGGGGTTGCGCTTGAGCTGGACGTAGTTGTCCGTGCTGGCCGACTCGAAGACAAAGGGGCCGGTGCCCACGGGGTGGACGTCCAGGGGCGTCCCCTCGCGGGCAAGGGCCTGGTATTGCCGGTGCTGTTCCTCCATGGCGGCGATGGCCTGCAGGGCCTGGGCGGCCCGCGACGGGTCCTTCCCGTCCTTCGCCTTGCGCCTGGCCGTGATGAGCTCCCGCTCGAGCCTCTTCGCCTTGATGCGCGCCGCGTCACGCTCCAGGGCCCGGGCGGACACCATGTAGCCCGGCACGCTGGCCATGGTGCCCAGGAAGGAACCCCAGGGCCGCTTGAAACGCCACCTCACCGTGAACTCGTCCACCACCTCCACCGATTGCAGGGGCTCGATC
>JAKPQL010000130.1 GCA_029547045.1 Deltaproteobacteria bacterium | reverse complement strand
ACGCTGGTGGGCCTCGTGGCCGGCATCGTGCTGGGCTTCAAGGGGTTCATCGAAGAGGTGGTGATCGAACGGAAGGCACAAAGGGTGTAGATCCATGACGGTCATCATGATCACGATAGGCATTACGGCATTCGGGGCCATTGCGGCACGGTTCCCCCGGCACGCGGGTTATGCCGCCGCTGCCCGGCGCGGATAGACAGAGGGGAATCATTCAGGATAGAGCCCATACTCACAAGAACGATCCAATAGAATGACTCAAGATGCGCCGCCGATGAGGAAGAAATTCGTGTATTCGCTCCTGGTCGTACTGGGATCCGCCTTATTCCCGCTGCTGGCACTTCGCCTGTGGGATGAGCGTGCCGAGCGCATGGAGTGGGAACGACTGGCCGCTCTGCAGCCGACAAACCCGGCGAGGTATGACCCTGTGATGGTGGCCGATCTGCCTGAGCCGGCGCGGCGGTTCTTCAACTTTGCCATCAGACCCGGCACGCCGTTGCTGACCGTGGCTGAAATCGACATGGGTGGTGAATTCAGTCTGGGGACTCGGGACAATCCAAACTATCAGCCGATGGATGCCAGGCAGATTCTGGCCACGCCAACGGGTTTCGTCTGGAAGCTCAGGATTCCCGGGGCCGTGTCGGTGTCCGGCTCTGACACCGGCAGCTGGACGCGCTTCAGGGTTCTCGGCCTGATACCGGTTGCCCGCATGGGTGGTGACACAAACCATGCACGGGCTGCATATGGCCGTTGTGTCGCCGAGGCGCTGTTTTGGGCTCCAGCCGCCTTGCTCCCAGGGCCGGGTGTTGTTTGGGAAGCGCTGGATCAGGACACCGCCCGCGTGACCGTGACTCGCAACGAGCTGTCCCAGGCGGTGGACATGAAGGTGGATGCCGAAGGTCGGCCCGTGGTGGTTCACTTCATGCGGTGGACCAATGCCAATCCTGAGAAAAGGCACCGGCTGCAACCCTTTGGAGGCCACCTGTCGGATTTTCGTGAAGTTCAAGGCTTTCGCGTCCCCTTCAATGTGGAGGCAGGCAACATGTTCGGCACCGACGAGTACTTTGCGTTTTTCAAGGCAAAGGTCACTGCCGTGCGCTATCCGGCACCCGGATCATGATCTCGGCGCCCCCCCCCGCATCCATTCACTGTGCAACCGGCTGACGAGGCGCTGCACTCCATTGCCGCCGGTGAAGGCAACTGCACGGAATACGGGCAGTGCACGGTGATGAACGAATCAGGAGGCAAGAGGGCCATCAAGAACAGGAATCAGGTCCCTGCCTTTGAGTTCGTCGATATCTTCCTCTCGGGAGCCGGTCGTGGGGAGATCGCGCGTTACCTGCCGAGGAACCGCTGGATGAGGAGCGTCCGCATCTTCTCGATGGTCTCCGGCCGGGGGCAGCAGGGCTGTTCGATGGACCGGGACAGTCTGATGGTGAGCGAGTAGGTCTTGAAGCAGGTGCAGCACTTCTCGCAGATCCGGAAGTGGTGGTCCAGTTCGTCCATGATATCCTGGGACAGGGTGTTGTCGAGGTAATCCTGGAACAGGGATGAACAGATGATGCACTTCATGCGCCTACTCCTTCGGGCTGGGAGTACTTCCTGAAATACCCGGACAGGGCGTCTCTCAGGATGAGCCTGCCCCGGTGAAGCCGCGACTTGACGGCCGGGACGCTCAACCCCAGGGTCTGAGCGATCTCCTCATTGGAGAAGCCTTCCACGTCTTTCATGATGACCACGGTCCTCATGCTCTCGGGCAGCGAGTCGATGGACCCCTGCAGGATTGTCCTGCTCTCCTCGGACAGGAGGATGTCGTCAGGCAGGGTCGACCAGTCGTACTCATAGTCGGTGGCCGGTTCCTGGTCCATCTCCTCGTCGCTCACGGTCTGCTCGGTGAACTTCTTCTCCTTGCGGAGGAACCCGTAGGAGGCGTTCGTGGTGACCCGGTAGAGCCACGTGGAGAAGAAGGCGTCGTTGGTCAGGGTGCCTATCTTGGCGATGACGGTGAGGAACACGTCCTGCATGATCTCTTCTGCTGCCGACGCGTTGCGCGTGAGGTGGAACGCGAGGTTGTACACCTTGTTCGAGTAGCGCCGCACTATCTCCTCCAGTGCCGATGCATCACCATTCTTTATGGCTCCGACGAGAACGGTATCGCTGAGCTGGTCCTTCTTTTTCTTACCCATTTAGATAATCGCCCTACCGCGAGGGATTCAGGTCATTCCACGTCAGCACCAGGTTCCGCGCCGCCCAGACCTCGTCGATCCGCTCCACGGGCGTCCCCCGGGGTGCCGCATGG
Source organism: Deltaproteobacteria bacterium (assembly GCA_029547045.1). Classification (GTDB taxonomy): domain Bacteria; phylum Desulfobacterota; class Desulfomonilia; order UBA1062; family UBA1062; genus MWEI01. The sequence continues at coordinate 12,884 of JAKPQL010000130.1, read as the reverse complement.
AGGAGGTCAGGTGACGTTTCGGCCCGGGACGCGATGTCCCCCATGGCGTCGGCGAACCTCGCGAGCTCGCCCACGGGCTCGCTCTCGGTGGGCTCGATCATGATGGCTCCCGGCACCACCAGCGGGAAGTACACCGTCGGGGGATGGAACCCGTACTCCATGAGTGCCTTGGCCATGTCCACGGTGGTCACGCCTGCGACCTTCTGGACCCTGTCGCTGAGCACAAACTCGTGCAGCGTTGGCGTGGGGTAGGGCAGATCGAACACCTTTTTCAACCGCTCCTTGAGGTAGTTCGCGTTCAGGCACGCCCTGATCGACGCTTCCCTGAGGCCGTCGGGCCCGAGGCTGAGGCAGTAGACGAAGGCCTTCAGGAGGACCGCGACGTTCCCCAGACAGGAGTGCACCATGCCGATACTCTCCGGCGATCGGGCCACAAGACCGATGCCGCCGGGCGCGTTCCTGACGATCCGGGGGTCGGGGAGGTAGGGGGCCAGCCCCCTCTTCACCAGCACGGGCCCGCTTCCCGGGCCGCCGCCCCCGTGGGGGGTTCCGAAGGTCTTGTGCAGGTTGAGGTGCATGCAGTCCACGCCCATGTCGCCGGGCCTGGCGATGCCCATGATGGCGTTCATGTTGGCGCCGTCCATGTAGAGGAATGACCCGTTGGCGTGGAGGAGGGAGGCGATCCGGTCGATCTCCTGTTCGAAGATGCCCAGGGTGTTGGGGTTGGTGATCATGAGGGCCGCCACGTCCCCGTCCAGGTGCCTCTCCAGGTCAGCTGCCTTCAGGAATCCATCCGGCCCGGAAGGGACGTTCACCGAGGTGAAACCCGCGATGGTGCAGGATGCGGAGTTGGTGCCGTGGGCCGTGTCCGGGATGAGCACCTTGTGCCGGTCATCGCCGCGTCTCCTGAGGGCCTCCCGGATGACGAGCATGCCGGTGAGCTCGCCGTGGGCCCCGGCCGCGGGCCACAGGCAGGAGTCGTCCATGCCGCAGAGGTCCTCCAGGGTGGCCTTGAGGTCCAGGAGCCACGCGAGGACGGGCTGCAGGGCGGCCTCGTCCGCGGGGTGGATGTCCGCGATGCGCGAGGCGATCTCCTCGCCGATCCTGGGGTTGTACTTCATGGTGCACGATCCCAGGGGATACATGCCCTGGTCGATACCCGTGTTCAGGCGGGAGAGCCGGGTGTAGTGGCGCACGGTCTCCACCTCGGAGATCTCGGGCAGGGCGGGGGGATTCAGGGCCGCGGGGATGTCGGCGCACCGGCCCGCAGCGAAGGGCCTGGGTACGGTGAGACCGTTCCTGCCCGGGCCGGACAGCTCGGAGAGCAGGGGTTCGCGCACCATGGGGCAGCTCGTCACAGGTGTCGGGTCAGGCATAGGATGTCCTCGTGCGTGTTCATCTCAGTCACGTTCATGAGCAGGGCGTTCTCCAGCTCGGGGTAGTGGGGGTCCAGCGGAATGCCTGCCACGATGCCCGCCTCGGCGAGCCGTGCCCGTGTTCCCGGATCCATGCGGACCACGAACTCGTGGAACACGGCCCCGGAGAAGACCGGCCGCAGCCCCTTTCCCTGAAGGGCCTGCATGAGCGCGCGCGCCCCGCACGCGCACTGGAGCGCCACCTCGCGCAGGCCCCCGGGGCCCAGGCAGCTCAGGTACATGGCCGCGCGCAGGGCGCACAGACCCTGGTTGGTGCAGATGTTGGAGGTCGCCTTGTCCCTGCGGATGTGCTGCTCGCGGGTGGACAGGGTGAGGCAGAAGGCCCGTGCGCCCGCGTGGTCTCGGGTGAGCCCCACGATCCTGCCGGGCATGCGGCGGACGTGCTCCTTCTTCACGCAGAAGAAGCCCAGCAGCGCGCCCCCGGCGCTGGCCGGGTTGCCGAAGGACTGGGCCTCGCCCGCAACCACGTCGCAGCCGGAGGATCCGGGCGGTTCCAAGAGGCCGAGCGACACCGCCTCGGTCACCACGACCCCCCAGAACCCGGAACCGGCGGCGATCGCCGAGACGGCCGGCAGGTCTTCGACGACGCCGAAGTAGTTGGGCTGCTGGATGAAGAAGGCCGCTTCAGAGTCCAGGAGCCTCTCCAGCGCGTCCAGGTCCGTACGGCCCGTTGCCGGGTCGAAGGGAGCCTCCACGATCTCGACGCCCGGGGTGTTCCTCAGGTAGGTTCTGAGCACCGCGCGGTAGGAGGGGGTGGTGGACCTGGTGACCACGATCCTCCGCAACGGCTTCGCGCGCAGGGCCATGAGGGCCGCCTCGGCCAGCGCCGTGGCGCCGTCGTACATGGACGCGTTCGCCGCGTCCATGCCGGTGAGCCGTGCCATCATGCTCTGGAACTCGAAGATGGCCTGCAGCGTGCCCTGGCTGATCTCGGGCTGGTACGGGGTGTACGCGGTGAGGAACTCCTGGCGGGAGCTGAGCGCGTCGAGGGCTGCCGGGATGTAGTGCCGGTACACGCCGCCGCCCAGGAAGACCACCGCCGACGCCCCAGCCCTGAACATCCTGCGCAGTGCGAGCTCATCCATGGGGCCGTCCACGCGGAGCCTCCCCCGGAATCGCACGTGCTCAGGGATCCTTGCGAAGAGCTCCTCGGCGTCGCGGATGCCGACGGTGCTCAGGAGCTCGTGCAGGTCGTCCGGGCTGGTGGGGAGGAAGGCCACCTACTTGGCCTCCTGCTCCAGGTACGCCCGGTAGGCCGCGGCGTCCATGAGCGCATCGAGGTCCGGGGTCGATGCGAGCGTGAGGGCGGCCATCCAGCCCCTGCCGTAGCAGTCTGAGTTCACGAGCTCGGGGCTCGCTTCCAGCTCGGCGTTCACCTCGGTCACGGTGCCTGCCACCGGCGCGTAGACGTCGGAGACCGCCTTGACCGACTCCACGGTGCCCACTGCGTCTCCCGCCTTGAGCTGCGTCCCTGCCGGCTTGATCTCCACGAAGACCACGTCTCCCAGCTCGTGCTGGGCATAGTCCGTGATGCCCATGCGGACGGTTCCGTCCTCGACCCTTACCCACTCGTGGTCTTTGGTGTACCGCAGTCCTTCCGGTATGTTCATGTCATGCCCTCATTTCATCTTCAACGTTCTCATGCCTGCAGGGTCCCCGGCACGAAGGGCGGCTTCGTGACGACGGACAGCAGGGTTCTGTCCCTGACCTCGACGAGCAGCTCGTCGCCGTCTTTGATGCGTGCATCCACGTACGCGAGCGCGATCCCCTTCCCGCTCACCGGGGAGATGCTCCCGGAGGTCACCGTGCCCACCTCCCGTGCGTCCTTCAGGCACCGGCAGTGCTCCCGCGGGATTCCCCTGTCCAGCACCACGAGGCCGGCAAGCCGCCGGGTAATGCCGCGGTCCTTCTGTGCGAGCAGGGCAGGCTCCCCGATGAAGCCCTTCTTGCCCAGGTCAACGGCAAAGTCCAGGCCCGCTTCCAGGGGGGTGGTCGTATCGTCGATGTCGTTGCCGTGGAGCGGGTAGCCCATCTCCAGGCGCAGGGTGTCCCGTGCGCCCAGCCCGCAGGGGGTCGCGCCGCCCCGGGTGAAGGCATGCCACAGGGCAGGTGCGGTCCCGGCGTCGAGGAAGATCTCCACCCCGCCGGCGCCGGTGTAGCCCGTCTTGGAGACGATGAGCTCGCCGTAGGCGGGCGTGTCCGTCACGACGAAGGAAAAGGGCCGCATGCCCGTATCGTCGAATCCCAGGCACGCCCGCAGGATGGCCGAAGCGGCGGGCCCCTGGAGGGCCAGCATGGAGTAGGCCTCGCTCATGTCACGGATGAGGGCGTGCTCCGCATTCTGCCCCGTCATCCAGGCGAGATCCCTGTCCTTGTTGGATGAGTTCACGCAGAGCAGGTAGCCGGTCAGCGGCTCCAGGCAGTAGACGATGAGGTCGTCGATGATGCCGCCCGCGTCGTTCAGGAGGAAGGTGTACAGCGCCTTGCCCCGGGCCATTGATGCGATGTCCCTGGTGAGCACGCGGTCGAGGAAGGGGGCCGCGGCCTCGCCCGAGACCGTGATCTCGCCCATGTGGCTCACGTCGAACAGGCCCGCGTGCCGCCTGGTGGCGAGGTGCTCCTCCTTGATGCCCGTGTACCAGACGGGCATGTCCCACCCGTGGAAGTCGACCATTTTCGCGTTCAACCTCACGTGCTCGTGGTACAGGGGGGTCTGCATGAAAAACCTCTCTCAACAGTTCATCACCATGCAAACGGTGAACGCCCCCCTCTTTAGCACGCACGGAAGAACGGCGCAACAGGGGAGGCTTTCCGGAGCGGGAGCCCGCTCCTGGACGACATCCGCCGTCAGGGGAGGGCCTCAGCCCGCGTGGATCCTCGCCGCGCGCAGGGTGTTGTCCAGGAGCATGGTGATGGTCATGGGCCCCACGCCGCCGGGCACCGGCGTGATGAGCGATGCCCGCCTGGCCGCCTCCTCGAACTGCACGTCTCCCTTGAGCCCGCTGGCCGTGCGGTTCATGCCCACGTCGATCACCACGGCCCCGGGCTTGATCCAGTCCCCCCGGATCATCTCGGCCCTGCCGATGGCGGCCACCACCACGTCGGCGGCGGCCACCTTGGCCTCCAGCCCCACGGTCCGGGAGTGGCAGATGGTCACCGTGGCGTGCTCCATCATGAGCAGGATCGCCATGGGCTTGCCCACGATGTTGCTCCTGCCCACCACCACGGCGTCCTTGCCCCTGAGCGACACGCCGTGCTCGCGGAGCATGCACATGATGCCCGCGGGGGTGCAGGGCACGAGCGTCGGCTCACCCGTGAGCAGCCTGCCCATGTTGTAGGGGTGGAACCCGTCCACGTCCTTGCCGGGATCGATGGCGAGCAGCACCTCCTGGCTGTCGAGATGGGCGGGCAGCGGCAGCTTCACGAGGATGCCGTCCACCAGGTCGTCCGCGTTGAGCCGGTGCACCAGGCCCAGGAGCTCTTCCCGGGAGGTTCCGGAATCCAGTCGGTATTCGAAGGAGCGGATGCCCGCGGTCTCGCAGGCCTTCTTCTTGTTCTTCACGTAGATGGCGGACGCAGGGTCCTCGCCCACCAGCACCACGGCGAGGCCGGGGGGCCTTCCCGCCTTCTCCGTGAACTCGAGGGCCTCCTTCGCCGTGATCTCCCTCTGCCTGCGCGAGAGCTCGTTGCCGTCGATGATGATCGCCACGAAAACCTCCTGGATTAGTGATTCAGCCCCGGTACACCCACTTCACCGCTAGCGGCCTGCAGTGCACCGCGTCGGACCTGGGGAGCACCAGCTCCCGGTCCACCATGAGCCACGCGTAGTCCGGCCTGAGGATCCTCAGTCTGCCGTCGTCGGGGGGCTTGCCCCACTCGGTGTGCTCGTAGCGCACATGGAGCATGACATCGAAGGCGGTCTCCGTCTCCCCCAGGGCGTAGCCCTGGCGGAACCCCGACTCGGTGACGCCGCCCTGCTCCATGACCGACTTCGCATGGGCCTTGTCGAGCTGGATGATGGCGTATCTCCCGATGCCCTTTTCGGAGTAGCTGGTAAGCGTCCTGGTCTCGGCGCTGGACACGTAGACCGTGGAGAGGAAGGGGAACTGCTTCAGGTACTGGGCCGCGATGAGCGCCGCGGACCTCCTGCCGCCCGCGCCCTGGTGGTGGCAGCCGTAGTACTCGAAGAGCTTCTGCTGGAGGATCTCCGCGTAGCGGTCCCCCTTCTCGTAGAGGTTCTTGGAGATGTAGCGGAGCTCTTTTGCCAGGCTCTCGGCCGCGTCCGCGATGGGCCAGTCGATCTTCACGTGGAAGTGGGTGAGGCAGTAGCGGTGCTGCTTCCGGTGGCGGCTGTCGCGCTGGATGAGGAGGCAGTAGTCCACGTCGAGGAGCTGGTCCAGGAGCTCGAAGAAGGATTCCCGCTCGAAGAAGCGGGCGGTGGTGTACATGGAGCGCTGCAGCCGTATGTCCGGGATGAGCTGGAGGTTTTCCTTGCGGACCTTGTTGGAGTCGGAGAACCTGAGATACTTCTGGTGCACCTCGCCGATGGCGTCCTCGCTGAATATGATGAAAAAGGGCTGCGCCACGAAGGAGTCCTTGGTGAACTCCTTCTTCTTGGGCTTCAGGTCGCCCGGATCCACGTACGGGTAGGGCATGTCCCTGACCCGGCATAGGCGGTAGGGCGACTCCAGGGCGGTGAGGATGAGCCTGTGCTCGAGCTGGTCCCGGAGGTACACGTAGATGGACCTCCTGATCTTCTCGAGGTGGCCCAGCTCGAACCGCGATCTCTTCTCCATGGTGAGGCCCCTGTCTGACAACCCCGTGCGGGTGGTATGGCGGGCCGAAGCAGCGCGTAAGCCGGGTTCTGTCTCCCCTCCCGCCCAAGGGGCGGGACGGGCGGTAATCATTCATCCAGGACCCCGGTTGCCCGGGGCCTCCAGCGACCTACCCAGGGGCGGGACGGGCAATCCTTATAGCCCCTCTATTGGTCTTGCTCCGGGTGGGGTTTGCCGAGCTTCCCCGGTCACCCGGGGAACTGGTGAGCTCTTACCTCGCCGTTTCACCCTTACTGCCTCGCGTGCGGGCAGCGGTCTGCTTTCTGTGGCACTTTCCCTGGGGTCACCCCCGGTCGCCGTTAGCGACCACCCTTGCCCTGCGGAGCCCGGACTTTCCTCTCGCGCCGTGAGGCGCCAGCGATTACCTGCACTCCTTCAGCCCTTCTCAAGGGTGTACGACAGTTGCCGGGCGAATTCAAGGGGGAAATGGAAGGCGGCGCTCCCTCGGGAAACAGCAGGGATGCGCAGAGTTCATTTGTCTGGGCGCGATGGCCGATGTATAATACAAGGGTATGGCTAAAGGCGCGGAAATCAGGAAGGGAAAGACCGGACGATCCGGAGACGGGTTTTTCAACCTGTACCGGCACGGGTTCGTGCGAGCCGCCGCCTGCATCCCCTCCCTGAAGGTGGCCGATCCCGCGTTCAATGCCTCGCAGACCCTGGAACTCGCCCGCAGGGCGCACCAGCAGGGGTGCGTGCTGGCCGTGTTCCCGGAGCTGGGCATCTCCGCCTACACCAGTGACGACCTGTTCTTCCAGGATGCACTGCAGCGCTCGGTGCTGGGCGCCCTGGGAGATGTCGTCCGGGCGAGCGGGCGCCTGGACACGGTCCTCGTGGTCGGGGCGCCGCTCAAGGTGGTGGACGCCCTGTTCAACTGCGGCGTGGTCATGCACCGAGGGCGCATCCTGGGCGTGGCGGTGAAGAGCTTCCTTCCCAACTACCGCGAGTTCTACGAGCGCAGGCATTTCAGACCCGCCAGGGACCTGAGCGTGGACCGCATGGAGCTGTGCGGCCAGCACGACGTCCCCGTCGGGGCCGACCTCATCTTCGAGGCCGAGGGCATCGAGGATTTCAGGCTCTTCGTGGAGATCTGCGAGGACCTCTGGACGCCCATCCCGCCGTCGAGCCACGCAGCCCTGGCCGGGGCCACGGTCATCGCGAACCTGTCCGCATCGAACATCACCACGGGCAAGGACGAGTACCGGCGGAACCTGGCTTCGAACCAGTCTGCAAGGTGTGTCAGCGCCTACCTATACACCGCGGCCGGGCCCGGCGAGTCCACCACGGACCTGGCCTGGGACGGGCATGCGATCATCTGCGAGAACGGCACCCTCCTGGCCCAGTCCGAGCGGTTCTCCTGGGAACCGCAGGTCCTCGTCGCGGACATCGATCTGGAGCGCCTGGCAAAGGACCGGATGATCATGACCAGCTTCACGGACAGCAGGGGCGGCCAGACCCCGGGCAGGGCCTTCAGGACGGTCCGCTTCCCCCTGCGGCCCCCCCGGGGAAGGATCATGCCCTGCCGCGAGATCCCCAGGTTCCCCTACGTGCCCGCGGACCCGTCGCTGCGTTGTCAGCGCTGCTACGAGGTCTACAACATCCAGGTGCAGGGCCTGGCCAAGCGGATGGTCTCCGCCGGGATAGAGAACCTCGTCATCGGCGTGTCAGGGGGGCTCGACTCCACGCACGCCCTCACCGTGTGCGCCAGGACCGTGGACATGCTGGGGCTGTCCCGCAGGAACATCAAGGCCTACACCATGCCGGGGTTCGCCACCTCGGAAAAGACCTATGCCAACGCGGTGGCGCTCATGAAGGCGCTGGGCGTGGAGGCCGGCGAGATCGACATCAGGCCCGGGTGCACCCGGATGATGGAGGACATCGGCCACCCGTACAGCAAGGGCCGGGAGCTCTACGACGTGACCTTCGAGAACGTCCAGGCGGGCCAGCGCACCTCCGTCCTGTTCCGCATCGCCAACCTGCGGCGCGGCCTGGTGGTGGGCACCGGCGACCTCTCCGAGCTGGCGCTGGGCTGGTGCACCTACGGCGTGGGCGACCACATGTCCCACTACAGCGTGAACGCCAGCGTCCCCAAGACCCTCATCCAGTACATCATCCGCTGGGTGGCGTCCGAGCGCATCTTCGGTGCCAGGGCTGCCCGGTGCCTCCTGGATATCCTGGACACCGAGATCAGTCCGGAGCTCGTTCCGGGCACGAAGGACGGCCAGCCGGCCCAGAGCACCGAGGCGGTGGTGGGCCCCTACGAGCTCCAGGACTTCAACACCTTCTACTTCACCCGCTACGGGTATCTGCCCGCCAAGGTGGCATTCCTCGCCTACTGTGCCTGGAGCGATGCCGGCAGGGGGGCATGGCCCGACATACCCCCTGCCAAGCGGCACGAGTACACCATCGGCGAGATCAGGCACTGGCTGGAGGTGTTCATCCGGCGCTTCTTCGAGCAGAGCCAGTACAAGCGCTCGTGCATCCCGAACGCCCCCAAGGTGGGCTCGGGCGGATCGCTTTCGCCCCGGGGCGATTACCGCGCCCCCAGCGACAGCGTGGCCGATCCCTGGCTGGAGGATCTTACAAGGATCCCCGACAAAGCCTGATGCAAGGAGGCCCCATGGATTCCAGGAAGAACGGCGCGGACCATCCGGTGAACGGCATCCTCAGGCAGGCCGACGCGTTGAAGGCCTTCTTCGAGGAGAAGGGGTACGAGCCCTTCGAGCAGCTCGTGGTCTTCCTGGACACCCTGAAGGACGCCATCGTGAGCCTCACCCACGCGGACCTGATCCGCTCCGCCGAGCTCCTCCAGCAGCTCAACACCATCTCCACCGGGGAGCTCTTCCGGGGCATCGGCGAGATCACCCGGGACCTCCACGAGTCCATCAAGGACATCCAGCGCTTCCTGGAGCCCATCCTGACGAACCTCACCGAGGATGACATCCAGGGGCTCTCCAGCAAGCTCACCCACGTCTCCGCCCTCGTGAAGGACACCTCGGAGAAGACCCTGGACCTGCTTTTCACCCGCCAGGAAACGGCCGTGGCGGACAACGCCGCATACGGCGCCATCGCCCGGATGATCATGGCGGACGACAAGAAGGGCGCGCTGAGGCAGCTCAAGGTCCTCAAGGACCACAACCACGACCTGGTGAACGAGCTCATGCGGATCAGCGAGCTCCAGATCCACGCCGACCTGGTGGACCAGATCGTCAAGAAGGTGAGCCGGGTGGTGGAGAACATGGAGGCCCGCCTGGTTGACCTCATCAGGAGCTACGGCCGCAGCGCCGGGATCGTCCGGCCCGAGCCGGGACAGCGGGACGGGACCAGGGCCCACGGCCCGGCGGTACCGGGGCAGGACAGGGGCGTGGCCTCCTCCCAGGACGACGTGGACTCGCTCCTGAAGTCGCTCGGCCTGTAGGCCGGGTAGCTCGTGCCCCATGCGGCCCGCATTCCTCGCCCGGCTGATCAACGGCCCCGCCTTCGACCCGTGCGTCTTCGTCCGGCCGTGCCACGGCAGGGAGGCGGTCCTGTTCGACTGCGGCCGCATCTCGGGGCTTTCCAACCGGGAGATCCTCTCGGTGCGCCGTCTCTTCGTCAGCCATGCCCACATGGACCACTTCATGGGGTTCGACCACGTGCTCAGGACCATCCTCCACCGCCGTGATCCCCTCCATGTCTACGGTCCGGAGGGCATGACCGGCCGGGTCCTGGCCAAACTCGCCTCCTACACCTGGAACCTCACCGGCGACTATCCCCTGGAGGTCGTCGTCCACGAGGTGGCAGAGGGCCACGTCGCCACCTGCAGGGCCGCGGCGGCGGACGGCTTCGCCCAGGGCCCCGCGGTCCGTGCCGGACGCACCGGGGCCACGGTGTACTCCTGCCCGAGGTACCGCGTGGACGCGGTGGCGCTCGACCATGACGTGCCCTGCCTCGGCTTCGCCCTGGCCGAGCCGTTCCACGTCGGCATCAGGGCAGGGGCGCTCCAGGGCTTCGGCTACAGAAGCGGCCCATGGGTAGGACTGCTCAAGGAAAGGATCATGACCGGATGCACGGACACGGCCATCGCGGTGGACACGGTCTCAGGCGTGTGCGAGATCGGGGTGGAACGGCTCATTGAGGAGCTGGTGGTGGTCTCGGATGGGCAGAAGATCGCGTATCTCACGGATATCAGGGCATCACGGGAGAACATCGCACGGTTCGCAGAGATCGCCCGCCACGCCGACACGCTTTTCATCGAGGCCTACTACCTGCACGAGCGGGCCGGCGAGGCCTTCGACAAGGGGCACCTCACCGCCCTCCAGGCGGGTCTCATCGCCCGGGAACTCCAGGCGCGCACGGTGATCCCCATGCACGTCTCGCCGAGGTACCAAGACCGCGTGAAGCTCCTCGAGCGTGAGCTCCTCGAGGCATGGAAGGGCCTCTGAGGGAAAGGACGGGTTCGGGGTCTTGATCCTGCAGGGGGATTTCAGGTAATACTGGATCAGCAGGAGTGAGGATACCGAAAGATATGAAACTCATCGCCACCTCTCTGAACGGGGCGTTCATCGTCGAGTCGGCCCTCCACCGGGACGTCAGGGGCTCGTTCCTCGAGGTGTTCAGCGCCCGGGGCTTTGCCGAGTCCGGGCTGCAGGTGGATTTCGTGCAGGACAACTGTTCCCATTCGAAGGTGCGGGGGGTGTTGCGGGGTCTGCACTTCCAGAAGGACCCCTGCGCCCAGGCCAAGCTCGTCTGGACCCTGACCGGGTCGATCTACGACGTGATCGTGGACATCAGGCCCGGTTCCCCGACCTTCCTGCGGTGGGAGGCCTTCGAGCTCTCGGCCGGGGAACCCCGCATGGTCTACGTGCCCAGGGGGTTCGCCCACGGGTTCTGTACCCTGGAGGCCGACACGAGGGTGTTCTACAAGGTGGACGCCCCGTACGCCCCGCAGACCGAGGGGGGCATCCGGTGGGACGACCCGGATCTCGCCATCCCCTGGCCGGTGGGATTCCCGCTGGTGTCGGAAAAGGATGCAGGGCTTCCCTTCCTCAGGGACCTCGGCCTGCTCCCCCAGGGCGGGGGGTGACCTGTTATTCGCTCCAACGCCTCAAGATCCCTGGGAATCTGACGATGAGAACCTCATGGCAGGCTCGTCGCATCCCGGCATCATGAGGATGCACCCCTTCGAGGTTCTCGCCACAGCGCAGCGCGAGGACGATGCACACCTGTACCGGGAGATCCCCACGTCGCTGGTCCGGACGGGCCGGGCGTATGATTTCGACCTGTTCCTGAGGATGCACGACAAACACCGTCTCTTCGCCGCCCGGGGCGTGGTGCTCACCAGGGACCATCTTTCGCTGATGAGCCGCGAGGATACGCGGTTCGCCGTGCGCTGCGAGGACTGGCCCGCAGTCCGGAAAACCCTCATGAGGGCCCCCGGGCCCACGCGCGAGACTCCCTCACCGGGTCCCGGCGCCATGGCGGACCTCATCTATGCATCTGCCATCCAGTCCCTCCGCGACACCTACCGGGGCGCCGTGCCCAGGACCATCGCGGACGTGGAGAGGTATGCCGGCGATGAGGTGAGGCGCATCATCCGGACCGGCCACGTGCTGGATCACCTCGGCCACCTGCGGGCCACGGACCACTTCACCTTCCGGCACTCGGTGCGGGTGGGCGTCCTGGCGACGGCCCTGCTCGGGAAGATCTTCGGGGACAGGCTCGGCCGGGACCACATGGTGCGCCTGTGCACGGGGTTCTTCCTCCACGACATCGGCATGTCGGACGTGCCCATGGAGATCATCGAGAAACCCGGACACCTCAGCGACAGTGAGAAGGGCGTGGTGCGGATGCACCCCGTGTGGGGGCAGGAGCGTATCCTCAATGAGCGCGATCTCGGCGAGGAGACCGTTGCCATCATCCTGTCCCACCACGAGCGCGCCGACGGCAGCGGGTATCCGTTCCACAAGCGGGGCCGGGAGATACCGGTCATTGCACGGATATGCACCGTGGCGGACACCTTCGAGGCGCTCACCGCCGAGCGGCCGTACCGCAGGTCCATGAGCCCCTTCGAGGCCCTGCAGACCATGCACAGGGAGCTCCCGGGCGTCATCGACCCCTGGCTCTTGGCGGCCTTCATCAGACTGCTCGGGCCCCAGTGACCGGGCGGTTGGTCCGTCCACGGGGCGCACAATCGTGCAGCTTGACTTTGTCCCGGCAATAGTTGTTTATTCCCCTCCATGTTCCTCATCGTCACAGGCGGCGAGCACCCCGGCAGAGGCCTGCTTGCGGAGCGGGCGTCCAGGGCCGCATACATCATAGCGGCGGACCGGGGCGGGGAGTACTGCCTGGACGCGGGCGTCATGCCGCACCTCATCGTCGGCGACATGGACTCCCTGGACGAGGCGTCGGCGGCCAGACTCGCCGGGTCGGGGGCGGAGGTCAGGCGCTTCAGCCACGACAAGGACCGGACGGACACCGAGATCGCCCTGGACGAGGCCATCCTGAAGGGGGCGACCCGGGTGGAGATCCTCGGTGCGCTGGGCGGGCGGATCGACCACACCCTGGCGAACCTGCACCTGCTCCGCACGGCACTGCAGCACGGCGTTGAGGCACGCATCGTCACCGAGACCCA
>JAKPQL010000106.1 GCA_029547045.1 Deltaproteobacteria bacterium | reverse complement strand
CTCATCGGGGACGGGGAGAAGGGCCGTCCATCCCGACCGGATGACTCTCTCTTCCGGCAGGTCGAAGGAGCGCAGCACTCGCTGCCGGGACCATTCGGAGAAGGGGAAGACGCGGAGCGCGTTCTGGGCGATCTCCTTCTGAAAGGCCCAGCGGGGTCGGTGTTGCCAGGAGGGAGTCCACCAGCTGTAGCTTTCCTTCTGGTCCTTGACCGCCATGGCATCCGTCCAGACGAAGTAGGGCTTGGGCGGCGGGAGGTGGGCGAAGGGACAGAAGAGCGGTCCCAAGAGAAGTACGGCGTCGATCTCGTTGAGCATAGGCCTCAAGCGCGCTTCGCAGGCTCGCGATTTGGCCCGCATCACCCGGGGGCCGCCATGAATGGCGTTGGAGCGCATGGCCCGGTTGCAGAATAGGGCCCGGCCACCGAGCCAGGCCAGTTGCCATCGGGGCAGTTCAACGAAAAATGCATCGCGCACATCAAAGTGTTTCTTGAAACATTCGAGGGCCGGCTGATAACGCCGCTCCACCAGGGCATCCTGCCAGACCACGACCAGTCGGATCATGAACGACTCTCCCGAGGAAAAGCCCCTATTTGGAGTTGGCAAAGGTCACCGGCCAAACTCAGTCTAGAAGGCCCTGGTTCGTCCAGCCACTGCCGCTCCAGAACTGAGCCCAGGTGAGGCGCTATAATCGGAACCTGGGGAGGTGACGCATGTCAGTGGAACGAGAGCAGCGGGAGGGCGGGGACTCGGAACTGCTCTCGACACCCCCCGAAGCCCCTGAGAAACCGGACGACAGCCCCCACTTAGCCATTCCGCGGCGGGAGTCCATCTCCAAAGAGGGCAAGAAACGCCTGCGAACCAATGTCGTGGCCACCCTGGCCTACTATGTGTTCAGCACGCTGGTCGGCGTGTGGTACACCCCCTACCTGATCGACCATCTCGGCATCGCCGTGTATGGCCTGGTTCCCCTCGCGTTCCAGACGGTCTCGTATTTCCAGTATCTGGCGAATGCTCTGACACAGGCCTCGAGCCGGTTTGTCACCCTGCATCTGGAGCGAGGGGAGGTTGGAGAGGCCAACCGGGCCTTCAACACAACCCTGTTCACGACCGTCGGGATGGGGAGCCTGCTCTATCCCCTGGGTATCGTCTTCATCATCTTTGCTCCTCGGCTCATCCACATCCCCGCGGGCTACGAAGGCGACGCCCGACTCGTGTTTGGATCGGTGCTGCTGTCCTCGTACTCCATGGTCGTGGGCATGGCCTTCGGGGTGGCTCTGTTTGTCCGGAGCCGGTTCGACGTGGTCTCCATCATCGACACCGTGGTTCGCGTCTTGCCCATCGCCTGCGTGGTCGTGCTGTTCTCGATCATGAAGCCGAGCTTGTGGCATGTGGCCGTGGGCATTCTGGCCGTGGCCACCTTCCGCTGGTGTGTCCGGCTATGGATGCTCCGCACCTACACGCCGGAGCTCCACGTAAAGCGGGCCGACTTCGACCGGACGAAGCTCCGAGAGATCATGAGCATGGGGGGGTGGATGCTGGTCCGCAATCTCGGCGAAGCGTTCTACCAGGGTGGCGACCTGTTGATCATGAATACGGTAGTAGGCGCCATGGCCGCCGGCCTGTATGCCCCATTGGCCCAATGGGTCGCGCTGCTACGGA
>JAKPQL010000072.1 GCA_029547045.1 Deltaproteobacteria bacterium | reverse complement strand
CATCATCCTTAAGTGATGCCAACCCCTAGCGATGCCCGGCGATGAAGCTCGCTCGCCTAGCACCCATGCCCGTAGTTGCCGATTCGACCGCGGGTGAGCCATCACAGAGGTTCTGGCTCACAGCCCTGGGGCTCGCCCTGCTCGTGCTGTCAGCATCAGCCCTGGCCGTGTACTTGCAGAGGGCCCCTTCATCAGGCGGCGAATGGGATCCCCTGAGCGAGGACCAGAGATGGGAGCTGGCCATGACCTATTCCCCAGTGCTTCGCTTCTCCGTCGAGGAGAGGACCTTCCCCTCGGAGGCGGAGTACTTCATAGGGAGGTCGCACCTCACCGATCGCGGGCGGACGATAATAGTGGAGAACCCCATCTCCGATGAACTGTCCTTGGCCGGCCGGGGCACCTACCTCGACAACTACATGGGATCGGGCGATGACATGGGGGTCATAACCGCCTACGAGAACGACATATCGTTCGTCCAGCCCACGGTGTACGTGCGCGTCACGGAGGGGGACGGCAAGGTCGCCCTGCAGTACTGGATGTTCTACGTCTTCAACCTCGGGACCTTCAACTCCCACGAGGGGGACTGGGAGATGGTGCAGGTGGTGCTCGACAGGGAAGACCTAGAACCCCAACGGGCGGTCCTGAGCCAGCACCATGGTTTCGGACGGGAGGATTGGGACGAGGGCGTGGATGCGGAGAACGGGACCCACCCGGTGGTGATAGTCTCCCGCGGCAGCCACGCTAACTATTTCCCCGGCACCAGGAGCATCATCGCGGGCGACAAGATAGATGGGTCCGGGGAACGGTGGGAGCCCCAGGACTACGTCCTGGTGCCCATCGGGGAGGAGTGGAACGGGGCCGTTCCCGGGTGGCTGCTGTTCCAGGGCCACTGGGGTGAGCCGGGGGGCATTTGGGGGGGCATGCTGGGCACGGAGGGGCCGCTTGGCCCCATGTTCCGCGAGGACGGGGAGATGTGGGACTGCCTGTCCTGGGGCTCGTGAGCGCTCAGCGGTACACACCAGGGTCCTGCCATTTGGGGGGCAGGTTCTCCATGGAACGTGCGAAGTTCTCGTACCACTTCATGACGTCCTTGCTGGACGATGGGCGTATGGTCTTCAGGGCTGCGTCGAAGTGCCTCATGGTGATCTTGTCGGCGTCACGCGACTCCCTCATGGCCACCATGGCCGCCTCCCGGCACAGGGCCTCCAGGTCCGCCCCCACGTATCCTTCGGTGCGGGCCACCACGCTCTCCAGGTCCACGCCCACCAGGGGCATGGCCTTGGTGTTGATCCTCAGTATGCTCCTCCGAGCCTCCGCATCCGGTACCGGGACCAGGGCCAGTCGGTCGAACCTTCCCGGCCTCAGGAGCGCAGG
>JAKPQL010000056.1 GCA_029547045.1 Deltaproteobacteria bacterium | reverse complement strand
GTACTGCTTGATCAGGGCGTTCTTCGGCTCCCGAAGGATCCTGATGAAATCCTCGTTGGTCAGGGGGTTCAGCTCCTCCCGTATGGGGAAACGGCCCTGCAGCTCCGGGATGAGGTCTGCAGGCTTGCTCACGTGGAAGGCTCCGGCGCCGATGAACAGGATGTGGTCCGTGTTCACGGGGCCGAACTTCGTGTTCACCGTGGTGCCCTCCACGATGGGCAGCAGGTCGCGCTGCACACCCTCCCGGGACACATCGGGCCCCCGTCCGCCCTCCCTGCCCGCGACCTTGTCGAGCTCGTCGATGAAGACGATGCCGGCGTTCTCCACCCGGCTCCGCGCCTCCTGGGTCACCTTGTCCATGTCGATAAGCCGGGAGATCTCCTGGTTCGTGAGGAACACCAGGGCCTCCTTCACGCTCATGCGACGCCGTCTCGTCCGCTTTGGCAGCAGCGACGAGAACATCTCCTTGAAGTCGATGCCCATCTCCTCGAGGCCCTGGCCCGAGAAGATCTCCACGGTGGGCATCTGGGTCTCGCGGAACTCCACCTCGATGGTCCGCTCGTCCAGGGAGCCGTCGTCGAGCATCCGCCGGAGCTTCTCCCTGCTCTCCACGTGGAGTTCGGCATCCTTCTGGGGGGGCAGGAGGTGATCGAGCACCCGTTCCTTGGCGAGCTCCGTGGCCTTGTCCTTCACGTTCTCGCTCTCCTCGGCCTGGACCAGCTGGATGCCGGTGCGCATGAGGTCGCGGATGATGGACTCAACATCCCTGCCCACGTAGCCCACCTCGGTGAATTTGGACGCCTCCACTTTGATGAAGGGGGCTCCGGCGAGCTTTGCCAGCCTCCGGGCTATCTCGGTCTTGCCCACGCCCGTGGGGCCGATGAGGATGATGTTCTTCGGGTAGATGTCGTCGCGCAGGTCCGGATCCACGTGCTGCCGTCGCCACCGGTTCCGCATGGCAATGGCCACGGCGCGCTTGGCCTTGTCCTGTCCAACGATGTACCGGTCGAGTTCTGCCACGATCTGCCGGGGCGTGAGGCTGCTCATGCCAGCTCCTCGTAGACGAGGGATTTGTTGGTGTAGATGCAGATGTCCGAGGCAATCTCCATGGCGATCCCGGCGATCTCCCGGGCGGTCAGGTCCGTGTGTTTGAGCAGGGCCGCGGCAGCCGCCATGGCATAGGTTCCCCCCGAACCGATGCCGCAGACATCCTCGTCCGGCTCCACCACGTCGCCCGTGCCCGATAGGATGAAGGTCTTGGTGGCGTCCGCCACGATCATGAGGGCCTCGAGCCTCCTGAGGACCCGGTCGGTCCTCCAGTCCTTGCCCATCTCCACGGCTGCCCTGGTGAGGTTGCCCCGGTATTCCTTGAGCTTTTCCTCGAACCTCTCGAACAGGGTGAAGGCGTCCGAGGTGGAGCCGGCGAAGCCTGCCAGGACCCTGTCGTCGTGAAGCTTGCGCACCTTTTTCGCCGTGCCCTTGAGGATGACGTTGTTCATGGTCACCTGCCCGTCGCCCGCCAGGACGACCGATCCGCCCCTGCGCACGCACAGTATCGTGGTCCCGTGTATCTCCATCACCCCTCCTTTGCCCTCGGATGAGCTTTATCATACACATCCATGAGTTTGTCCACATGCAAATGGGTGTAGCGCTGCGTGGTGGACAGGCTCGCGTGCCCCAGCATCTCCTGGATGGACCGCAGGTCCGCCCCTGCATCCAGCATGTGGCTCGCAAAGGAGTGCCTGATCACGTGGGGGCTCACCTGTCTCCCGAGGGCCGCCTGGAGAGACCACTGGTAGATGACCCGCCGCATGCCCCGGGAGCCCAGGGGGCCTCCCCTCCTGCCCAGGAACAGCGGCTCGGTGCAGTATATGGGGTCGGCGATGCCCCGGGTGGCAAGGTAGGCACCGATGGCCTGGACGCATCTCCTGCCTGCGGGCACGGTGCGCTGCTTTGACCCCTTGCCCGTGACCAGGATGAATCCCCGGTGCATGTCCACATCGCAGCACTGCATGGCCTCGGCCTCGCCCACCCGGATGCCCGTGGAGTAGAGCAGCTCGAGGAGCGCCCTGTCCCGCGGGTCGTTCACCGCCTCGATGAGGTCGAACACCTCGTCCGGGTTGAGGAATTTCGGCAGGTGTTCCCGGTGCCTGAGCGAGCGGACGTGGCCGAAGGGGTTCACGCTGCAGCACCCCTGGCGGAGCAGGTAGTCGAAGAATCCCTTGATGGCGCTGAGTTTCCGGTTCACCGATGCGCGGTCGAAGCGCGAGGCCAGCCTGAGCATGTAGGCGCGCACGCAGCGGCGGTCCGGGATGTCTTCTCCCCGCTCCCGGATGAACGCGACAAGGTCCCTGAGGTCGCCCATGTATGCCCGGTATGTCTCCCGGGAAAGCCCCCTGGCGTCGAGCAGGACCAGTGAATAGCGGTTCAGCAGGCCTTCGTAGTCCGGTTGCATGCTGGGGTTGTACACCGGGGGGTGCGTTTTTTCAAGGCCCCGATGCGCTGTACAGGCCCATGGAATCCATTCTTGCCAAGGGTGGTGTTGTATGGAATAGTGTCCCGGTACGCGGTGCATACAACCCTAACTGGAGGTGGCAATATGGCGAACGTGGTCATCGTCGGCGGTGTTCGGACAGCGGTGGGGGGCTTCGGCGGAACCCTGAAGGATACTCCGGCCAAGGAGCTCGGGGCCTTGGTCCTGCGCGAACTGCTCATCAGGCACGGACTGAGACCGGACGTTTCTTCTGCGAGCAAGGGCTATGCCCCTGACACCTTCAAGGACGCAGGGCTGTCCGTGATCGAGGGAAAGTACGCCACATGGTCCAAGGACCTCCAGGCCATCGCCATAGACGAGGTGATCATGGGCAACGTGCTCCAGGCGGGGCAGGGGCAGAATCCCGGGCGGCAGGCCATGATCATGGCCGGCATCCCCAAGGAGACCCCGGCGTTCACCATCAACAAGGTGTGCGCCTCGGGCATGAAGGCCATCGCCCTGGCTGCATCATCCATCAGGGCCGGTGACAACGAGGTGGTCATCGCAGGCGGCATGGAGAACATGAGCGACGTGCCCATCGCCCTGCCCAAGGCCCGCTGGGGTTACCGCATGGACATGCCCTACGGCAAGACCATGGACCTCATGGTCTTTGACGGTCTCTTTGAGATCTTCTACGGGTACCACATGGGCATCACTGCGGAGAACATTGCAGAGAAATACGGCATCAGCAGGGCCGAGCAGGATAAGATGGGCCTTGACAGCCACAACCGTGCCCGGGCAGCCATCGCTTCCGGCGTGCTCAAGGACGAGATCGTACCGGTGAAGATCCCCCAGAAGAAGGGCGACCCCCTCCTCTTCGACACCGACGAGCGGCCCATGGACACCACCCTGGAGAAGATGGGCAAGCTTGCCACCGTGTTCAAGAAGGACGGCACGGTGACGGCCGGCAACGCATCGGGCATCAACGATGCGGCCGCCGCGCTGCTCGTCATGAGCGAGGACAAGGCCAGGGAGCTCGGACTGAAGCCCCTTGCCCGCATCAGGGGCTATGCCTCTGGCGGCGTGGACCCCTCCTACATGGGGCTCGGCCCCATCCCGGCGGTGCGGAAGCTCCTCCAGATCACCGGTACCTCGGTGAAGGACTACGGGCTCTTCGAGGTGAACGAGGCCTTTGCCTCCCAGGCCATTGCCTGCATGCGCGAACTGAACATGGACTGGTCCATCACCAACGTGAACGGATCCGGCATCTCCATCGGTCACCCCATCGGCTGCACAGGCGCGCGCATAGTCCTGGCCCTGGCCAACGAGATGAAGAGGCGCGGTGTGGGTCTCGGCATGGCATCGCTGTGCATCGGCGGCGGCATGGGCATGGCCATGGCCATCGAGGCCGTCTAGGGGAACTGTCCCGAAGAATCCCGCTCATCAGGGGAAAACAGGCAAGGGGCCCTGCACCGCATGCAGGGTCCCTGTTTTTTTGTGGGGGGCCCCCCCGTTGCCGGGGGGGCCGGGGGGTATAGGCTATTCCAGATCCTTCCTCCGATGGACCCGGAACAAGACTATCGAGAGCATGAGCAGGACTGTCGGCAGCGAGGACGCCGGCGCCTGGGCCGTCTGGATGAGGCAGCCTCCGCCCACCGATCCGCCTGAATCGGCGGCAGGGGCGGCGGTGGTATCCTGGGAGGACGGTTCCGTCTCCTGAGTGTCTTTCGTCGAGGGGTCATACCCCTCCCCGGTGACCAGCGCCTGGTAGGCGTTCACGCACCCGCCGCTCGCCACCGCATTGGACCCTGCGCTCGGGGTCTGGCTGGCGGAGAGCAGGAGGATGTCGCGCAGGGATCTGCAGTCGAGGTCAGGGAACTGGGAGAGCACCATGGCAGCGATGCCCGTCACAAAGGGCGTGGCAAAGGAGGTGCCCGAGGCCCAGGCAACGTACCCGCCGTTCACCGTGGTCGTGGTGATCCCCACGCCCGGGGCGGCGACGTCCACCGTGGTTCTGCCGTAGTTGGAGAACGAGGCAAGGGTGCCGTCCTCGCCCATGGCGGCAACTGCGGTGATGTTGTCCAGGGGATAGTTCGAAGGGTAGTGTTCCTTCACGTCGTTGTTCTGGCCCTTGTTGCCCGCCGAGGCCACCACGAGGACGCCTTTGGACTGGGCGTAGGCCATGGCATCCTGCAGGGCGCGGGAATACTCGTAGAAGCCCCAGCTCGCATTGATGATGCGGGCGCCGTGGTCCACGGCGAAGTAGATGGAGTCGATGGCGTCGGACAGGGTTCCGGTGGTCTTGCCATCGGTGCCTTTGTCCATGAACTTCACCGGCATAATGGTGATGTCGACGTCCCATGCAACGCCGGCAATGCCTGTGCCGTTGTCGCCGGCAGCGCCGAGGATGCCGCACACCTTGGTGCCGTGGCCGGAATTGTCCTCCGGGATGGCATCATTATTGGGGAAATCATATCCCGGCACGATGATGCCCTGGAACTCGGGATGGGAGAGGTCCACGCCTGAATCGATGACCGCGATGAGCACCTCGGCCCCGAGGTCCCGCTGGGCGAGCAGGGTCCACGCATCCTCCAGGCCGAGCTGGCTCCACTGTCCCTCATAGGGCCAGTCGTCCGGCACGTCCTCTGCCTCGATGATGTAGTTGGGTTCCGCATACTCCACCTCGCCGCTGGCCTCGAGATCCCTGATGGCCGCTGCGGCATCGTCCACGGCGATGACCATGGGCCGCTCTTGTGGCACGGACAGGGCGGAGGAGGACTGGATACCCTTTGTCTTGAACTTCACGATGAGCTCGCCTGAACGGTACTCTGCCGCATGCAGGGTGATGCCTGTCAGGACGAGAACGAGAACCGCTGTGCAGATTGTTCTGAAGTCTTTCACCTTATACCCCCCACAGATCTTTCGATCTGGGGGTACTAAGGCAAGCCGGGTGCCAACGGATTGGCGTTGCTGAGAAATTCTAATAAAAATGTAATAACAATAAGTTGAGATGCTTGATGGGACAAATGAAGAGGCTTTTGACGGTTACGCCCGATACGGCATGGTAATCCTGGTTACAAGGTCTTGTAATCGGATTGTAATCCACCCCGGGTTTTCGGGAATCAGGCGGGTGGGGTCAGGATACGTGCCTCGCCATAGCGCCTGCTGAAGAGGTGGAAGACCTCGGGCGTGATGTCCTGGGGCCTGGCGCCGAGATCCAGCGGCGTCTCGGTGGCGAGCCTCTGGAGCAGGTCCCTGTCCATGCCGCTCAGGTGCGACAGGGAGTTCCGGAGCACCTTCCTCCTCTGGCTGAAGGCGCAGGTGACCACGGTCCGGAACAGGCCCAAGTCTTCGAGGGGGATGGGCTCCGCCTTGGGGACCAGCCTGATGACCTGCGAGACCACCCTGGGCCGCGGCGAGAAGTTGGCAGGGTCCACGATGAACCCCGGCGAGGCGTCGAAGCCTGCAGAGATGATGACGCTCAGGGCGGAGTAGTCGTGCTCGCCGGGCTTGGCGCAGATCCTCTGGGCCACCTCCTTCTGGAGCATGACCACCACGGCGGCGATGCGGCGGGCATGCGCCACCAGGCGTCCCAGGAGCGGGGTGGCGATGTTGTAGGGCAGGTTGGCCACGATCTTTGCATTATCCGGTATCAGCCGGGCAAGGTCGCTCTCCAGGATGTCCTGGTGGATCAGGTGCAGACCCTCCCTGTCATGCAGGGATCTCTGGAGGTGCTCGTGGAGGGCGTCGTCCTTTTCCACGGCAATGACGCATCGGGCATGGCTAAGGAGTACCCGCGTGAGCATGCCCCTGCCCGGGCCGATTTCAACCACCGTGTCCTCGGCGGAGATGGCCGCCATGGACACCATCTTGTGCGCGATGCCGATGTTCTTCAGGAAGTTCTGGCCCAGGGAACGTTTTGCCCGCATGTATCCTGTTTACCTCATGCGGCCGTCTAGTTCCACCCTAGAGAGGCAGGGGCGACTCGAATTGAGCTATGTGTGTCGATTGCTGCGAAACATTCTTGACACCACCAACTGAAAATTTCCAACGATATTTTCATGGCTTGAAGAAACCAGGTACCGATGATCTGCGGACATTATCTTTACACCACGCAGGTACCCCCGAGTAGTCTACATAGATGATTCGCGACACGGTACAACGAGGTATCCTTACTGTCGTGACGCTAGCAGATCCTGTCCAGATGCGCTGCTCCGGTCAACGATGACCACCGGGACACGGCGTTCATGTCGAGGCTGGCGTATTGACCGTCCCGGAAGTGGCGCAGGCTCGCCATGCCGATCATGGCGGCGTTGTCGGTGCAGTACTTCCGCTCCGGGATGACGAGCCTGATGCCCTCCTGCGAGCACCTCTCCCCGAGCGCGTCGCGCAGGGCCGTGTTGCTGGCCACCCCGCCCGAGACCACGAGCAGGTCCAGGCCATGGTCATGGACTGCCTTCAGGGCCTTGGCGACGAGCACCTCCACCACCGCTGCCTGGAAGGCCGCAGCGATCTTCGCCACCAGGTGCTCCTTGCCCGGACGTGGCTTCTTCTGCTCCGGCAGGCCGGAGAACCTGAGGTCCAGGCTGTCGAAGATCTCGGAGCGGATCACCAGGTTCAGCACCGCGGTCTTGAGGCCCGAGAAGCTGAAGTCATAGGTGTCGTCGTTCATCATGGGCCGCGGCAGGTCCATGCCGCTCGAGTCAACGCCTTTGGCAATGCGCTCGATGATCACCCCGCCCGGGTAGCCCAGGTTCAGGAGCTTGGCCACCTTGTCGAAGGCCTCTCCGGCGGCGTCGTCGATGGTCTGCCCGATCTGGGCGATGTCGGTCTCGCTCCGGGCCAGGTATAGGGAGGTGTGCCCTCCGGACACCACCATGCCCATGTGCGGATAGGTGAGTTTTTCCCCGATCCTGGCCGCGCCGAGGTGCCCCTCCAGGTGGTTGATGCCGCACAGGGGGATGCCCAGGCCCCAGGCCAGGGACTTGGCATAGGAGATCCCCACCAGGAGCGCGCCGATGAGGCCCGGCCCCTGGGTGACCGCGATGCCCCCTACGTCTTTCAGCGCGATGCCGGCATCTTTGACGGCCTTGTTCACCACGGGCCTGATGAGCTCGATGTGCCTGCGGGACGCGATCTCGGGTACCACGCCGCCGAAGGCGGCATGGTCCTTCACCTGGCTTGCCACCACGTTGGACAGGACCTCTCCCGCAGCCGAGACCACCGATGCCGCGGTCTCGTCGCAGGAGGTCTCGATGGCGAGGATGAGTGCAGGGATAGTCATGGCACGATGCTTCAATCCCGCGGCCGGATCACCCGAGGTCGCTGCGGTTCAGGAGCGATCTCACCTCCACGCCGCAGGCCTCGATGGCGGCCCTGCCGCCCTCAAGCCGGTCGAACACGGCCACCACCAGGTCCACCTCCATGCCCGCCTCGCGCACTCGCTCGATGGCGGAGATGGTGCTCGCCCCCGTGGTGATGACGTCCTCCACCACCAGGGCGCGGAGTCCCGGCTGCACCGGCCCCTCGATGACATTGCCCGTGCCGTGGCCCTTCTGGGTCTTCCGCACGAGGAAGGCCATGATCTCTGCGCCTGCCTGGTACGCGGCCAGGCTTACGGCAACGGCGATGGGGTCGGCGCCGATGGACATGCCCCCCACGGCCTGGATGCCGCGGTCCTTGATGATGTCGTAGACGAGTGAGCCGATGGCGGACGCGCCCGCAGGGTTCAAAGTGACCTTGCGGAGGTCCACGTAGATGTCCGACTCTTTGCCCGAGGAGAGGATGAACTTGCCGAACTTCACCGCGTCGCGCTTCACGAGCGCTTTGAGTTGATCGATCTTATTCATGGAAGACCCTTTCAAAGATGGTGTCGATGTGCTCCAGGTGGTGGGAGAGGTCGAAGAGGTCGTCGAGTTCTTTCTTGCCGAGCACCTTCAGGATGTCCCGGTCCTTCTTCAACAGCGCCTTGAAGTCCGCGTCCGACTCCCAGACCTTGAGCGCGTTGCGCTGCACCAGGGCATAGGCGTCGTCCCGGGCCATGCCCTTTTCCACCAGCGCCAGGAGCACGTTCTGAGAGTGCCACAGGCCCTTCGTGAGCTCCAGGTTCTTCCGGATGTTCTCCGGGAATACCACCAGGCCCTCGATGATGCCCGTGAGCCTGGCCAGCATGAAGTCCAGGACCGTGGTGGCGTCCGGCCCGATGACGCGCTCCACGCTGGAGTGGCTGATGTCGCGCTCGTGCCACAGGGCCACGTTCTCCAGGGCCGAGACGCAGTACCCGCGAAGCAGCCGGGCAAGGCCCGAGATGTTCTCGCTCCCGATGGGGTTCTTCTTGTGCGGCATGGCGGACGAGCCCTTCTGTCCCTTGCCGAAGGGCTCCATGGCCTCCAGGACCTCGGTGCGCTGGAGGTGCCGGATCTCGGTGGCGATCTTCTCCAGGCTCGCGCCGATGATGGCGAGCGTGGTGAAGAATTCCGCGTGCCTGTCCCGCTGGAGCACCTGGGTGCTGATGGGCGCGGGTTTCAGGCCGAGGCGCCTGCATGCATACGCCTCCACCTCGGGCGGCACGTTGGCGAAGGTGCCCACAGCGCCGGAGATCTTGCCATAGGAGACCGTCTCCACGGCCCGCTCCAGGCGCGCCAGGTTCCGCTCCATCTCCGCGTACCACAGGGCGAACTTCAGGCCGAAGGTGATGGGCTCGGCATGTATGCCGTGGGACCTCCCCATGGCCGGGGTGCGCCTGAACTCGTAGGCCCGCTTCTTCAGGGCGTCCATGAGGGCGCGGATGTCGTCTGAGAGGATCGCGCCGCTCTCCTTGAGCAGCAGGGCATAGGCCGTGTCCAGGACGTCGGATGAGGTGAGCCCCATGTGGATGAACCGGGCGTCCTCGCCCACGTGCTCGGCCACGCAGCTCACGAAGGCGATGACGTCGTGCCGGGTGACGGCCTCGATCTCCTCGATGCGTGCCACGGTGAAGCGGGCCTTCCTCTTTATGGTGTCCAGGCTCTTCTTCGGAATCCTGCCCAGCCTTGCCCATGCCTCGCATGCGGCCAGTTCCACGTCGAGCCACTTCCGGTAGCGGTTCTCCTCGGACCAGATCTCCTGGAACCGTTTCCTCGTATAGCGCTCTATCACTTTTTCTCAATCCTCCGGTCGATCATGTAGTTGCTGCCCTCGAGGCCCTTGAGGTATTTCTTGATGTCCGTGGCGTCCTGGGAGGCCTGGCCGTAGTGGGTGTACCGGGCCCCGTCGTTGGGCACCACCGCGATGGTGATGGTCATGACCGGGTAGGTCCTCACGGTGCCGTCCCTGCCCGTGGACACGATGCCTCCCTGCTCCAGGTCCTCGTCGTTGTAGAAGTTCCTGATGATCATGTCGAAGCGGGAGATCACCTCCTCGCACAGGGCCCGCACGTGGGAGGAGGGGCAGATGAACACGAAGTCGTCGCCGCCGATATGGCCCACGAAGGTCTTCTCCTCCCGGAGCTCCTTGAGCGCGTTGGTGATGATCCTGCTGGTGGCCACGATGACCTCGTCGCCCCGGGAGAACCCGTAGCGGTCGTTGAAGGGCTTGAAGTGGTCGATGTCCACCCAGGCGATGGCCACCTCCTCGCACGCATCGAACATGCCCTGGATGCAGCGGATGATGGACTCGTTCCCGGGGAGCCTGGTGAGCGGGTTCATGTCCAGCTCCCGGACCGCCCTGGTGGAGATGAACTGGATGCGCCTGGTGATGGACGCCTCGGAGTCATTCAGGGTGATGTAGTCGTCGAAGGGGATGTCCTGCCAGGTACCGGATGCCACGTCTTCCTCGCTCAGCAGGGCCACGATGGGTACGTGCCCGAAGACCGTGTTGCTCCGGAATTCCCGCACCACGCTCCCTCCCCCGGAGAGGATGAAGGCCCGGTCGATGAAGATGATGTCCGGCGGATCCATGTAGATGGTGGACACCACGTCCTGGTTCGCCGTGATGACGAGGAACGATTCGAACAGGGACCCCAGGAGCTCTCCGATTCGGGTGCCGGCTGTTTCCTGAACTATGAGAACCGCCCTCATGTCACCCCCCGGCCGGTACCTGGTGGTACATCTCCACCTCTTCCAGATCCTCCATGAGCTGTTTCATGAGCGCGCTCAGGTCGAGGGAGTCCATGCCGATGGTGTCCCATGCCTTGCGCGAGATCTGTCCCACCCAGGGGTCTCCGCCGTACCCGATGCCGCATGCCCTCACCAGGGCGTCCGCGATGTGCACCACCGCGACGCGGTCCTTGAACTTGACCGCGCCGTCCGGGTCATGGTGCCCGGCAATGGGGATGGAGAGCTTTTCCGGCAGGCTCCACTCCCTGGACAGCCACTGCCCGATCTGGGCATGGTCCACTTCCAGGACCTCGAGCTCCGCCTCCCGAAAGGATATCTGCCTGGTCTTCACCACATCCACGATCCTGTCGTAGTCCGCGCTCAGGGAGACCCTCACCAGGACCTTGCCGATGTCATGGAGGAGCGCGGCGGTGGAGATTTCCTCGGGCTCGGCCAGGCCCAGCTTCCTGCTGATGGCGCCCGACACGATGGCAGAACCCAGGGAGTGCTCCCAAAGCCCCACCATGGAGC
The DNA here is from genome assembly GCA_029547045.1 of Deltaproteobacteria bacterium. Classification (GTDB taxonomy): domain Bacteria; phylum Desulfobacterota; class Desulfomonilia; order UBA1062; family UBA1062; genus MWEI01. The sequence goes on along the minus strand of JAKPQL010000056.1, from coordinate 8,348 downwards.
GCTCCATGAGATCGAAGACCGAGGCGGACAGGACCACGCCCTTGATCACGTTAAAGCCCAGGAGGATGATGGCGTGGCTGATGGACGAGATCCTCCCGGGAAAGCCGTAGAAGGGCGAGTTCACCAGCCGCAGTACCCGGGCCCCCAGGACCTGGTCGGAGGAGATGAGCTTGCCCACGTCCTTGGGGGAGACGTCCGGGCTCTCCACCATGGTCATGAGCTTCTCCACCACCTTGGGCAGCGTGGGCAGACTCTGGATTTTTCGGGCGAGCACCTTGAGGTGCTGGACCTTGGTGCTCACGACACCTCTCCTTCCGCGGCCTCCTGGGCCTTCCGCTCGTCGTCCAGCATGGTGATGGCCTGCTCGGATGCGGCGAGGACCTTTTCCATGAGGGGGTCGTTGCGTACCCTCGTGAACCGGGAGCGGAGCTCATCGATCTTCTGCTCGGCAGTCTTGGTGTCGCCCATGTCCACGGGATGACCCTTCAGGGTGAGGTGCGAAACGTTCATCCGCCTGAGGCGCTCGATGATGGTGTCGGTGAGCTCGGTGCCCTCCCCGCACAGGGCCATGCCCGCATCGTTGGTCACGGTCCGGGCGAGCACCATGCCGGGCCTGACCAGTTCCATGGGGACCTTCTGCATGTCAGTCTCCTCACCTGATCCGCGCGCCCACCCTGGGCGGCCGGTCGAACCCCACCAGGGTGAGTTTGCCGTCGGCGGTGTCCGTGGCGAGGAGCATACCCTCGCTGGGAAGCCCCATGAGGGTCGCCGGCTTCAGGTTGGTCACCACGGCGATATGCTTGCCCACGAGCTCCTCAGGGGCGTAGGCCTTGCCGATACCTGCCACGATCTGGATGGTCCTGCCCACGTCCACGCTCAGGATCACGAGCTTGTCCGACTTCTCCACCGCGCCGGCCGAGAGTATCCTCCCCACCTTGATCTCAATACGCCCGAACTCGCCGATGTCAATGACGTTGGGCGCCTTTTCCTCCTTCTTGCCTCTGGCGGGCTTCTTCTCCTCCGGCTCCCCGGGCAGAGGCCCGGTTGCGACGATCTTCTCCACCCGGGGGAAGAGCGCCTGGGCCTGGCCGATGGAGGTGCCGGGCCTGAGCAGCCCGAAGGTTCCCAGGTCGGTCAGGGAAAGGTCGGCGCCGGCGCCAACGATGTCCAGGATCTTCCGGGAGATGCCGGGCATGACGGGGAACACGAGCAGGGCCACGAAGCGGATCGCCTCCATGAGGGTGTACATGACCACGGCCAGGCGCTGCATGTCCTTCTTCGCGAGCTCCCAGGGGGCGGTGCGGTCGATGTACTTGTTCAGCGCCGAGACCAGCGACCACACGGCCATGAGGGCGGTGTGGAGCTCCAGGGAGTTCATCTTTGCCGTGTAATCCTGGACGACTCTCAAGGCGAGGTCCCTGAGCTCCCGGTCCATGTCGTCCGCCGGGCCGTCAGGGGAGGGCAGCACGCCTCCGAAGTACTTGGCCACCATCTTGGCGCTCCTGCTCACCAGGTTTCCCAGGTCGTTGGCCAGATCGGCGTTGTAGCGCTCCACGAGGGCCTCTTCAGAGAAGTTCGAGTCCAGGCCGAAGACCATGTCCCTCACCAGGAAGTACCGGAAGGCGTCCACCCCGTACTTGTTCTTCATGTCCAGGGGGTCCACCACGTTGCCCAGGCTCTTGGACATCTTGGTGGCATCCACGTTCCAGAACCCGTGCACGTTCAGGTTCCGGTATGGCTCCAGTCCCATGGCCTTGAGCATGGTGGGCCAGTACACCGCGTGGGGCTTGAGGATGTCCTTCCCCACCAGATGCTGGGCCTGCGCCCAGTAGTCCCGGAAACGGGGGTCGTCCGGGTAGCCGATGCCGGTGAGGTAGTTGATGAGTGCGTCGAACCAGACGTAGCAGACGTAGTTGGGGTCGAAGGGCAGCTCGATGCCCCAGGACAGTCTCTTCTTTGGCCGAGAGATGCACAGGTCGTCGATGGGGCCTCTCAGCATGCCCAGGACCTCGTTCTTGTACCGCTCCGGCCTGATGAAGTCCGGGTGGCCCTGGATGTACTCGATGAGCCACGGCCGGTACTTCTCCATGCGGAAGAAGTAGTTCTGCTCCTGGACGAAGGTCAGCGGCTTCTGGTGGATGGGGCAGTTGCCGTCAACCATCTCGGTCTCGGTCATGAAGCGCTCGCAGCCTGTGCAGTAGTGGCCGCCGTACTCGCCGAAGTAGATGTCGCCCCTGTCGTAGACCTCCTGGAGGATGCGCTGCACGGTCTTCACGTGGTCCTGGTCCGTGGTGCGGATGAAGCGGTCGTTCTCCACCTGGATGAGCGGCCAGAGATCGCGGAAGCGCTGGCTGTTGTCGTCGGCCAGTTCCTTCGGGGTCGTATTGAGGTCCCTGGCCGTCTCCATGATCTTGTCTCCATGCTCGTCCGTGCCGGTGAGGAAGAAGACCTCTTCGCCCAGCAGCTTGTGGAAGCGTGCAAGGACGTCTGCTATGACCGTGGTGTAGACGTGGCCCAGGTGAGGCCTGGCGTTCACGTAGTAGATGGGGGTGGTGACGTAGAAGTGCTGCTTCATGGCTGCTTGCTCCTCTTCCTCCGGGCGCCTCTGCTCCGGGGACGGCGCTTCTTCGGCTTGGGCGTTTCGGTGATCATGGGTACCATGGGCGACTCCTCCTCGGGGCGCTCTTCGGCCAGACGGGCCTTGTCCCGCTCGTGGTGGACGGGCCCCTTCGGCTCCGGGAGCTGCCGGAACTCATCCTCGGTGAGGATGTCTGACACGTGCGCCTTGACGAACCTCCGGTCCGTGAGCTTGGCCACGATGGTCTGGTTGATGACGTTGATGCTCACCACCGTGGCCTCCCCGTCGGCGAGGAAGACCTTCTTGCCCGGCTTGGGGAGATTCTCGATGAGGTTCGAGTAGGATTCCTTCTCGTAGGCGAGGCAGCACTTGAGCTTGCCGCAGAGCCCCGAGATCTTGGTGGGATTGAGCGTCATGTTCTGGTTCTTGGCCATCTTCACGGAGATGCGCTGGAAGTTGGTGAGGAAGGTGGCGCAGCACAGCTCCCTGCCGCAGCTGCCGATGCCGCCGAGCATGGCGGACTCCTGCCTGGTTCCTATCTGGCGCAGCTCGATCCGGGTGCGGTATCGCTCCACCAGGTCCTTGAGCAGCTCCCGGAAGTCCACCCTCCCCTCGGCCACGAAGTAGAAGGTGATCTTGTTCTCGTCGAAGAGCTGCTCCACGAGGATGAGTTTCATGGCCAGGTTCCTGGCCCTGATGCGCTCCAGGCAGTATTCCCGGCAGTCCCGCTCCTTGGCGTGGATCCGCTCGAGCCTGGCCAGGTCTTCGTCGGTCATCTTGCGCACGACCGGCTTTATGTCCTCGAGGCGGGAGGCCTCTTCCTCCCGGGTGTATCCGATCACGCGGGCCGCGCACTGGCCGGCCTCGGTTCCCACGATCACCATGTCGCCCTGCGCGAGATCGAGGTCCCGGGCGTCGAAGATGTACGGCGTGGGGATGCTTTCGAACCTCACGGCCACGAGACGTTTCATGGTTTGAGTATTTTCTGTGTGTTCCATCGGCACCATGTTAGCAACCATACGACATATTTATCAAGTCCATCTTTGATGAGTTGATCACAGGCGGCATTTGTGTGATAAGGGGGCAAGTCATTCCGATCGTTTCCGGGAGGCAGTATGACACTCTGGGAGTTTTTCTTGAAAGGCGGCCCCCTGATGTGGCCACTGCTTGCCTGTTCAGTGGTGGCCCTGGCTATTATCATCGAGCGTCTTTTCGCCCTGCGGCAGAGCAAGATCATCCCCAGGGACCTCATCGAGGAGGTGGAACGGCTCACCCGTATGGGTAGGCTCAGCGACATCGAGCAGCTTTTGAAGCGGGGGACCTCCCCCATCTGCCCCATCATCATGATGGCCATCAAGAACGCGGGCATGCGCCGGGAGATCATCAAGGACTACATGGAGGAGGCCGGCGCCACCGAGGCGTACTCCATCGAGCGGTACATCGACATCCTGGGCATCATCGCTGCCATCGCACCCCTGCTGGGCTTTCTGGGAACGGTGACGGGCATGCTCACCTCCTTCCAGGCCGTGAGCGTCACGGGAACGCATTCCAGCCAGCTCCTTGCCGCAGGCATCTCGGAGGCGCTCATCACCACGGTGGTGGGGCTGTCCATCGGCATACCGGTCTTCGTATGCTACAGGCTCCTCATCGCCCGGAGCGACTATCTGGTCCTGGAGATGGAGCGCACCTCGGCCAGGATACTGGAATACCTCAAGGGGGAGAACCATGAGGTTCAGAAAGAAACGAGAGGACAGGAGGAGTACGGTTCTTGACGTCACCCCGCTGGTCGACGTGGTCTTCCTCCTGCAGATCTTCTTTCTGCTCACCATAGGAAGTCCGCTCATGATGAGCGAGGTGAACCTCCCGGCCACCATCAGCGGGAAGAGCGTGATGTCCGACACCGTAACGGTCATCATCCTGCCCGATCAGGTGGTCGTCGACGGGAAGCAGGCCGACCGGCAGGCCGTGACCGGGCTCCCCAGGGACCGTGAGATCGTCATCATGGCGTCCCGTGAGATCCCCTACTTCAAGGTCATGGACGTGCTGGATGCCCTGAGGACCTCGGGGCACGGTCGCGTATCGCTCGCCACGAAGCCTGTCCACAACTAAGGGAGAGCGGGAAACAGGGTCACGTGAAGGAACCGGATGAGTAAAGTGATGCGTAAAAGGTTTGACTTGCCGGTATCATCTCATTAATATTATTCAAGATGAAGCGGATCCTCATCATAGAAGACGACCGGAATATCCAGGAGCTCCTCCGGCAGGAGCTCAATGACGAGGGATATTCTACTTCTATTGCCTCCAACGGCAAGGAGGCGCTGTCCTTCCTCCAGAACAGGGAGAACGAGAAACCGGACCTCATCATCCTGGACCTGAGGATGCCTGCCATGGACGGGTTCGAGACCATGGGTCACATCCTCAAGCTCAGGCACGAGACCCCGGTGGTCATCCACACGGCGTACCCCAGCTACAAGGATGACGCCCTGGCCATGGCGGCGGATGCCTTCGTCGTGAAGTCCCACGATCTCACCAAGCTCAAGAGCGCCATCTTTGAGCTGATAGGAAAATGATGTCCTTTGTCGATGTGAATGATATCGAGGTGGTTGTTCTGGCAGGAGGCAAGGGTGAACGGCTCTATCCGCTCACCAAGGACCGGGCGAAGCCGGCCGTTCCCTTCGGGGGCATGTATCGCATCATCGACTTCACCCTCTCCAACTGCGTGAACTCGGGGCTGAAGAAGATCTACCTGCTCTCCCAGTACAAGTCCCACTCACTGAACCGGCACATCCAGCGGGGCTGGCTCTCGTTCTTCTCCTATCCCATGGGCGAGTTCATCTATGACATCCCGGCCCAGCAGCGCATCGGGAGCAGCTGGTACGAGGGAACCGCGGACGCGGTATTCCAGAACATCTACTCCCTGCAGCACGACATGCCCGAGTACACCCTGATCCTTTCCGGGGACCACATTTACCAGATGAACTACATGGACATGGTCAGGTTCCACGTCAACCGCAAGGCGGACGTGACCATCGGGGTGGTGCCCATGCCCGTGGAGACGGCGTCCCAGTTCGGCATCGTAAAGACCGAGAAGGACCTGTCCGTGGCAGGGTTCCAGGAAAAGCCCAAGAAGGCGCCCTTCACCATGCCGGGCGACCCGACCAGGATACTTGTCTCCATGGGGATCTATGTGTTCAACACCCGGACGCTGATCCGCAAGCTCGTGGAGGACGCCAAGCTCAAGACCAGCAGCCACGATTTCGGCAAGGACATTATCCCCAAGATGGTCAAGGGCAACCGCGTCATGGCATACCCCTTCAAGGACATCATGGGCAAATCCTACTGGCGCGACATAGGGACCCTGGACGCCTACTACGAGGCCACCATGGACCTCGTGTCCGTCTCCCCCCAGTGCAACCTCTACCACCCCAACTGGCCGGTACACACGGTCTACAGCCCCTACCCGCCGTCCAAGATGGTGTTCGCCGGCGGTGAGGACGGGAGGCGCATCGGCCTGGTTCTCGACTCCATCATCTGCGGCGGGGCCATCATCTCGGGGGGCAGGGTGGAGCGCTCCGTCATATCGCCCAATGCCAGGGTGCACAGCTATGCCGAGATCGAGGACTCCATCCTCATGGAGGACGTGGAGGTTGGCAGGAATTGCCGCATCCGGCGCACCATCATCGACAAGAGGGTGAAGATCCCGCCCAGGATGGTCATCGGCTACGACCCCGAGGAAGACGCGAAGCGTTTCGACGTGTCCCCGGGGGGGATCGTGGTGGTGGCCAAGAACACCATGTTCGACTGATCCTATTTTCCCATGAAACGCATCGCCATGGTGAGCCTCGGCTGCCCCAAGAACCTCGTGGACTCGGAGCTCATCTGCGAGCGGTTCATGGATGCTGGCTATGCCCTCGTCCAGAACCCCGAGGACGCTGACGTGGTGGTGGTGAACACCTGTTCCTTCCTGACCTCCGCCGTGGAGGAATCCATCGCCGCCCTGCTGGAGACGTGCCGCAGCGGCAGGGACGTGATCTGTGCCGGGTGCCTGGTGAGCAGGTACGGCACGGAGCTCCTGGCGGAGCTTCCCGAGGTCAGGCTCTTCGCCGGACCCGGTACGTATGATAATGTCGTGCATGCCTACGAGGCCGGTGAGCGCTACCTGGAGCCCGTGTTCCGCTCCGTGGTGAAGCGTTCCTTCTTCACCGGCACGGCCAGCGCCTGCGTCAAGGTGAGCGAGGGCTGCTCCAACCACTGCGGCTACTGCCTGATCCCGTCCATCAGGGGCGAGCTCGTGAGCAAGCCCATGGAGGATGTCGTGGACGAGTGCCGGGCCCTGTCCGACAATGGGGCCAGGGAGATCATCCTGGTGGCCCAGGACCTGGGCGGCTACGGGAAAGACCTGGGGATGAAGGATGCCCTGGTGCGGCTGGTGGAAAGGATTTCGGCCATCCCTGAGGTGGAGTGGATCCGCATCATGTACGTCCATCCGGCATCGCTGACCAGGGCCCTGGTGGACCAGATCGACCATAACCCCAAGATCTGCCCGTACCTCGACCTTCCCGTCCAGCATGTCTCCGACAGGGTGCTCGCTGCCATGGGCAGGAAGGGCGGGGCGGCGGCCGTCCGGGAGGCCTTCGACCTCATCGGCAGGGCGTCCCGGGAGATCTGGGTGAGGACGACCCTCATGGTGGGCCACCCGGGCGAGGACGAACAGGCCTTTGCCGAGCTGGAGGCCTTTGTCGCCCAGGGCCCTGTGCACCACCTGGGGGTCTTTGCATACTCCTCCGAGGAGGGAACCAGGAGCGCCCTGATGGAGGGCAGACCGGACGTGCGAACTGCCCGGCACAGGATGCGCAGGATCATGGCGCTGCAGCAGAGGCTGTCGAAAAAAAGGCTTCACAAGCTCCGGGGGAACAGGATACAAGTACTCATCGAGGGATACCACCCGGATACCGAGCTCCTCCTCAAGGGCAGGGCCGCATTCCAGGCGCCCCAGATCGACGGCATGGTCATCGTGAACGAGGGCGGCGCCGATGCCGGGACCATCGTGGAGGTGGAGGTGACGGACTCCTGGGAATACGACCTCGTGGGAAGGATCGTATGAACGCGTCGCGCATCGTGGAGCTCGGCAGAGAGGTCGTCCGTATCGAGATCGGCGGTCTTGAGGAGATCGTGGACCAGATCGGCGACGCCTTTGCGAAGGCCGTGGAGATCATCGCCTCGCTGAAGGGCAAGGTGGTGCTCACCGGCGTGGGCAAATCGGGTATCATCGCCCGGAAGGTGGCATCCACCATGATGAGCATCGGCACGCCGGCCTTCTTCATGCACCCCGTGGACGGCCTGCACGGGGATCTCGGATCCATCATGGCCGGCGACGCGGCTATCCTCATGTCCAACAGCGGTAAGACCCGCGAGATCCTCGACCTGGTCCCCTCGCTGAAGGCCCTCAAGATACCCGTCATTGCCATCACCTCGGACACCGAATCGCCGCTGGCCCGGTCAGCCGACGTGGTTCTCAGGTGCGGCGTGAGCCGGGAAGCATGCTCGCTGGGCCTTGCGCCCACCGCCTCTACCACTGCCCAGCTCGCCCTGGGCGATGCCCTGGCCGTGGTGGTTTCCGAGGTCAAGGGCTTTGACCGGGAGGCGTTCCTGGTCCTCCACCCGGCGGGAGAACTGGGGAAACAGCTCATGGTGCGCATCTCTGAGATGATGATCTCAGGGGAGCGCATCCCCATGGTGTCCCCCGAGACCGACCTGGCCGACGTGGTGC
>JAKPQL010000050.1 GCA_029547045.1 Deltaproteobacteria bacterium | reverse complement strand
TCGTGGGAGATAAACAGATAGGTCAGTTTCATCTGCTCCCGCAGGTCCACCAGCAGGTTCAACACCTGACTCTGGATGGACACGTCCAGGGCGGACACCGGTTCGTCGCACACCACAAACTCGGGCTTCACCGCCAAGGCTCGGGCAATGCCCACACGCTGACGCTGACCGCCGGAGAACTCGTGAGGGTAACGGAACCGCTGCTCCGGCCGGAGGCCGCACTTGGAAAGGATATCGCAGACGTAGCCATCCAGGTCTTTGCCGTCGGCGATGCCGTGATAACGCACCGCTTCACCCACGATATCCCGCACCGTCATGCGGGGGTTCAGGCTTCCGTAGGGATCCTGGAAGATGATCTGCATCCGGCGGTGCATCGTCCCCGGATCGGTCTTCACCGCACTTCCCACATCCACCTGCTTAAGCATGACCTGGCCACTGGTGGGCTGGATGAGGTGGAGCAGGGCACGCCCCGTGGTGGTCTTGCCGCATCCCGACTCCCCCACCAGGCCGAGGGTCTCCCCCTCGTTGATGAAAAACGACACGTCATCCACGGCCTTGACGTGGCCCGCGATTCCCTGAAAAAGGCCCTTGCGCACAGGGTAGTACTTCTTGAGCCCCGTGACGGTGAGATAGGCGCTGCCGGGCTCAATCATGGATTTCACCCACCTTATCCTTGTCTGTTTCATAGAGCCAACACCGCACGCTCCGCCCGCCCTTCAACAGGAAAAGAGGCGGCTCGTCCACCGAACAACGGTCAAAACACTGGCTGCATCGGTTATGGAAGCGACACCCCGGGGGGAAATCCAGGGGGTTCGGGACCACGCCGGGGATGGCGTTGAGGCGCTCCCGCTCTTCGTCCAGGCGGGGAATGGATTCCATGAGGGCCTGGGTATAGGGGTGCAGGGGCTTGCCGAAGAGGGGATTCACATCCGCCTCCTCCACCACCCGGGCGGCATACATGACCACCACGCGCTGGGCCGTCTCGGCGATTACCCCCAGGGCGTGGGTGATGAGCATGATGGATGAGTTGAACTCTTTCTTG
>JAKPQL010000045.1 GCA_029547045.1 Deltaproteobacteria bacterium | reverse complement strand
GAGGCCGAGCCCCGCCTTCTGGGCGCACTTGGAGATGTTGCTCACCGCCGAGACCGACCCTGTGACGATGTGGACCCTGGCCTCCAGGCGCGAACCGGCCATGCCCACGGGGTTCACGATGCCCGAGACGTCGTCCACCGTGAACTCCTGGGGCAGCACGTGGATGATCTCCACCCCGACCGGCTTGGCGAAATCCTTGGCCTGCTCCACGACCCTGCGACGGTCGATCTCGGTGATCTCCTCTCCCTTTATGGCGATCACCGCGCTCGTGCTGATGCCCTGGATATGGCCTCCCGCGATGCCGGTGTAGACTTCGTCCACCCGGATACCCGCCATGCGTTCGGCGTCCTCGACGCAGCCCCTGATGGCCTCCACGGTCTGCTCCATGTTGACCACGAGGCCCCGCCTGAGCCCCTTGGACTCGGAGACGCCGAACCCGATGACCTCGAGCTCCCCCGACTCGTTCATCTCGGTGATGAGGCAGCAGATCTTGGTCGTCCCGATATCCAGACCGACGATTATCCTATCCCTCGCTGCCATGGGCGCTCCTGTTCCTCAACACTATTTTGTCGTCGCACCTCAGATCCATAACAGTCCCTTCCGATGGTTTCAGTTTTGCCATGGTCTTCATGGCCCTGTCTACCTTGACCGGGGTCATCTCGCCGAAGACAGTCAGCGTGATCCCGTTCGTGAGCCTTATGTGGACGAGTCCGCCCGGTTCGATGGCGAGATCGTTCAGCGCGAGACCTCTGGCCTGCACGAGCTTCGCCGCGGCGATCGCCCCGCTCAGGACACGGTCCAGCCCCTCCTTCATGTCCTGGCGCGAGAAGTCCTTTGCCCGTATCATGAGGCCGTGGTAGGTGTCCGGGGATGAGATGAACACCAGTCCCTCTTCCGAGATGAGGTAGGGCCTGTCCTTGAGAAAGAGGGTTGCCGCGGGCCTGTGCTCCTCGACGACCACCTCGATGGATGCCGGGACGAAGTTCCTCGAAATGCTCAGATCCTTGATCCACGGGTGCTTCTGGAGCCTCCGGTACGCATCGTTCATGCCCCACGAGAGGATGTTGTCGCCCTGCTCGATGTCCAGGAGGGTGAGCACCTCGTCGGCCTTCACGTGGGAGATCCCTCGGATGTCGATCTGCCTGACGTTGAAAACCGCTGAGTTGGCGATGTAGGCGGCTGCACAGACGGTGATGAGCAGCCCCGATATGCCGAGGCACAGCCACATGGAAAGCCTCAGGACGGTGTTGATCTGCGAGATAGCCTTCTTCTTGGACGGCGTCCTGAATCTCTGCCTGAGATCGCTGAAGTCACTGACCAATGAAATTCACCTCCTCTCTCAGTTCGACCCCGAACCGCTCCTTCACCCGTTCCTTCACCTTCAGGATCAGGTCCTTGATGTCGGAGGCCGTGGCGCAGCGGTCGTTGACGATGAAGTTCGCGTGGATCTCCGACACCTTGGCCCCGCCCACCCGCAGGCCCTTCAGGCCCGCCTGGTCGATGAGGTACCCTGCGGCCCCGTGCGGGGGGTTGCGGAAGATGGAGCCCGAGCTGTACCCGTGCGGCTGGTTGCGCCTGCGGGAAAGGGAGGAGAGCACCGCCCTGCGCACCTCCTCCGGGGAGGACCGTTCAAGCCTGAAGGCGGCCGAGGTGATGACGGCCTTGTCGCCGATGCCGCCGTGGCGGTACCCGTAGTCGAGGTCGGCGGTCTTCACGGTGCGCACACCGGAGGGCTCCACGATCACCAGCTCGGAAACGGCGTCGAGGATGCCCCGCTCGGGCGTCCCGGCATTCATCCAGAGCGCCCCGCCCAGCTGGCCCGGGATGCCGGCCATGAACTCGATGCCGGCCATGCCGTTGCGGATGCTGAAGGAGAGCAGGCGCTTCATGGGGAGCGCCGCGCCTGCGCGCAGCCCTTCCCCGGTGGGTTCCACGAAGCTGAATGCACGGCCGAGCCTGATGACGGGCCTCGTGATGGTGGTGTCCTCGAAGATGGTGTTGGTTCCCCCGCCCAGGACATGGAAGTCCTCCAGTGTCGCCACCAGGGACAGAAGCTCCCCCGTGTCCTCGGGCTCGTAGACGCGCGCGATGGTACCACCGCAGTGCATGGAGGTGACATCGGCTGCACGGACCGCTTCCATCGTCCTCATCCAAGCCTCTCCAGGATCCTGAGCCCCTGGCGCCACACGTCGCCGGCACCCAGGAACACGACGAGGTCGCCCTTCTTGAGCACCTTCTGGAGGGTGCCCGGGATGTCGTCCTTGTCCTCCACGAAGAAGGCGTCGCGGTAGCCGTGGTTCTTGATCTCCTCGAAGAGGCGACGGCCGCTCACGCCCTCGATGGGCTGCTCGGACGCCGGGTAGATCTCGGTCACATAGAGCCTGCCGGCATCGTAGAACGAGTTCACGAAATCATCGAAGAGGTCGCGGGTTCTCGTGTAGCGGTGCGGCTGGAAGACTGCGATGACCCGGCGCTTCGGGAACCCGTTCTTGATGGCGGAGAGCGTCATCCTGATCTCGGTGGGGTGGTGGCCGTAATCGTCCATGACGGTGATGCCCCTCTTCTCGCCGCGCACGTGGCACCGCCGCTGGACGCCCTTGAACTCGTCGAGACCCCGGCGGATCACCTCGAAATCGATGCCGAGCTCGAGGGCCGTTCCCATGGCGGCAAGGGCGTTGAGGCAGTTGTGCTTGCCCGGAACGCCCAGCGAGATCTCGCCGAGCACCGAGCCTTTCCGGTGGGCGGTGAAGCTCGTCTGGAGCCCGCTGAACCGTGGCTCCGTGTACCGGTAGATGGCCTGGGTATGCGATCCGTACGTGATGACCTTGCGCTCGAGCAGGGGCAGGATGTACTGGATGTTGGCATCGTCCAGGCACACCATGTCGAAGCCGAAGAACGGCACCTTGTTGAGGAACTGCACATAGGTATCCCGGATGTCGTCGATGTCCCGGTAGCAGTCCATGTGCTCCTCCTCGATGTTGGTCACCACCGCCACGATGGGCGTCAGCTTGAGGAAGGACCGGTCGCTCTCGTCGGCCTCGGCCACCAGCAGCTCCCCTTCGCCCAGCCGGGCGTTCGAACCGAACATGTCGAGCCTGCCCCCGATGACCGCCGTGGGGTCCTTTCCCGCCATGGCCAGGATGGTGGCCAGCATGGACGTGGTGGTGGTCTTGCCGTGGGTGCCGGCTATGGCGATGGAGAACTTCATGCGCATGAGCTCGGCGAGCATCTCGGCGCGGGGTATCACGGGCAGGGTCCTGGCCCTGGCCGCTGCACACTCGGGGTTGTCGAGTTTCACGGCCGACGAATAGACCACTACCTGGGCGTCTCCGATGTTCTCGGGGCGGTGTCCGATGTGGATCACGGCGCCCAACGACCGCAGGCGCTGCACGGTGTCCGAGTCCGCCACATCCGAACCGCTGATGGTGAAGCCGAGGTTGAGCAGCAGTTCAGCGATGCCGCTCATGCCGATACCGCCGATGCCCACGAAATGGATCCTCGTAATGCCTCTAAACACCCCGTATCTCCCGTGCTATGGCCTCGGCCCCGGCACCCAGGCCGAGGGCCTTCATGTCCTTCGACGCCCGTGCAAGCCCCCCGGGGTCTGCGAGCCTTGTCCTGATCTCGAGGGCGAGCCGTTCGGGCGTCAGCTGGTCATCGGGGATCAGCCAGCCTCCCCCGCGGTCCGCCACGTACCTGCCGTTGACCGTCTGGTGGTCGTCCGTCGCGTGGGGGAAGGGGACCATGATGGCCGGCAGCCCCGCACACGAGAGCTCTGCCAGGGTGATGCCGCCGCAGCGGCTGACCACGAGCCTGGCCGAACGGTATGCCCAGGCCATGTCGTCGATGAAATCCCTCACGTCGACGTTCAAACCCACCTTCTCATAGTGTTCCTTCACCCATGCACAATCCTGCGGGCCGGTCTGATGGATCACGTCCGGCGTCACCCCTTCATCCCTGAGGATCCTCACGGCGCCGGCGGCCGCCCTGTTGACGCTGCCCGCACCCAGGCTGCCTCCCAGGACAAGCAGGCTGTTTCCGCTTCCGTCCGTGCGCATGTCCGTGAGCTCCCTGCGCAGGGGATTTCCCACGAGCCGTGTCCTGGCCGCGGGAAACCTGCCCAGGGCGTCAGGGAACGAGAGGTATACCCGGTGCGCCACGCGGGCCAGGATCCTGTTGGTGAGCCCCGGTATGGTGTTCTGCTCCTGTATGGCGCAGGTGCTGCCCGTGATCCTGCCGGCCAGCACCACCATGCCCGTGACGTAGCCGCCCGTGCCGATGACCCAGTCGGGCCTGAAATCCCTGACGATACGGAGCGCCTTGAGGAACGCCCGGGTGTTGACGAGGACCGCCCCGAGAAGGTTCGTCACGGACTTGCCCTTGATGCCCAGCGCAGTGATCCCGATGAAGTCCAGGCCCTTGAGCCCGGCGATCCGCTCTTCCATGCCCCGGTCAGTGCCCACGAAGAGGATGCGCGCACCGGGATCGCCGGTAACGATGGCCTCGGCGATGGCCACTGCCGGCATGATGTGGCCCCCTGTTCCCCCGGCCGTGACGAGCACCTTCACAGGCGGGCCCTCCTCGACACCGACAGGATCACCCCGCAGATGCACATGGTGCTGAGCAGGGCGGAACCGCCGTAGCTGAAGAAGGGCAGCGCGATGCCGGTGGTGGGCAGCACGGACAGGGCGACACCCATGTTGAGGACCGCCTGGAGCCCCACGAGGCACACCGACGCGATGACCAGGTGGTACCCGAAGGAGTCGTTGGTGGCCAGGGCGATGGAGAAACCCCTCCATATCCAGACGCCGAAGAGGGCCGCGACGAGGAGCACGCCGATGAACCCGAGTTCCTCGCCCACGACGGCCAGGATGAAGTCCGTGTGCGGCGCCGGCAGGAAGAAAAGCTTCTGGGTTCCCTCCCCGAGGCCCGACCCGAAGAGCCGGCCGTTGGCGAAACCCACCATGGCCTGAATGATCTGGTAGCCGATGCCGAGCATGTCGTCCCAGGGGTTCACGAAGGCCTTGAGCCGGGCGAAGCGGTATGGCTCCAGGACCATGGCCGCGATGCCCAGCGGCAGGACTCCCCCGATCAGCGCGAGCAGGTGCTTGATGCGCATGCCTGCCATGAAGAGCATCATGACGGACCAGATGCCCAGGGCTGCAGCAGTGCCGAAGTCCGGCTCGATGAAGATGAGCAGGCACATGGGTGCCACGATGGCGAGGACCGGCAGAGGCCCTCTGGCGAAGTCATCCATGTGTCGGGCCTTCCGCGAGAGGTAGCTCGCCACGAAGAGGAGGAGGGCCAGCTTGGCGAGTTCGGAGGCCTGGACAACGGCAGGGCCGATGCCGACCCACCTCCTGGAATGCCCGCCCGAGTGACCGATGACCGGGACGAAGCAGAGCACCAGGGCGAGGGCGCTGCCCGCCAGGGCGAACAGGACCAGCCTGCGGTTGCAGAGCCTGCGGTAGTCGACGGCCATGATGCCCATCATGGCCACGGTGCCCAGCACCACGTGGAACAGGTGCTTCTTGGTCATGGTGATGCCGTTCCCGTAGAGTTCCTTGGACACGAAGTAGCTCGAGGAGAATATCATCACCGTGCCCAGCACGAGCAGGGCCATGGTGGCGAGAAAGAAGACGACGTCGAAGTCTATCTCGCGGGTCTGTTCTGCAAGATGCCACGTACGCATTCCTGGAACACCTTTCCCCTGTGAGCGTAGCTGTTGAACATGTCGAAGCTCGCGCAGCCCGGGCTCAGGAGCACCACATCCCCCGGTTCGGCGCTCGCGTATGCCAGGTTGACCGCCTCGTTCATGTCGCGGGCGTTCTCGCACGCCACGATCCCGCTGATCTCGCCGGATATGCGCCCTGCGGCCTCGCCGATGACGTAGGCCTTCCTGATGGTCCGGTGATGCCTCCGGGCGATGTCGGAGAAGTCACCGCCCTTGTCCTTGCCGCCGAGGATGAGCAGGACCTTCGAACTCAGGGTGGCCAGGGCCTTGTCCAGGGCGCCGACATTGGTCGCCTTGGAGTCGTCGATGAAGGTGATGCCGTCGATGGTCCGGACGTGCTCGAACCGGTGGTGGATGACCCTGAAGCCGAGGAACACCTCCTCCATGACCTCGCAGGACACGCCGAGGAACCTCCCGGCCAGGGCCGTGGCCAGCATGTCCTCGATGACGCCGCCGCCGATCTTCTCGGGCGGCGGGACCCGTGGGCCCTCCCCGGCGATGGAGCCCGTGAAGACGATGCGTGCGTCCCGGACATAGGCGCCGTCACCCGATGTGGGGTGGTGCATGGAGAAGACCACCCTTCGCGCCCGCACGGCGACGTCCTTCAGATACGGGTCGTCGTCGTTGACGAAGGCGAGGTCGCTCTCGGTCTGATTCTCGAAGATCCTGAGCTTGTAGTACACGTAGTCTTCCATGCTGCCGTACCGGTCCAGGTGGTCCGGGGTGATGTTCATGCATATGGCGATGTAGGGCCTGAAGTGCTCGATCCACTCGAGCTGGAAGGAGCTGATCTCGGCCACCACATAGGCCGGGTCCGCGTCCACCAGGGAGATGAGCGGCGGCGATATGTTCCCCCCTATGCCTGCATTGAGCCCCTGGGCGGCGAGGATCCTGTGGATCAGGGTCGTGGTGGTGGTCTTCCCGTTCGTGCCCGTGATGCCGACGAGCCTGCCCGACAGGAGGCCCGATGCCACCTCGATCTCGGAGAGCACCTTGCCGGCGCGCCCGAGCAGGGGGTGGTGGCGGGGGACTCCGGGGCTCGGTATGACGAGATCCGCCCATGCCAGGTCCTCCTCCGTCAGGAGGCTCACCGGCATGCCCGGCATGGACTGCGGCAGTCTTTCGTCCACGAGTCTCACCTCGTGTCCCCTGCCCGCCATGACGCGGGCGGTCGTGACGCCGGTGATCCCCGTTCCCCACACCACTATGCGCACGCCTTGAGTCCCTCCAGTCTCTGTTGGATCTGCAGGATGAGCGTTGCCACGACCTGGTCCTCCTGCTCCTGGTAGACCGCCAGGAGCGCCTGGAGATGATCAATCGCCTCAACAGCACTCTGCATGGGCCTCACCTCAGCTTCAATGTCGATATGGCGACCATTGCAAGGAATATGGAAATGATCCAGAACCGCACGATGATCTTGGGCTCCGGCCAACCCTTCAGCTCGAAATGGTGATGGATCGGTGCCATGCGGAAGATCCGCTTCCCGTTGGTGAACTTGAAGAAGCCCACCTGGACGACGACGGACACCACCTCCATGAAGAAGATGCCGCCGACGATGAGCAGGAGCATCTCCTGCTTGGTCATGACCGCCACGGCACCCAGGATGCCGCCCAGGCTCAGGGAGCCCACGTCGCCCATGAACATCTGGGCCGGGTACGAGTTGTACCACAGGAACCCCATGCCGGCCCCCACCAGCGCGCCGAGAAAGACGCTCAGCTCGCCGACGCCCGGTATGAAGGGGACCTGGAGGTAGGCGGCCGCCTTGAAGTTGCCGGTGACGTAGGCGAACAGGATGTAGGTTGCCGCCGCGATGGTGCAGGGGCCGATGGCCAGGCCGTCGAGACCGTCGGTGAGGTTGACGGCGTTGGCGGTGCCCACGATGACGACCATGACGAAGGGTATGTAGAGCGGCCCGAGGTCGAGGCTGAAGCGCTTGAAGAACGGTATCGTGACGGAGTCGTCGAATCCGGGTGTGGTCATGAGCGCCAGGCCGACCGCCGCCGCCACCGCGAACTCCACCAGGAGCCGCAGCCTGCCGGGAAGTCCCCGCATGTTGCCCTTGACGGTCTTGACGTAGTCGTCGATGAACCCCAGCCCCGCATAGGTGACGAGGATGGCCGTGACCAGCCACACGTAGACGTTGAACGGGTCGGCCCACATGAGGGTGGAGAAGACGATGGCGCAGGCGATGAGGAGACCGCCCATGGTCGGCGTGCCCGACTTGCCCTTGTGGGTGTCGGGGGTGTAGCCGTTGATGCGTTCCTTCAGCCTCAGGCTGGACATCTTCTCCATGAACCACGGGCCGAGCAGCAGCGTGATGAGCAGCGCCGTGATGGTGGCGTAGATGGTGCGGAAGGTGATGTACTTGAAGACATTGAAGGCGATGAAGGTGGTGTGGAGGGGGTAGAGGAGGTAGTAGAACATCCTATGCCACCGCCTTGAGCTGGTTGACCACCTGGTCGAGCTTGAGGGCGCGGGACGCCTTGACGAGGACCATGGCGTCCTTGTCGAAGAGGTCCTGGAGGTTGTACAGGATCTCGTCCATCTTCTCGACCGGGTGGATGGCCTCGGTCTGCATGCCCTCAGCCCGGGCCGCCTGGCAGACCACCCCGGCCATGTCGCCGATGCATATGAGCCGGTCGAGACGGGCGAGAGCCACCCACCTGCCCAGCTCCTCGTGCCAGAACCGGGCGTCCTGGCCGAGCTCGAGCATGTCGCCGAG
>JAKPQL010000040.1 GCA_029547045.1 Deltaproteobacteria bacterium | reverse complement strand
TACGCCACATACTCCGATAACCCCTTCTTCGCCAAATGCTTCGTGATCGCCGCCGTCAACGTCGTCTTCCCATGATCAATATGACCAATCGTCCCCACATTCACATGCGGCTTCGTCCTCTTGAATGTCTCCTTAGCCATGGCTGGTTCCTCCTCGGGAAACTTTTAAGTTGTCGGAGATGCTGCTCGGCACCGGTTCGTAGAGGGCGACCTGCATGGTGAAGGTGGCCCTGCCCTGGGACAGCGAGCGCAGCGCCGTGGCATAGCCGAACATCTCGGCCAGCGGCACCTGCGCGGCCACCACCCGGACATCGGACCTGGTGTCCATGCCGAGCACCCTGCCCCTGCGGGAGGAGAGGTCGCTGATCACGTCTCCGACATAATCCGCCGGGCAGACCGCCTCCACGTCCATGATGGGCTCGAGCATGATGGGGCCTGCCTTCTTCAGTGCATTCTTGATCGCCATGGAACCCGCGATCTTGAAGGCCATCTCCGATGAGTCCACCTCGTGGAACGACCCGTCCAGCAGGGAGACACGGACATCCTGCACCGGATAGCCTGCGCATGGGCCGATCTCCAAAGCCTCTTCCACGCCCTTCTTCACGGCCGGGATGTATTCCCTGGGGATCACGCCGCCTATGATCTTGTTGTCGAACTCGAAGCCGGACGCTGCCTCAAGGGGCTCCACGGAGATGACCACATGGGCGTACTGGCCGTGCCCGCCCGTCTGCTTGACGTACTTGCAGGTCTCCTGCACGGTCTTGGTGATGGTCTCGCGGTATGCCACCTGGGGCTTGCCCACGTTGGCCTCCACGCTGAACTCCCTGCGGAGCCTGTCCACGATGATCTCCAGATGGAGTTCCCCCATGCCCGAGATCAGGGTGTCGCCGGTTTCCCGGTCGGAGAGCACGCGGAAGGACGGGTCCTCCATGGCGAGCCGTGAAAGGGCGAATCCGAGGCGTTCCTGGTCCGCCTTGCTCTTGGGCTCGATGGCGATGGAGATGACGGGCTCCGGGAAATCCATGGACTCCAGCACGATGGGACTGGCCGGATCGCACAGGCTGTGCCCGGTGATGGTGTTCTTGAGCCCCAGGACCGCTGCGATCTCCCCGGCAAAAAGCTCCTTGATCTCCTCGCGCTTGTCGGCGTACATGCGCACGAGCCTGCCGATACGCTCTTTCTTGCCCGTGCTGCAGTTCAGCAGGGTGTCCCCGGAGCTGAGCATGCCCGAGTACACCCGGATGAAGGTGAGCTGCCCCACGTAGGGGTCGTTCATGACCTTGAAGGCGAGCGCACTGAAGGGTTCGTCATCCCGCGGGCTGCGGCTCGCGTCGTCTCCGGAGATGGTCTTGCCCCTGACGGCTCCGATCTCAACGGGCGAGGGCAGGAACTCCACCACCGCGTCCAGCAGGGGCTGCACGCCCTTGTTCTTGAAGGCGGTGCCGCAGAGCACCGGCGTGATGGCGCCGATGAGGGTGCCCTTCTTCACGGCCGTCCGTATGGCGGCGTTGCTGATCTCTTCCCCGGCCAGGTAGGACTCCATGATGGCGTCGTCCACGTCGCACAGCGACTCGATGAGGCGCTCGCGGTACTCCTCTGCCCTGTCCCGGTAGTCGGGGGGGATGTCGGTGAAGGTGTAGCTGGAGCCCTTGGTGGACTCGTCGAAGACCACGGCCTTCATCTCGATGAGGTCTATGACGCCGGAGAAGCACTCTTCCTGACCCACGGGGATCTGGAGGGCCGCGGCGTTCGCGCCGAGCTTGTTCCTGATCTGGTCCACCACGCCAAAGAAGTCCGCGCCCACGCGGTCCATCTTGTTGACGAAGGCGAGCCGGGGCACCTGGTAGCGCTCGGCCTGGCGCCATACCGTCTCGGACTGGGGTTCCACGCCGCCCACGGCGCAGAAGACCGCCACGGCGCCGTCGAGCACCCTCAGGGAGCGTTCCACCTCGATGGTGAAGTCGACGTGGCCGGGGGTGTCGATGATGTTGATGATGTGTTCTTTCCAGGAACAGGTGGTGGCGGCCGACGTGATGGTGATGCCGCGCTCCTTCTCCTGCTCCATCCAGTCCATGGTGGCCTGGCCGTCATGGACCTCGCCGATCTTGTAGCTCCGCCCCGTATAGAAGAGGATACGCTCGGTAGTCGTGGTCTTGCCCGCATCGATGTGGGCCATGATACCGATGTTCCTGAGTCTCTCTATGGGGACAGAACGTTTCACTGCAGTATTCCTTATGAGTATTCGTAGTGTTCGTGCTACCAGCGATAGTGCGCAAACGCCTTGTTGGCCTCCGCCATCTTGTGCGTGTCTTCCTTCTTCTTAATGGACGTGCCGCGGTTGTTGTAGGCATCCAGCAGCTCGGCCGCCAGCCGTTCGCTCATGGTGTGCTCGGAGCGCTCCCTGGCCGCGGTGATGATCCACCTGCGGGCCAGCATGTCCCTCCGGTCGGGTCTCACCTCCTGGGGCACCTGGTAGGTGGCTCCGCCGATCCTCCGGGAGCGGACCTCCAGGGAGGGCTTCACGTTTTCGAAGGCCCTGGTGAAGACTGCCAGCGGGTCTTCCTTTGTCCGCTGGGCAAGGATGTCCAGCGTCTGGTAGAAAACGATCTCGCTCACGGACTTCTTCCCGTCCCACATGAGGCAGTTGATGAACTTTGCCACGTTCAGGTCACCGAACTTGGGGTCCGGTGCGATCTCTCTCTTCAGGCTTCCTCTGTTTTTCCTCGGCATGACATACCCTCTACTTCGGTCTCTTGGTACCGTACTTGGACCGGCCCTTGCGGCGCTCGGAAACGCCCTCGGAGTCCATGACGCCACGGATGATGTGATACCGGACGCCGGGAAGGTCCTTCACGCGGCCGCCCCTGATCATCACCACCGAGTGCTCCTGGAGGTTGTGTCCCTCGCCCGGGATGTAGGACGTCACCTCGTATCCGTTGGTGAGACGCACGCGGGCGACCTTCCGCAGGGCCGAGTTGGGCTTCTTGGGAGTGGTGGTGTAGACCCTGACGCAGACGCCCCGCTTCTGGGGACATGCCTCCAGGGCCCTCGTCTTCTTTCTCTTCAGGATCGCCTTCCTGCCTTTTCTCACGAGCTGATTCAGTGTGGGCATTGCGTATTCTTCCTTCTCACGTAATAACGGGATGAATTTTCCTTAATCCATGATCAGATAGCCGCAGTCTTCTAACAATCCGCACCTTGTCCTGTCAAGGATTTTCTATACGAACTCCTCATCGAAGATGTCGCTCTCGCCGAGTTCGATGTCCACCTTGCGGTAGACCGGGAATCCGGTGCCCGCAGGGATGAGCCTGCCCATGATGACATTCTCCTTGAGCCCCACCAGGTGGTCCACCTTGCCCTCCACGCTGGCCTCCGTGAGCACCCGCGTGGTCTCCTGGAAGGAGGCGGCCGAGATGAAGCTCTCGGTGTTCAGCGAGGCCTTGGTGATGCCGAGCAGGAACGGCTCTGCCACGGCGGGCCGCATGCCCTGGCTCACCATGCGCTGGTTCTCCTCCTCGAAGAGGAACTTGTCCACGAATTCGCCCTCGATCATGTCCGTGTCGCCCGGGTCCTTGATCTTGACCCTTTTCAGCATCTGCCGGACGATGACCTCGATGTGCTTGTCGTTGATGCGCACGCCCTGGAGCCGGTACACCTCCTGGACCTCGTTCACCAGGTACTTGGCCAGGTCCTTCTCGCCCCGGATGCGCAGGATGTCGTGGGGGTCCACGGCGCCGTCCATGAGCGGCTCACCGGCGCGCACGAAGTCGCCCTCGTGCACGGAGACGTGCTTGTTCTTGGGGATCATGTAGTCCTTGGCAGCGCCGATCTCCGGGGTGATGGTCACCTTGCGCTTGCCCTTGGTGTCCTTGCCGTAGGAGACCTCGCCGTCGATCTCGGTGACCACGGAGCACTCCTTGGGCCGCCTCGCCTCGAAGAGCTCCAACACCCGCGGCAGACCGCCCGTGATGTCCTTGGTCTTGGTGGTCTCGCGGGGGATCTTCACGAGCACGTCGCCCGGGAAGACCTCGTCGCCTTCCTTAATAAATATGTGCGCGCCCACGGGCAGGTTGTACCTGGCCTGGTTCTTGGTGCCAGGTATCTTGGCGATCTTGCCGGCATGATCGGTGATGTAGATGCGGGGCCTGAGCTCCGGGTCCTTGGGCTCGATGATGACCGAACGCGACAGGCCCGTGACCTCGTCGATGTGCTCCATGACCGTGATCTCCTCCACCATGTCCTGGAACTTCGCGTGGCCGCCCACGTCGGTGAGGATGGGGATGGTGTAGGGGTCCCACTCGGCCAGCAGCGTGCCCGGCTCGACCCTCTGTCCGTCCTGCACCTTCACCTTGGCGCCGTACACGATGGAGTACTGCTCGCGCTCGCGGCCCGCATCGTCCACCAGGGACACCATGCCGTTGCGGTTCATGGCCACGAGCTCTCCCTCACGGCCCATGGCGACCTTGAGGTCCTTGTACTTCACCGTTCCCACGTGGTTGAACTTGATGCTCGACTGCTCCACGACCATGGCCGTACCGCCCACGTGGAAGGTTCTCATGGTGAGCTGGGTGCCCGGTTCGCCGATGGACTGGGCCGCGATGATGCCCACGGCCTCGCCGATGTTCACCATGCGCCCGCGGGCAAGGTCCTTGCCGTAGCACCTGGCGCAGATGCCGTGCTTGGACCGGCATGCCAGGGCTGAGCGCGCCACCACCTTCTCGATGCCGGCGTCGTCCAGCATCTTCACATGCGCTTCGGTGATCATGGTATTGGCGGGTACGAGGATGTCGCCGGTGTACGGGTCGCGGATGTCGTCCAGCGAAACCCTGCCCAGGATCCTCTCGCCGAGGTTCTGGATGATCTCGCCGCCCTCGATGAGGGCCTCCATCTCGATGCCGTCCAACGTCCCGCAGTCCTCCTCGGTGACGATGACGTCATGGGCCACGTCCACCAGACGCCTGGTGAGGTACCCGGAGTTGGCGGTCTTGAGCGCCGTGTCCGCGAGACCCTTGCGGGCACCGTGGGTGGAGATGAAGTACTCGAGCACGTCGAGGCCTTCGCGGAAGTTGGACTCGATGGGCGTCTCGATGATCTCGCCCGAGGGCTTGGTCATGAGCCCGCGTATGCCGGCCAGCTGTCTGATCTGCTGTGCGGAGCCGCGCGCGCCCGAGTCGGCCATCATGAAGATGGGATTGAACGACGGGGTTTCCGAGGTGGTTCCATCCTTCAGGGTGACGGTGTCGGTCTTGATGGTGTCCATCATGTCCAGCGCGATGTGGTCCGTGACCTTGGTCCAGATGTCCACGATCTTGTTGTACCGCTCGCCGTCGGTGATGAGACCCTCGTTGTACTGGTTGATGATCTGGGACACGTCGTCCTTGGCCCGCTCGATGATCTCGCCCTTGGACCCCGGGATCTTCATGTCCTCGATGCCGATGGAAATGCCGGCCTTGGTGGCGAAGTGGTAGCCCAGGTCCTTGATGCGGTCGGCGAGCAGTACGGTGTTCTTGTCTCCCGCCATGGAGAAACAGACGTCCACGAGCTCGCCCAGGGCCTTCTTGGTCATGGGCCGGTTCACGGTCTCGAAGGGGATCTCCTTGGGCACGATCTCCCGGAAGAGCACGCGGCCCACCGTGGTGTCCATGGTCTTGCCCTCCATGCGCACCTTGATCTTTGCATGGATGGAGACCACCCCCGCGTCATAGGCGGCGCGAACCTCCTCGGGCCCGAAGAACACCATGCCCTCGCCGAGCGCCCCCGGCTTCTCGCGGGTGAGGTAGTACATGCCGAGCACGATGTCCTGGGTGGGGCCGATGATGGGCTTGCCGTGGGCGGGGGACAGGATGTTGTTGGTGGACATCATGAGCACTCTCGCCTCAACCTGGGCCTCGATGGACAGCGGCACGTGCACGGCCATCTGGTCGCCGTCGAAGTCGGCGTTGAAGGCCGGGCAGACGAGCGGATGGAGCTGGATGGCCTTGCCCTCGATGAGGATCGGCTCGAAGGCCTGCATGCCGAGCCTGTGCAGGGTGGGCGCGCGGTTGAGGATGACCGGGTATTCCTGGACCACCTCGGCCAGGCACTCCCAGACCTCGGGGGTCTCGTTCTCCACCATGCGCTTGGCGCTCTTGATGGTGCTGACATGCCCCTTGTTTTCCAGCTTGTTGTAGATGAAGGGCTTGAAGAGCTCGATGGCCATCTTCTTGGGCAGGCCGCACTGGTGGAGCCTCAGGTCCGGGCCCGCGGTGATGACCGACCGGCCGGAGTAGTCCACGCGCTTGCCCAGGAGGTTCTGGCGGAACCGGCCCTGCTTGCCCTTGAGCATGTCGGAGAGGCTCTTCAAGGGCCTGCGGTTGGCTCCGGTGATGACTCTGCCCCGCCTGCCGTTGTCGAACAGGACGTCCACGGCCTCCTGGAGCATGCGCTTCTCGTTGCGCAGGATGATGTCCGGCGCGTTGAGCTCGATGAGCCTCTTCAGGCGGTTGTTCCGGTTGATGACCCGGCGGTAGAGGTCGTTGAGGTCACTCGTGGCGAAGCGTCCGCCGTCCAGCGGGACGAGCGGCCGCAGGTCGGGCGGCAGCACCGGCACGACCTTGAGGATCATCCAGGAGGGGTCCTGCCAGGGCTTGAGGTAGTCGATCTCGTCGTGGGAGAGCTTCCTCGAATCGATGAGGCGCTCGATGATCTCGTTGATCTTGGGGATGACGGTCTTCTTCTCCTCGTAGGTCGCGGTTTCCTCCCAGCGCTTCACCACCTTCCGGCCTTCGGTGAGGAGTTCGCCCAGCGCCCGCCTGAACTGCTCGTCCTTCTCCAGGTGGAAGCGGTCCTCGATGAAGGCCATGAGCTCGGAGGGCTCGATGCCCCGGAACACGTTCACCATGCGCAGGCGCCGGGACAGCTTCTTCTTCTTGGCCTCGCTCTTGGTCTTGGTGGTCTCATCCTTGAGCTTGTTGGAGATGTCGAGGATGTCCAGGTCCCTGATGAGGTCGTCCACGGCCTCTGCCCCCATCTTGGCGGAGAAGCTGCCGATGCCGTACTTGTCCACGGCCTGGCGGAACTTGTCCTCGGTGAGAAGCTCTCCCTTGCGGAAGGGCACGTCCTTGGGATCGGTGACGATGTAGCTCTCGAAGTAGAGCACCCGCTCCAGTTCCTTGATGGACAGGTCCAGCAGCGCCCCGATCTTGCTGGGCAGGCTCTTCAGGAACCAGATGTGGGCTACGGGCGTTGCGAGCTCGATGTGGCCCATGCGCTCGCGGCGCACCCGCGAGTCGATGACCTCGACCCCGCACTTTTCGCACACCACGCCCCGGTGCTTCATGCGCTTGTACTTGCCGCAGATGCACTCGTAGCTCTTTATGGGGCCGAAGATCCGGGCGCAGAACAGGCCGTCGCGCTCGGGCTTGAAGGTGCGGTAGTTGATGGTCTCGGGCTTCTTCACCTCGCCGTAGGACCAGGCGAGGATCTTCTCGGGCGATGCCAGCCCGATGCGGACCGCCATGTAATTGGAAGGATCCTTGGGTTTCTCGAAATAGCTGTATAAATCTTCCAACTGTATCCCCCCCTTATTGTTGACCCTGGCCCTCGATGAGCGAGATGTCCAGGCCCAGACTCTTGAGTTCTCTGGTGAGAACGTTGAATGACTCGGGTATGCCGGGCTCCAGTTCGTGCTGGCCCTTGACGATGGACTCGTACATGCGGGTGCGCCCCGCCACGTCGTCGGACTTCACCGTGAGGAACTCCTGCAGCGCGTACGCGGCGCCGTAGACCTCGATGGCCCAGACCTCCATCTCTCCCAGGCGCTGTCCGCCGAACTGGGCCTTGCCGCCCAGCGGCTGCTGGGTGACGAGCGAGTACGGACCGATGGAGCGGGCGTGGATCTTGTCGTCCACCAGGTGGTGGAGCTTGAGCATGTACATGATGCCCACCGTGACCTTGCTGTCGAAGGGTTCGCCACTGCGGCCGTCATACAGGGTGACGCGGCCACCGTCCTTGACGTCCGCCAGCTTGAGCACGTTCGCGATCTCCTCCTCCGTGGCAGAGTCGAACACGGGCACTGCCACGGTGAGGCCTTCCTCCTTGATCTTGCGGGCCAGCTCGAGCAGGTCCTCGCGGGACGCCTTCTCCAGCATCCTGCTGATCCTCTTGGATGCGTACACCTTCTTGAGCATGTCCTTGAGCTTCTCGTCAGGGTACTCCTCCTCGATCATCTTCGTGATGAGTTCGCCGATGCCGTGCATGGCCCAGCCGAGGTGGGTCTCCAGGATCTGGCCCACGTTCATACGGGACGGTACGCCCAGCGGGTTGAGCACGATGTCCACGGGCCTGCCGTCCGCGAAGAAGGGCATGTCCTCCTCGGGCAGGATGCGCGAGATGACGCCCTTGTTGCCGTGCCGGCCGGCCATCTTGTCGCCCACCGAGAGCTTGCGCTTGATGGCCACGTAGACCTTGACCATCTTGTTCACCCCGGGGGGCAGGTCGTCGCCGGCCGAGAGCTTCTCGATCTTGGAGTCGTAGAAGTCCAGCGTGAGCTTCTTCTGGTGGTCGAGACGGGTGATGACCTTCTCGATCTCGTGCTGCACCTCCTCGCCCTCGCTCACCCGGATGTCCTTGAAATCGTCCACCCTGAGCTGGTCGAGCATGGCCTTGGTAATGACGGCGCCCTTCTTGGCGATGACCGTGTCCCCCAGGTGGGAGAGCATGGGCCCGGCGAGCTTCTTGTCCACGAGCAGGTCCTCCAGGCGGGCGCGCGCGCCCTCTGCGATGATGGCGATCTCGTCCTCCTGGTCCTTGCGGAGCTGCTCGATCTCCGCCTGCTCGATCTGGAGCGTCCGCTCGTCCTTCTCCTGGCCCCTGCGGTTGAACACGCGGGCGTCGATGATGGTGCCCTCTATGCCGGGCGGGACGCGCAGCGACGTGTCCTTCACCTCGCTCGCCTTCTCGCCGAAGATGGCCCGCAGGAGCTTCTCCTCCGGGGAAAGCTGGGTCTCGCCCTTGGGGGTGACCTTGCCCACCAGGATGTCGCCGGGCTTGACCTCTGCGCCGATGCGGATGATGCCGGATTCGTCCAGGTTCTTGAGCGCGTCTTCCCCGGCGTTCGGGATGTCGCGGGTGATCTCCTCGCTGCCGAGCTTCACGTCACGGGCCATGACCTCGAACTCCTCGATGTGCACCGAGGTGTAGAAGTCTTCCTTGACCACGCGCTCGCTGATGAGGATGGCGTCCTCGTAGTTGTATCCGCCCCAGGGCATGAAGGCCACCACGAGGTTCCTGCCCAGGGCCAGCTCGCCGTTCTTGGTGGCCGGGCCGTCGGCGATGATCTCGTTCTTGGCCACATGCTGGCCTTTGAGCACGATGGGCTTCTGGTTGAAGGAGGTGTTCTGGTTTGCGCGCTTGAACTTGGTGAGGCGGTATATGTCGATGCCCGTGTCCTGGGGGTGCTTGCCCATGGAGTCGGCCTTGATGACGATACGCTCGCTGTCCACGTCCTGCACCGTCCCGGGCCGGTGGGCCACCACGCACACACCCGAGTCCCTGGCCACGAGCTGCTCGATCCCGGTGCCCACCACGGGGGGGACGGAGAAGAGCAGCGGCACTGCCTGGCGCTGCATGTTGGAGCCCATGAGCGCACGGTTGGCGTCGTCGTGCTCCAGGAACGGGATGAGATTCGCGGACACGGAGAAGAGCTGGTTCGTGGCCACGTCCATGTAGGTAACCTGGTCGCGGGGAACGGTGGAGTACTGGCCGTTGCGCACCCGCACCCGGACCATGTCCGCTTTGATCCTGCCGTCCTCGTCCAGCGGCTCGGTGGCCTGGACGATGACCTGCTCGTCCTCCTCGATGGCGGAGAGGTAGTGCATCTCGTCGGTGACCACCCCGTCCTTCACCACGTAGTAGGGGGTTTCGATGAATCCGAACTCGTTCACGCGCCCGTAGGTGGAGAGCGATACGATGAGCCCGATATTCGGCCCTTCCGGCGTCTCGATGGGGCACACCCGGCCGTAGTGGGAGGGGTGCACGTCGCGCACCTCGAACACGGCCCGCTCCCGGGTGAGGCCGCCGGGACCGAGCGCCGAGAGCCTGCGCTTGTGGGTGATGGCGGACAGCGGGTTCGTCTGGTCCATGAACTGGCTCAGCTGCCCCGAGCCGAAGAACTCCCGGATCACGGCCGTGACCGGCTTGGGGTTGATGAGGTTGTTGGGCATCATGGTCTCCACGTCCTGGAGGCTCATGCGTTCCTTGATGGCCCGCTCCATCCGCACCAGGCCGATGCGGTACTGGTTCTCCAGCAGCTCGCCCACCGAGCGCACCCGGCGGTTGGACATGTGGTCGATGTCATCCACGGTCCTGCCGTGGGCGCCGTCCTTCAGCTCGAGGAGGTACTTCACGGTGAAGAGGATGTCCTCCTTGCGGAGCACGGTGAGGTCCAGGGATGCCTCCTCCTCGCTGATGGAGAGCTTCTGGTTGATCTTCATCCTGCCCACCCGGGACAGGTCGTAGTAGGACGGATTGAAGAACAGGTTCTCGAAAAAGTGGGTGGCGATCTCCAGGGTGGGCGGGTTGGACGGCCGCAGGCGGCGGTAGATCTCTATGAGGGCCTCCTCCGCCGTGTCCACCTTGTCCAGCGCAAGGGTCTTGCTCAGAGACGAGCTGTAGGTGATCTCGTCGTAGTAGATGCACGAGACCTCGGCGATGCCCATGGCGTGCAGCTTCTCCAGCAGCTCGTCGGTGATCTCGTCGTTGGCGTCCGCGATGACCTCGCCGGTCTCAAGGTTCACGATGTCCTGTGCCAGGACCTTGCCGAGGAGGTCCGCCTCCTCCATGACGATGGGCTCGAAGACCTTGTTCTTGTACTTGGCCGCTGTCTTCGGGGTGACCTTCCGACCCGCCTTGACCACCGGCTCGTCCGAGTCCTTGACGCGGATGTCGTAGTCCACCTTGAGCCCCACCAGGCTCTCGATGTCGATGTGCTTGTGCACCTTGTCGCCCTCGAAGGTGAAGCGCTCCTTGGGGTAGTAGATGGCCAGGATCTCCTGGTTCCCCAGCCCCATGGCCTTCATGAGGGTGGTGACGGGCATCTTCCTGCGGCGGTCGATCCTCAGGTAGAGGATGTTCTTGGCGTCGAAGTCCAGGTCGAGCCAGGAACCGCGGGCGGGGATGATGCGCGCGGAGAAGAGCACGCGGCCGCCGGTGGCTGCACGTGCCGTGGTCTTGTCGAAGAAGATACCCGGCGAGCGGTGGAGCTGGCTGACGATGACCCGCTCCGTGCCGTTGATGATGAAGGTGGAGCTCGGGGTCATGAGCGGGATCTCGCCGAAATAGACCTCCTGCTCCTTGATGTCGCGGATGCTCTGGGTGCCCGACTCCTCGTCCCGGTCGTACACCACGAGGCGCACCTTCAGGTTCACGGGCGCGGCATAGGTCAGCCCCTTCTGAAGGCACTCGTCCATGTCGTACTTTGATTCACCCAGCCGGTACTCAACGAATTCCAGGGATGCGTCCTCATTGAAATCCTTGATGGGGAAAACGGACTTGAACACCTGCTGCAGGCCAATGTTCTTCCTTTTCTCCGGCGGAACGTCCTTCTGCAGGAAGGCTGCATAGGACGACTTCGGGAGCTCGACCAGGTCGGGGATCTCCAGGGTGGTCTGCCGTTTTCCGAAGTTCTTCCGCCTCAACTGCGGATTTAACAGGATGCTTTCAATCATCGTTTTCGATCTTCCTCTTTTATGCGGGTTGTACTTCCTGTTCCAGGTAAGAAGGGGGGACAGGCTCCGCCCTCCCCCCTGAAGCGGTGTCCGTTCGCTTCGCTACTTGATCTCGACGACTGCTCCAACTTCCTCGAGCTTCTTCTTGGCGTCCTCGGCCTCGTCCTTGGTCACGCCCTCCTTGAGGGTCTTGGGAACGCCCTCGACCATGTCCTTGGCCTCCTTCAGGCCGAGGTCGGTGAGTGCGCGCACGACCTTGATGACCTGGATCTTCTGGGGACCCACGTCCTTGATGACCACGTCGAAGGTGGTCTTCTCCTCGGCCTGCGCGGCCGCCGCTCCGCCTGCCGCAGGCGCAGCCGCAACGGCGGCGACCGGTGCGGCCGCAGTGACACCGAACTTGTTCTCAAGCTCCTTTACGAACTCGGACAGCTCGAGGACGGTCATGCCCTCGATGAACTTTATGACATCTTCACGGGTAATCTGTGACATTTCTACTCTCCTTGACTCTTTTTGGTTTCAATGGCTTTCAGTACATAGACCAGCTGGGTGACGATGGCGGCCAGCACGCCCACGAAGTTGGTGACCGGGGCGTTGAGCGAGCCGAGCATCCTCGCCAGCAGCACTTCCCTGGCCGGCATCTTCGCCAGCTCCTGGATGTCCGCGGCGGTGATGACGCGCTCTCCCAGCATGCCTGCCTGGATCTCGAATTTCTCGTTGTCCTTGGCAAAGTTCACCAGGGCCTTGGCAACGGCCACGGCATCGGTCTTGGCGATGGCGATGGCCGTGGGCCCGACGAAAAACTCTTCGATGCCCTTTGCAGGCGTTCCCTCGGACGCTCTTCTCAGCAGGGTGTTCTTCACCACCTGATAGGAGCCGCCCGCGCCCGACACGTCCCGCCTGAGCTTGGTAATCCTCTCCACGGTCAACCCCATGTAGTCGGTGACGAAGACCGCCTGGGATTTCCCCAGCTCATCGTGCAGGACCTGCACTACCTGTTCCTTCTCTTCCCTTTTCAATGAAACACCTCACCCCTTTCTTTTTTGGATTAATCCTGTCAAAGGGTGCTCATGAGATACCCGGATCTCGGCGGGAATCATTAAGCGCTCTCGGGTGAAGCGCTCCCGCTGTCTTTGACCAGGACTTGTTTTCATCGTTACTTCAAGACGCTGGAAACCTCGGACGGATCGATCCGCACGCCCGGACCCATGGTGCTGGAGACTGCCACGCCCTTGACGTAGGTCCCCTTGGAGCCCGAGGGCTTGAGCTTCATGATCATCTCGAGCAGCACCTTGAAATTGTCCAGGATCTTGTCCCTGCCGAAGGACAC
Organism: Deltaproteobacteria bacterium; assembly: GCA_029547045.1. Taxonomy (GTDB): domain Bacteria; phylum Desulfobacterota; class Desulfomonilia; order UBA1062; family UBA1062; genus MWEI01. The sequence continues at coordinate 2,183 of JAKPQL010000040.1, read as the reverse complement.
CTTGCCCACGCTGCAGTGGACGATGCCCACCTTGTCCACGCGGAAATCCACGCGGCCGGCCTTCATGTCGGCCACGGCCCTGGCCACGTCGAAGGTGACCGTGCCGAGCTTGGGGTTGGGCATCATGCCGCGCGGTCCCAGGACCTTGCCCAGCTTGCCAACGGTTCCCATCATGTCCGGGGTGGCGATGACCTTGTCGAACTCGAGCCAGCCGCCCTGGATCTTTTCCGCCAGGTCCTCGGCGCCCACATGGTCGGCTCCGGCCTCTCTCGCCTCCTTCTCCTTCTCGCCCTTGGCGAACACCAGCACACGCGTGGTCTTGCCGGTGCCGTGGGGAAGCACCACCGAGCCTCTCACCATCTGGTCCGCATGCCGGGGGTCCACCCCGAGCCGCAGCGCCACGTCGACGCTCTCGTCGAACTTGGCAAAGGCATTGTCGATCACCAGGCCGAGCGCGTCGCCAAGCGCGTATTTCTTCTGAGGGTCGACCTTGTTCCTCGCCTCAGCGTATTTCTTGCCACTCCTCGCCATACCGTGTTTCTCCTTCAGTCAACAATCTCGATCCCCATGCTCCGGGCAGTGCCGGCGATGATGTTGACGGCATTGTCCATGTCCTGCGCATTGAGGTCGTTCATCTTCTGCTTCGCGATGTCGAGCACCTGGGCCCTGCTCACCTTACCCACCTTGTCCTTGTTGGGGACCGATGAACCCTTCTCGAGGCCTGCCGCCTTCAGGAGAAGCGTGGAGGCCGGCGGGCTCTTGGTGATGAAGGTGAACGAACGGTCCTGGTACACGGAGATCTCCACCGGGATCTTGTAGCCGCGCTGCTTGTCCGTGGCGGCGTTGAAGGCCTTGCAGAACTCCATGATGTTCACCCCGTGCTGGCCCAGTGCGGGTCCGACGGGGGGCGAAGGCTTGGCCTCGCCCGCGGGGATATGAATCTTGATCTTTGCCATGATTTTCTTTGCCATGTGCTACCTCGAAGGATCTATTTCTTGGTTATCTGGTCGAAATTAAGCTCCACGGGTGTCGATCGGCCGAATATGCTCACGAGCACCCTCACCTTGCCCTTGTCGGGCTTGCAGTCATCCACCACGCCGCTGAAGCTCTGGAAGGGGCCTTCGTTGACCACCACCGCGTCGCCCACTGCGAACTCGCACCGCAGGGTCTGCGCCTCCATGCCGTCCTCTAGCTGTGCCCTGAGCGTCTCCACCTCGCTGTCCGGGATGGTGGACGGGGACGTCTTGCCGCCCACGAATCCCGTGACCTTGGGCGTGCTCATCACCACGTGCCAGGTCTTGTCGGTGAGCGCCATCCTCACCAGTATGTAGCCGGGGAAGTACTTCCTGGCAGGGGACTTCTTCTTGCCCTGGGTGGCCTTCTTGATCTGCTCGGAGGGTACTAGTATGCCGGAGAAATACTCCTCGCAGTTGAAGGCCTTGATGCGTTCCTCCAGAGACTTCTTGGCCTTGTGCTCGTAGTTGGAGTGGGTATGCACCACGTACCACTTGTGGTCCGGGTTCAGCGTCGTTTCCTGATTCTCGTCCATGGCTCTTACCCGGCTGCTCCCAGCACGACCTTCACCATCGTGGACAGGCCGGAATCTATGGCCGCCAGGAACACCGCGATGATCACACTGATGATGATCACTGCAATGGTCCCGTTGGTGACCTCTTTCTTGCCGGTCCAGGTGACCTTGTTCATCTCCGCCTTGATTTCCTTGAAGAACTGCTGGACCTTCAGGAATAGTGCCAACTTTTCGTTTTCCATACCGCCTCTATCAGCCATACTGGCAGGCCAGGAGGGACTCGAACCCCCAGCATCCGGATTTGGAGTCCGGCGCTCTGCCATTAGAGCTACTGGCCTGCACGTTTTTTTATTTCGTCTCTTTGTGGAGCGTATGCGTCCTGCACGAGGGGCAGTACTTCTTCTGCTCCAGCTTTTCCGTCGTCTTCTTCTTGTTCCGCGTCGAGTTGTAGTTGCGTCTCTTGCAGTCGGAACACGCGAGCGTGATGATGTCTCTCATGGGTCCGTCCTATGGTTTCTCTTTACTCGATGACCTTGACGATGACGCCGGAGGCCACGGTCCTGCCGCCCTCGCGGATGGCGAACCGTAAACCCTCCTCCATGGCGATGGGCGCTATCAGCTTCACCTCCATCGTCACGTTGTCCCCGGGCATCAC
>JAKPQL010000033.1 GCA_029547045.1 Deltaproteobacteria bacterium | reverse complement strand
AGGTGGGCCCCGGCATCGCCATCCGCATGAACCTGGTGCCGCTCACCCTGGTGGACCGCATCGTGAACCTCGACCTCTCCTCCAAGAAGATCACCGTGAGCAGGAAGCTCGAAGGCCGCCACGAGATCGTGGAGGCGAAGATGCCCGCCATGATCACCGTGGTCCGAGAGATCAACAAGCCCCGCTACCCCTCGGTGCCCATGCGCCTCGAGGCACAGGACCTGCCCGTGACCCTGTGGGACAACAAGGTCATGAACCTCGACGTGAACCAGATCGGACTGAAGGGTTCGCCCACCGCGGTGAGGAAGATCTTCTCCCCGGAGCGCGAGCAGGGCGAGATCATCGGCGACGGCGCGAACGATCCGGACGGCACGGCCAGGATCCTGGTGGAAAAGCTGGTGCAGAAGGAGCTGCTGGCCCTCTAGGGCGCAGCACGGTCCATTGACAAAACGATAGAGAGAAAAGCAGATGGAAAAGCCGAAGAAAGTCAAGAAGCCGCGTGGGAAGGCCTCTCTCATCCCCAACAAGTGTATCTCCTGCGGTGCCAGGTGCCAGAGCGCCTGCCCCGTGGAAGCCATCGAGATGAGCGAGAAGGGCGAGCCGATCATAGACCAGGCGAAGTGTATCGGGTGTCAGAAGTGTATCAAGGTGTGCCCCGCACAGGCCCTGGAGATGTACTTCACCCCAGAGGAGCAGGAGATCCTGAAGCAGCTCGCGGCCGATAAGGGCGCAGAAGGGGCCGAGGAGGACGAAGACTCCGAAGAGGCCAAGCTCAGGAAGTTCCTGGCCCAGTTCAAGAACGTGTGGGTCTTCGTGGAGCAGACGGACTGCATCCCGGCGAAGGTGTCCTGGGAGCTCCTGGGCGTGGGCGCCCAGCTGGCTTCAGCGCTCCAGGTGGAGCTCTGCGCCGTGGTGCTCGGCCACAACGTGGAGAGGCTCTGCCAGGAGGCGTTCTCCTACGGCGCCACCAAGGCATACCTCATCGACGACCCCATCCTGCACCACTACCGCACCGCCACCTACCTGGAGGGCTTCTGCTCGCTCGTGGAGAAGTACAAGCCCGAGATCGTGCTCATGGGCGCCACGGGCCTCGGCAGGGACCTGGCGGGCGCCGTCGCCACCCGGCTGAAGACCGGCCTGACCGCCGACTGCACAGGCCTGGGCATCGACGAGAAGCGCCAGCTCCTGCAGACCCGTCCCGCCTTCGGCGGCAACATCATGGCAACCATCTTCTGTGAGCAGCGGCGGCCCCAGATGGCCTCCGTACGCCCCCACGTGATGCCCATGCCGGCAAAGAACGAGAACGCCACGGGCGAGATCATCCGCGAGAAGATAAACCTGAAGGAAGAGGACGTTCTCACCAAGGTCCTCGAGGTCATCACCGACGCTGGCCACCTGGACAGCGTGGACATCGGCGGGGCCGAGTTCATCGTCTCGGGCGGGAGAGGCATGATGGGCAAGGAGAACTTCAAGATGCTGCAGGAGCTGGCCGACGAGCTGGGCGGCGTGGTGGCCTGCTCCAGGAGCGCGGTGGACGCCGGATGGCTTCCCGTGGAGCGCCAGGTGGGGCAGACCGGGAAGACGGTGCGGCCCAAGATCTACATCGCCTGCGGCATATCGGGCGCGATCCAGCACCTGGTGGGCATGCAGGACTCGGACCTCATCATCGCCATCAACCGCGACAAGGAGGCCCCCATCTTCGAGGTGGCCACCTTCGGCATCGTGGGCGACCTGTTCCAGGTCGTCCCGGCGATCACGGAACACATCAGGCAGGTGAAGGCTACCAGAGGGACACCAAAGGTCTGTTAGGCGAGAGAATACGTAAGAAAAGGACATTTTCATGATACCGAATCCGAAAATTTTCACGATCGTGTTTGCGGCCGCCGTCCTCCTGTTCATCTGGAGCTGCGTGCGCCGCTTCAGCCTCGTCACCATAGGCAAGCCGGAAGACCGTTTCGATAACTTCCCCGCCAGGATTCGAGACACCTTCGTCTACGCCTTCGCCCAGAAACGGGTTCTCCAGAAGGCCTTCGGCCTCAACCACTTCATCCTGTTCTGGTCGTTCATGGTCCTCCTGCTGGCGAACACCGAGTTCGTCCTCAAGGGGCTGCACCACTCCATCACCTTCATGGCGCTGCCCGCCCTCATCCACAACCCGCTCTACTTCCTCTTCGACCTGGTCTCGCTTTTCGCGCTCATCTGCGTCATCGTGGCCGGCATCAGGAGGATCGTGGCCCCGCCGTACCCCGAGGCCATCACCGCGGACGCCTACTTCATCCTCGGGATGATCGCGGGCCTCATGATCGCCTACTTCAACCTCCACGGCGTGGAGATCGCCATCGGCGAGGTCACGGCAACCATGCCCATCTCCGCGGCGGTGGGCAGGATGTTCTACGCCGACGTCACCCCCGAGGCGGCTCATTCGCTCATCAGGTTCTGGTGGTGGCTCCATGCGCTCATCTTCCTCGTGTTCCTGAACTACCTGCCCTACAGCAAGCACATGCACATCCTGTCCTCCATCCCGAACTGCTACTTCCGGCGCTTCGAGAAGGCCAACACCCTGCCCGTCGAGACCTTCGTCAAGGGCGGCAAGTTCGGTGTGGAGAGCATCGACCAGTTCACCTGGAAGGACCTCTTCGACTCGTATTCCTGCACCGAGTGCGGGCGCTGCCAGATGGTGTGCCCTGCCGCCAACACGGGCAAGCCGCTGAACCCGCGCCAGGTGATCCACGACCTCAAGGTCAACCTGCTCACCAACGGCCCCGTCATGAAGGCGGGCGGAAAGCCCACCCTTCCGCTCATCGGGAACAATGGTGAGGGCAGCATCACCGAGGACCAGATCTGGTCGTGCACCAGCTGCGGCGCGTGCATGGAGGTCTGCCCGGTGTTCATCGAGCAGATGCCCAAGATCCTCCAGCTCAGGCGCTCCCTGGTGGAGATGAAGGCGCACTTCCCCGAAGAGCTGCTGAACCTGTTCGAGAACATGGAGCAGCGGAGCAATCCGTGGGGCATCGCGCCCACCGAGCGCACCAAGTGGTGCTCCCAGCTGAACGTGAAGCCCTTCGACAACACGTGCGAGTATCTCCTGTACGTGGGCTGCGCCGGCGCCTTCGACGCGCGCAACAAGCAGGTCACCGTGGCGCTGGCCACCATCCTGGACGCCGCGGGCGTGTCCTGGGGCATCCTGGGCAAGGAGGAGATGTGCTGCGGAGACTCGCTGCGCAGGCTGGGCAACGAGTTCGTGTTCGACAGGATGGCCAAGGAGAACGTGAAGCTCTGGAAGGAGAAGGGCGTGAAGAAGATCATCACCCTGTGTCCCCACTGCTTCTCCACCCTGAAGAACGACTACCGGCAGTACGGCTTCGACGGCGAGGTGATCCACCATGCCGACCTCATCAACGGCCTGCTGGCTTCCGGAAAGCTCAGGCTCAAGAAGACCGTGAACATGGGCAACATCGTGTTCCACGACTCCTGCTACCTGGGACGCCACAACGACATCTACGAGTCGCCTCGCTCGGTCATCGGCAAGGCAACGGGCAAGGCCCCCACGGAGATGGACCGCAACCGCTCGGATTCCTTCTGCTGCGGCGCGGGCGGCGGCAGGATGTGGATGGAGGAGCACCTCGGCACGCGCATCAACCTGGCGCGCGTGGATGAGGCCCTCACCAAGAGGCCGGACACGGTGTGCGTGACGTGCCCCTACTGCATGACCATGTTCGACGACGGCCTCAAGGACAAGAATGCGGACAAGGTCGCGGTGAAGGACATCGCCGAGATCGTGGCCGAAGGCCTCAGATAAGAAACCAGACGTGCTTGGCTGCAGAGTTCGGCAGCCCCCGGCCCGTACGGGCCGGGGGCTGTTTTTCTTTAGCCGGGCGCTAGGCCGCGGCGGTGCTCACGGCCGCCACGGTGACGGGGTATATCCCCCGGACCGAGTTCATGAGGTACACCTCGTCGCACGCCAGGACCTCCTCCACGCTGATGACGCGCTCCGAAATGCTGCCGTGCTCCAGGAGCCAGGCCCGCAGGGTGCCGGCGAGGAGGCCGCAGCCCACTGGCGGCGTGCAGAGCCTGCCGCCGGTCCTCACCAGGACGTTGGCGATGGTCGATTCCGTGACCTCGCCGCGCCCGTTGAACAGGAGCACGTCGGCGTATCCAGGGCTCGACCGCTGTGCCTCCTCGTAGACGCTGCGCCGCGTGGTCTTGTGGTAGAGGAAGGGATCGGAGGCATCCACCGGGGAGCGTGCCAGGGTGATAGCCACCGGGCTCCTGGAGCGTTGCTCCTCGAAGGGCTCGGCATGGATGTCGAGGGTGCCGTCCCTGGCCAGGAGCAGGCGCGCCCGCATGGGGCGCCGGGGGAAGCCTGAGGCCGCGCGGTCCAGGTCCCGCCGCAGGGCAGGACCGTCCAGGGGGAACCCGAAGTATTCCGCAGACAGGGAAAGCCGCCGCTGGTGGTATGCTTCGAGGAACCACCCCGTCTCCGGCGTCCACAGCAGGGTCTCCAGGAGGCTGAACGCCGGTGCGGGCTCCTTGAGGACCTTCGACTTGGTCATGCACTCCCGCCACTCAGCCTCGGCATCCGAGTCCCACACGATGCCGCCCCCCACCCCGTACTCGGCCGTCTTCAACTCCCGGTCCACGAGAAGGGTTCGGATGGCCACGCTGAACTGTGCCCTGCGGCCCGGCGCCATGAAGCCGATTGCGCCCGTGTACACCCTGCGCGGGGCGTCCTCGAGGTGTGCGATGATCCCCATGGTCCGCGCCTTGGGCGCCCCGGTGATGGAGGCGGGGGGGAACAGGGCGCCGAACACCTCGGCCAGGCTGGCCTTTGTCCTCGCCTCCACGGTGGACGTCATCTGCCAGAGCGTGGAGTAGCGCTCCAGGGAGAACAGGTGCGGTACGCGGACGCTCCCGGGGACCGCGATGCGGCCCAGGTCGTTGCGCACCATGTCCGTGATCATGAGGTTCTCGGCGCGCTCCTTTTCGGAACTCAGCAGCTGCCGGGCGATCTGGGCGTCCTGCTCGGACGTCAGGCCCCGGGGAGCGGTGCCCTTCATGGGCCTCGAGGTGATGCGGTCCTTGCAGAGGGTGAAGAAGAGCTCGGGCGAGGCGCTGCACACGGCCCACCTGCCCAGGTCGAGGTATGCGCCGTAGGGCGGGTCGTGGGAAGCGGCCTGGGCCAGGAAGAACTCCCAGGCGCAGCCGGTGAACGCCGATCTCAGGCGGAGCGTGTAGTTGACCTGGTAGCTCGTTCCCGCGCGGAGGTGGTCCTTGACGGCGGCGATGGCGCTCTCGTAGCCCTGCCGGGTGACGCTGGCCTGCCAGCCGGTATCCGGGGCGGCGCGGTGGCCGGCAAGGAAGGAAGGAACGAACTCGCCGGGCTCGTGGTACAGGCCGAACCAGAGAAGCGGGAAGCCCGGGGCCTCCCGTACGGCCAGGGCCATGTCGAAGGCCGGCGCCGCCTCGTACGAGACCATGCCCGCCGCGTACAGGCCGTCCTGCTCCACCCTGCGCTCCAGGTGCTCAAGGAAGGGCACCACCTCGTCCGTGCTCCACGCGGTGACGATCTCCACGGGGTCCATACAGAGCAGCCAGTGCCCGGTGGAGGCGTCCCGAACAACGGCCTTGACGGAGCCGTGGGGCAGGATCGGATGCAGGGGGTTCGTGGATCCGGTCAGGGGCATCGATGGTGCGCTCAGTCGGAAAGGTAGTACTCCACCGTGGAGACCACCCGGATCTTCTTGATGTAGGGCGTGTTGGCGTCCCTGTCCTCGATGGTGAACTGGCCCTGGGAGGCGCTCCTGATCTTGCCCAGGGTGCTTTTCGAGTCCTGGGCGAACTTCTGGGCCACCTCCCGCGCGTTCCTGGTGGCCTCCTCGATCATGGCCGGCTTGAGCTCGTTGAGCCGGGTGAAGAGGAAGGCGGTCTTCGTCTCATAGTCCTGCCCCGTGACGGCCACCCCCTGCTTGCCGAGCTCGCCGAGCCGCTCCATGGATTTCCTGACCAGGTCCACCTTGTCCGTGTACACGCTCACGGTGGAGCTCCCCGAGTACCGGAACGCCCCCCGCTCCGAGCCGGAGTAGTCCTGGGCCTGCCGGTCAGTCACCGCGGGCGAGGAGATGGAGATCTCCTTCTCGGAGAAGCCGCTTTTCGTGAGGAAGGCCACGATGAGCGCGTTCTTGTTCTGGATGGAGGTGAACAGGGCGTTCAGGTCGTTGTTCGCCTCCCTGAACGATATGGGCCAGATGGCGATGTCGGCCGGCACGTCCCGCTCGGAGAGGCCCTTGACCGTGATGGTCCGATCCAGGGCCTTGACCTTGAGCACGCTCCCGGACACGAGGTATCCGAGCAGGCCCAGGCCGATGCAGACAAACGCTCCCAGCACGAAGGCGGCCTGTGTGGACTTCTCGCTCATAGTATCCTCCTTGAAAACGATTCATGCCGGGTCCAGGAACCGCTCCCGGTGGAGCAGGAAGTCCCGGTAGATGAGGTAGTAGTCGGTCTCCTCGTACGCCACCCGTCTCAGGGTACTCCGGTCGAAGGACACGATGGAAGCGCCCGGGCAGCTGAGCAGGATGGGGGAGTGGGTGGCGATGACGAACTGGGCGTGGCCGTCCTTGCCCTGTTCCATGAGGAGCCTCACGAACTCGATCTGCCTGCGGGGCGACAGGGCTGTCTCGGGCTCGTCCAGGAAGTAGAGCCCCTCCCGGCTGTAGCGGGCCCGGAAATACGACATGAAGGACTCGCCGTGGGACTGGGAGAGCAGGGACTTGCCGCCGAAGTAGTCCAGCACCCCGGGGTCGCTGATGGCCCACTCGTCGATGATCTTGGCCAGGTGCTGGTAGCGCTCCGAGGAGAAGAACATGCCCGGCTTCCTGCCTCCGGTCCAGGAAACGTCAAGGTACTTGAACAGGTCCTCCTCGTAGGGGTTGTTGCCGAAGCGGCCCCGCTCCTCCTCCCAGATGTGGATGGCGCAGCGCCGGGCGATGGCCTTGAGGAGCGTGGACTTGCCAGAGCCGTTCTCGCCGATGAAGAAGGTGATGGCCGTCTCGAAGGCGAGCGGCCCGCGCGTGTGGAACACGGCCAGGTTGAACGGGTAGGCCTCCCGTGTGGGGTAGCGCTCCGGGTGCAGTGACACTCGCTCGATGTGCATGGCAGGACTATAGTGGGACGAGGCGCCCGGTGTCAAAGAGACTTTTCATGGAACTGCACCCCCGTGCCCTGCGCCGGTGCAGGCTCCGGGCACGGGGATGATCTCATGCGCGGCGGAATGCTCCGTCCTCAGCCGGCCGCCTGGCCCGTGACGAACCCCTTGGAGGGCCCGCCGGTGTCCGCCGGCGTCCCGGCGATCTGGGAGAGGTACGCGCTCCCCAGCGTCTTGATGTGCTCGCCCACGTTGTCGAAGTAGTTGTAGTGGGCCTGCTCCTCGTCGATGATGGTCTCGAAGAGCTTCATGCTGATGCTGTCGCCGCTCTCCCTGCAGACCTGGGCGAAGGTGTTGTACACGTCCATGGTCTGGTCCTCGAGCCCGGCGTCGAAGGGGAAGATGACCTCCACCTTCTGGGCCTTCTCCACCTTGCCCGCGGCCTCGGTGGTGGGCTCGCCGCCCAGTTCCTTGATGCGCTCGGCGAACATCTCGGCGTGGCGCATCTCGTCGATGGCGATGAGCTTCACCTTGGCGGCGAGTTCGCCGTAGTCCCTGTCGTCGAGGTTGTAGTGCTGGTTCATGTACTGGTGGATGGCCTGCAGCTCCATGGCGCGTGCCTTGTTCAGCACCTCGATCACCTTCTTCTTTCTCTGGTCCCGTGAACCCTGTGCCATACTTGAATCTCCTTTCAGGCGAAAGCGTTATGCATCAGTTTCCTTCATGATATACCGGAACAGACAGAAGTGCTTCCCCGTATCGTGCCGCGAGTTCAGGACGAGCCTGATCGCGGGATTGTAGCCCTTGAGGATGGCGTGGTCGACGTATCGACAGTACAGGCGTGCGTGATCCCCGAGCCCCCACGCCTCGGCCGCCTCCATGAACGAGCACCGGTGCACCTCCACGAGGAGGTCGTGGTTGTCGATGGCAGGCTTCGCCTGGAAGTTGGACCCGTCGATGTCCGAGTGGATGAGCCAGTTCTTGACGGTGAGCGGCTTTCCCATGGACCGCACCGTCTCCGCGATCCTGAGCCCGCGCTCCCGGCCGAACTCCTCCACGGCCGTCCTGATCAGAGGCTCCCCTTCGGCAGGCCCGAGCCGCTCCATTACGTGCTTCGCCGTGACGGCGAAGAGCTGGGCCGCCAGCCCGAAGCCCGGGGTGTGGTAGGTGTGCCCCGCAAGCATGCGGCGGGGGATCACGTCCTTCATGTACCAGTAGCTGAACCCGAACCGCTTTTCCCGCTCAAGGTCGTCCATTGCCTGACATGCCCCCGCGAAGGTCTCAGACCTTGGTCCCGCACTCGGCGCAGAACTTGGCGCCGGAGGCCAGCGTTGCGCCGCACTGGGTGCAGCGGGCCTGAGTCTGGATCTTGGCCCCGCACTCGGGGCAGAACTTGCTGTTGGCCTTCAGGGGGGCGTTGCAGGCGGGGCAGGTGGCACGCACGCCAGCGCGCCAGCTCTCCTCCTTGAGCATCTCCCGGTCCTGCTCGGCCACCTTGGAGTGGGCCCACACCTCCTCCACGGTGCGGCTGGCCTGGGCCGCGGCCATCTCCACGCCCAGGTCGGGCGCGCACTCCTTGCACAGGCCCTTGTCGCCGTTCCAGCAGGCCTTGCGGCACACCCAGGACGAGCAGCGCGGGCACTGGATGAAGTCGGGCCTGAGTTCGTCCATGGCCTTCACGAAGGCGTCGTCGTGGGCCTTCTCCCAGGTGGCGGAGCGCGCCCGCTCACCCAGATCGGCCGCCTTGCCGAAGACGCCTCCCAGGAGGCTCCCCGCGGTCTCCAGCACGCTGGAGATGGTGCCGATGGTCGACGGCTGGAAGCGGGTTCGGAAGCCCGTGCCGCAGCGGTCGCAGTAGAACTCGAACTGGAACCCCTGGTTGGTGCTCAGGTCGGAATAGTTCCGGGTGAATTCGATCTTCGTGCCCATGTCTCGCTCCTCCCGCACTGCGGTGTATTGCCCGGATCGAGGCGGCCTCAGCCCTTCGGCTTCACGCGCGCCCTGATCCGTGCGTACTCCGGATCGCCCCGCAGGGGCGCCAGGTCAGGGTCCTTGTCCAGCATATCGACGTCGGCAAAGCCTTTGTCAACGGCTTTTTCCAGCCACCGCAGGGCATCCGGCCGCTCTGCGCGCCTGGCGTGGATGCAGGCGATGTTGTAGTACCCCGCCGGGTCAGCGGGCCGGACCTCCACGATCCGGTGCAGCACGTCGAGCGCCCTGTCGGTCCTGTCAGCCATGGTGTAGGCCACGGCCAGTTTCAGCAGGAGCGCCGGGTTGCGGGGGTCCCGCTCCACTGCCTGCTCGAGGCGGGACGTGTCCGCGTCGAGCCTGTCCGCGTACTGCCGGGCCGCCTGCAGGGAGGCGCGGGCCTTCTCATTGCCGGGATCGATCTCGAGGCTCCTGGTGAAGTGACTGACCGCGTCCCTGCTCCGGCCCAGGTTCATGAGGACCACCCCGAGGGAGTAGTGGGCCTCGGCGTCTTCCGGGTTGTACTCCAGGGCCTTGGTCAGGAGCCTGGCCGCACGGTCCCTGTCGCCCCGCTTGGCCGCAACGATGCCCAGGTTGAAGTAGGCCTCGGCGTCTTTTGGGTTCGCCTCCAGGAGCCGGGAGAAGTGGAGCTCCGCTCTGTCGAGGTCGTTCCTCTGGGCGTACAGGATGCCCAGGTTGTAGTTCGCCTCCCGGTCCAGGCGGACGTACCGGACCGTCTCGGAGTAATAGTGCATCATCTTCTCCGTATCCCCCATGTCCGAGTAGAGCTTGGCCAGGTTGTTCAGCCGGCGGGGGTCGGTGTAGTGCTTTATGCGCAGCGCCTCCAGCAGGTGCTTCTCGGCCTCGTGAAAGCGCTTCTCCTCGAGATACACGTTGCCAAGGTTCGCGTGCGCCACGAAGTTCTCGTTGTTCACCCGCAGGGCATGGGTGTAGAGCGTCACGTTGTCCTGCCAGTACCCGACCTGCCGGTACGTGATGAGCGCGAGCACCACCAGGACCGCCATGCCGGCCGCGGCCGGGATGCGGCGGTCCCACCCCCTTCCCTCGGACAGGGCGTGGACGCCCCAGACCCCTGCGATGAACAGCCCCACGGCGGGCACGTAGGCCCAGCGCTCCGCGATGGCGGGCCAGAGGCCGCCCTGCATGATGCCGGACACCGGCACCAGGGTGCCCAGGAACCACAGCCACCCCACGACGAGGTAGGGCGCCCGCCTGGCGAGCGCCAGCGCGAGCCCGCTCGCCATGATGATGAGCAGGCCCGCCCCTGCCACCTGCCAGACCGGCACGGCCTCGGGGTAGGGGTAGTAGAAGGTGAGGCCGGAAGGCCAGAGGATCTTTGCCAGGTACAGCACCGGGGACACCACCGCATGGGCGAGCCTGAGTCCCATGGGCACCTCGTCGGTGCTGATGTGGAACCCGCCCGACTTGAGCGCCATGGTGGAGACCGCGATCACGGCCAGAGACACCGCGAAGAGCGGGATCTTCTCTCCCACGATGCGGGACAGGCTGGGTGTTTCGGGGCCCGTGCCCTTCCGGGCGTTCCCGGTGCCGGCCTCAGAGAGCGTGACCCTGCCGAGCGGCCAGTAGTCGAGCAGGAGCAGGACAAAGGGCAGGGTGACGAGCATGGGCTTGGACAGCAGGCCCAGGATGAACATGCACGCCAGGAGCACGTAGCGGGAAAGGCGCCGGTCCGTGACGTAGCGGTGGTAGGCCAGCATGGTGAGCAGCCAGAAGAAGGTGGAGAGCACGTTTTTGCGCTCCGCGGCCCACGCCACGGTGTCCACGTTCACCGGGTGCAGGGCGAACAGGGCCGCCACGAAGGCGCTCCGCCAGGTGGCGCCGGTCATCCGCCACAGCACGAGGAAGGCCACGGCCGCGTTCGCGGCGTGGAAGAGCGCGTTCACCAGGTGGTGCATGCCTGCGTTCAGACCGAAGAGCTCGCAGTCGAGCTGGTGGGAGAGCCACGTCACGGGGTGCCAGTAGGCCACCTCCGAGAAACCCAGGGCGTAGAGGAGGCCCTGCCGGGTGAACCCCGCCTTCACCTGCTCGTTCTGGTAGATGTAGTCGTTGTCGTCGAAGCTGATGAACCGGTGGTCCCATACCTGGGCGTAGACCGCCAGGGTGATGGTGATGATGCACAGGACGATGATCAGGGAGCGCCTTGAGGGTGTAGCGGTGGGGTTTGCCTTGTCCTTGGTCTTCATAGGGGGAGATCAGCCCTTCGGCTCGTCCTTGTTTCCGCTCGTTCCCGTGTGTTCCCTGCGGTCACCGATGGGTCGCGCCGGCACGCCACCCGTTATTGTCCCCTTCGGGGAATGGGAGAAAAACCCTCGCCTTCAGGCGAAGACTTTAGTAGGCTTGCGGTATGGAGCATTACCGGAAGTCGAGCCACACAGTGTATGATATCAAGTATCACCTGGTATGGATTACGAAGTAC
>JAKPQL010000029.1 GCA_029547045.1 Deltaproteobacteria bacterium | reverse complement strand
CGGGCCAGCTTTGCGGCCGAGCCTTTGCAGCCGTCCCTGTGCCATCGGTTCGAGCAGGAGTTCGGCATCGACACCTACCAGATGTACGGCGCCACCGAGGTGGGGGACGTGGCCTTCGAGTGTCCCGTGAAGAAGGGCTGGCACCTCTGCGAGGAGACCATCGTGGAGATCGTGGACCCGGCCACGGGAACGTGCGTGAAGCCGGGCGAACTGGGAGAGGTGGTGGTGACCCGGCTCAACTCCATCTTCTTCCTGTTCCGCTTCGGCACGGGCGACCTCTCGAGCATCATCGAGGAGCCCTGCGCCTGCGGGAGGACATCGTACCGGCTTGCAGGCATAGCGGGTCGCGTGGGCGATGCGGTGAAGGTGCGTGGCATGTTCGTGGCGCCCAGCCAGGTGAGGAAGGTCTGTGAATCCTTTCCCGGCCTCGGTATCCAGCTCGTGATCACCCGGGAGGGCCACAAGGACATCCTTACCGCCAGGCTCGACACGAAGGGTTTTAACGCGGATGCAACCGGTCTGAAGGAACGCTTCGGGAAGGCCTTCCAGGAGGTCTGCACCGTACGGGTGGATGCCGTCGAGTTCGTCACACCAGGCACCATGGCGCCGGACGCCAAGATGCTCGTGGACGAGCGGCAGTGGACCTGATCACGGCAAGAGCCCCGGCAGGGGGTCTACGTGCTGCCGAACCTGAAATGCCCGATGTGCGAGGCGGAACGGATAATCTCCTGTTCGATCTCGGTGTATCCCCCTTGCCCCGCCAGGGAGAGTACGATTCCCGGGGCCTTTCCCGTACCCATCCGCTCGAGGGCGGCGGCGCAGATCATGGGGGAATCCGACCCGTTCATGCGATCACGGCCTCCGCACCTCCATGGTCTCACAGGGGGAAGTACTCGTGGTACTCCACCGGAACGAGGGCCTTGTTGACCTCGAAGAGCTCGATGAGCACCCCGTCGGGCGCAGGAACCATGATGTACTTCATGTACCCGGGGTCCACGACATCCTTGGTGAACCCCACACCCGCCTCCCTGAGGCGGGCATAGTCCCGCTGCACGTCGTCCGTCTGGATGCCGAAGTGGTGGATGCTGGCCGGGCCAGCAACCCTGGGCGCCTGGTCGTAGAAGTGGACCCTGCCCGTTCCGACCTTCATGAAGACGTTCCGGGCGCCCGCCACCTCCATGTCGAGGACGATCTCTCCTCCGAAGTGGTCCTGGTAGAAATTCAGGCTCCTGGTTATGTCCGAGGCGAAGAGATGCACGTGGTGAAGGTGGTGGCTCATGAGTCCCTCCTTGAGGTTTTTTTTCCGTTCCGGCCTTTCGTCGCCAGGCCTGTTTTCTCTCCGGGCCCGCCGACTTCCATGCTCCCTGCCCAGCGTTCGGCCCAGTCCCCGAGCTGGAGGATGACGGCGCCGAGTTCGAGGCCCAGCCCGGTGATGGCGTACCCCCCCTTCTCACGGAGCTCTATGATGCCTGCTTCTCGCAGCTCGGCCAGGCGCGTGTTGAGCACGGTGGGGGAGATGTCTCCGCAGAGACGCTGCAGGTCCCGGAAGCTGCTCGGACCGCTCATGTGGAGCTCCCACAGGATGCGGAGCGACCACCGCCTGCCCAGCAGGTCGAGCACCGCCATGATGGGGCGTCCTGTCTGGGATCCTCTTACCGTGGTGCCGGGTTTCGGTGCGGTCATACGCCCCCCTGAGATACTATTTCCGTATCGCTACATATTTTGTAGTATTAACCACGCGCCACGTCAAGCCTGTTTTCCCGACCATCGTGACTGATTCTCGCTATCCCAGACTCTGGAGATATGCCCTCAGGTTCACCTTTCTGTTCTTGGTGTTGGTCTTCTTCCGGATCCTGTTCCGGTAGGCGTGGACGGTGTTCGGCGAGATGTTCAGGATCCCGGCGATCTCCTTGGAGGTCTTGCCTTCCCTGATGAGCATGGCCACCTGTATCTCGGCCGGGGTGAAGCCCAGATACTCCGACGATACCTCCCGGGTAAAGGGCGAGACGATCTCCTCCAGGCCCGCCTTTGCCATGGCGACGAAGGCCCTCTGCCCCTCGGCCAGAGGGCTTTTTTCCAGCTTCTCGAGGAAGGGCATGACGGACAGGTTTATGGTGGCCTTGAGGTTCATCTCGTGGGCGCTCCTGTCCTCGTCCCTCTGCCTGAGCAGCACCCTCAGGGCCGCATTCATCTCCTCGAGATCCCGGCGACCCTTTTCGAGTTCCTGCTCCCGGGCCCTGAGCGCGGACTCCGTTGCCTTCCGGGACTCGTTCTCCTCCCTGAGCTGCTCATAGGCCTCCCTGAGTTCGGCCGTCCGCTCCATGACCAGGGTCTCCATCCGGTCGTGCTGTTTTTTCAGCTCTTCCACGGCTTGCACCCGCTCGGTGATGTCCTGGGAAGTCGAGAGGATGTAGGGTCTGCCGTCGATGTCGATGAGCGTGGCTGAATACAGGACGTTGCGCTTTTCCCCGTGCATGGTCTGGAACACGATTTCAAAGGAATTCACCGCCCCCCGTTTCAGCAGGACCTTCTTCAGGAGATCCCTGCTCCACTGCCTCGGCCACATCCCCACCTGCATGGCCGTGTACCCGATGAGATCCTCCCGTGCATAACCCGACCAGGAAATGAACGCTTGGTTCACGTCCATGATGACACCGTCCTCGAGGCCCGTGATACCCATGGGGAAGGGGCTCAAATGAAAGGCCGTGGAGAACTTCTTCTCGGAAAGGAGGAGGCGCTCCTCTGCACGCTTCTTCTCGCTGATGTCCAGTGCAGTGAACGTCACCCCGGAGGAGAGATCCCCCTCGCGGATCACCGACGAGGTGAGGAGGATGTCCATGACGGTTCCGTCCTTTCGCCTCCATCGGGTCTCCACGGAGCCGATGCCTGTCTCCAGGATCTGGCGGTACTTCTCCGTGCCGACATGAGCGAACTCCTCGTCGGTGAGATACAGCATCCTGGCGGAGTTCCCCACAAGCTCTTCCCGGGCATAGCCGGTCATCTCGCAGACACGTTCGTTGACCTCGAGGATTCTCCGGTCAACGATGACGCCTATGCCCGTGGGGGCCGCGCGGAAGATGCTGTCCAGCCTTGCCTGCCGCTCTTTCAGGGCGTCTTCCGACCTCTTCCGCTCGGTGATGTCGCGGGATACCCCTTGGGCACCGACGATGTTCCCTTCCCCATCGAGCAGGATCCTCGCGCTCACCTCCATCCACACCGTGGAGCCATTCTTGTGGATGTACTCGAGCTCCATGAGCCTGCTGCCCGGATCAGCGCCTGTCTCCCGGGCCTCCTGAAGACCGTAGAGAAAACTTTCAAAGGCTTTGGCCGCGGATTCGGGGGTCATGATGGACAACGCCTGCTTGCCCAGGCGCTCCTCGGGCGTATACCCCATGACCTTTTCCACCGAGGGACTCATGTAGGTGAGGTTGAAATCCCTGTCCGTGGCCCAGACGATGTCGCTGATCTTGTCGGCAAGGAGGCGGTACTTGGCCTCGCTCTCCCTGAGGGCGTTCTCTGCCCGTTTATGCGCAGTGACGTCCAGCAGCACCCCGTCGAACACGATCCCGTCGTGGGTCTTGCGCGGCTGCGAGATGACCCTGACGAAGAGCTCCTCCCCTGTGGTGGGCTTTATGAACCGCACCTCGCGGTCCCAGCTGCTGAAGGTGCGGACTGCCCCCCGGACGGACGCCAGGAAGGCATCCCTTTCCTCCGGGACCATGCACGCAGTGAATTGCGGGAAGAACTTCTCCGGGTCGTTCTCCAGGCCCAGGAGGTCAAAGGCCCGTGCACTGATATAGGAAAGCCCCATCTCGCCTGTGGGCCCGGCATGGAACTGGTACACGGCGCCGGGGAGGTTGTTCGTGATGCCCCGCAGCAGGGTCTCGCTCCTCTCCAGGGCCTTCTCGGCATGGACCCGCTCCGTGATGTCCGTGATCACGGCCAGCAGGTAGTCCTCCCGGCCCATGGTTATCTTCGACGTGTTGAACAGGCCGTACCGCAGCTCCCCGCCCCGTGTCACCGCGGGCAGCTCGACGTTGTCCGCCCGCCCCTTTTCACTGATCTCCCGCAGGATGACGTCCCTCTGCGCAGGCGTGATGAACCCGAGCCCCGTGGAGGTGTTGCCGATGACCTCCTCCCTCGTCCGCCCCACGATCTTCAGGAACGCATCGTTCACCTCCACATAGCGGCCTTCACGAAGGGTGCTGATGGACATGGGAACCAGGTTCCTCCTGAATACACCTGCGAAGAACCCTTCTTCTGCCGGAAAACCTGCCACACGCCGTTCGTCATGGCGTTCGGTCAGACGCAGCTCCAGCTCCTCGATCCTCCGCCGCGCCTCGGCCAGCTCCCGCTCGAGCCGGTCAACCCTTCCATCGGTTCCGTTCATAATCAACCCCCATGGAGGTCCGTATGAACCCGGCATATGCCGGACCCGCCCCCATTCTATATCAAGGATACCGCATTGATAACTGGATTTTGCCCCGGGATCCCTGTATCCTCTCCGCATACAGGATGCAGGAGGTCGTTCCATGCCGGATAAGGTCGTCATCTACGGCAAGGCCGGCTGACCCTACACCGATCGGGCCAGGTCGGCCTACGGGGACCAGGCGGTGTACTACGACGTGAAGAAGGACAGCACACGGTTCAACGAGATGCTCGCACTCACGGGGGGCCGGCGCCAGGTGCCGGTCATCGTGGAGGGTGGCATGGCAAAGGTGGGCTACGGAGGCTCCTGAGGGGTGTAGCGGCCCATCGTGCATGGGCCCCACAGACCAGTACTGCTGGTGCATTACGCCATGCGGGGCACGAACAGCTCGTGGAACAGCCTGAGGAAGGCTGAGTCGGTGAGCCCGGCAATATAGTCGCGCACCATCTCGAAGGGGCTGTGCGTGTTGAGGTATCGTTCGTTCAGCCGGTTCAGGAACCCTCCGAAAATGGGCGAGGCCGTGTCCTTCTCCGCCACGTCCTCCACGAGCCTGCCGAACACCAGCGAGTACATGGCCCTGATCTTGCTCGACTCGCGCTTGACGCCTTCGTTGGTGTATATCTTCCCGTAGTTGAAGGCCTTCAGCCGCAGCAGCGCTTCGAACACCTCCGGCGAGTACACGATGCCCGAGCTGCTGGAATGGGTGATGAGGTCCTCCACCAGGGCGTACACGATCTTGCCGTTTGTGTCGCCCAGCACGCTCACGACGTCCGCCGGCAGGTCATTCCTGGAGACGATGCCCAGGGAGATGGCGTCCTCGATGTCCCGGCCGATGTAGCTCACCGTGTCTGCCACGCGCACCAGGCAGGCCTCCATGGTCATGGGAAGCGGGCTCTCGCCCCTTGCTGCGGCGGCCATCTTCCGGTCGAAGTCCCGGAAGGTGCCTCCCTTCTCCGGCGACACCCGCTGCTCGGTCATCTCGCCGTTGTGGCACAGGATGCCGTCCAGGACCTGCAGGGTGAGGTTCAAGCCCTGGCCCGCCTTCTCGATGCGCTCCAGGGCCTGGACGGCCTGGAGGTTGTGGCGGAAGGGCCCGATGCCGGCCTCCGTGCAGAGCTCGTCCAGGTAGAGCTCGCCGTCGTGGCCGAAGGGTGGGTGGCCGATGTCGTGGCCGATGGCTATGGCCTCTATGAGATCGTCGTTGAGCCCCAGCTTCCGTCCTATGGTCCGCGCGATGCGGGAGAGGAGCTGCACGTGGATGACCCGGTGCGAGATGCCCTGATGGCCCACCAGGTAGAAGACCTGGGTCTTGTCGATGTAGGAGGTGTAGGCCCGGGAGTGGAGGATGCGGTCCACGTCAATGGAGAACGCGTCCCTCATGTCGGCCTTTGATGACTCCTCTGGCCGCCTCCTGACTCCCTCGGCGGGATGGGACCTCTTCATGGCTCCTACTGGGTCGCTATGCGCGAAAACTTCGCCACCCTGTCGAACAGCGACACGAGCCCCTTGAGCATGGCGATGCGGTTCTCCCGCACGGCCACGTCCTCGCTCATGACGAGCACCTTGTCGAAGAATCTGTCGATGGGCTCCTTCAGCGCGGCGAGCAGTTTCAGGGCCGGGGAGTACTCGCCCCTGAGCGCGTGCGCGATGAAGTCGCCTTCCATGGACCGGAAGGCCATGTACAGGGCCTTCTCCTCGTCCTGGGCAAAGAGCCCGGGGTCCACCGGAACCTGCGAGGCAGCCTTCTTGAGGATGTTCTCCACCCGCTTGGACGCGGCGCAGATGGACTCGAACCAGGGTTCGGCCCGCATGCTCGAAAGGGCCTGCGCCCGGGCGAAGGTGTCCACAGGGTCGTCGAAGGTGCCGATGACCGCGTCGATGACATCGCCCGGGATGCCTCTGGCCTGGAGAATGGACACGAAGCGGTTGGCGAAGAAGGCAAGCACCTCTGCTCTCACCTCTTTCCGCGGCCTCCTGAGCTTCGCGGTGAGCCGGTCCAGCGCCAGGTCCACGAGCCAGGCCGTGGAGACGCGGTAGCCCTTGCCCAGCACGATGTTCTCGATGGCGATGGTCTGCCGCCGCAGCGCATACGGGTCCGAGGTGCCCGACGGCACCATGCCCACGCCGAAGCATCCGCAGATGGTGTCGACGCGGTCCGCCATGCCCACGATGTCGCCCACCACTCCCGAGGGCAGCGCATCGTCTGCGGAAGCCGGCAGGTAGTGCTCGCGGATGGCGTGGGCCACCTCGGGGTCGATGCCCTGGCGCAACGCATACTCCCTGCCCATGATGCCCTGCAGCTCGGGCAGCTCGCAGACCATGAGACTGTTGAGGTCCCCCTTGCACAGGGAGCATGTCTGCCCCACCTTGTCCTTCTTCTCCGGCGCGATCTTATCCGCCAGGGCGAGCGCCACTGCGCTGAACCGCTCCACTTTCTCCCAGGAGGTTCCCAGGTCCTTGTGGAAGATCACGTCCCTGAGCCGGTCGGCATAGGTCTGGAGCGGGACCTTGAGGTCCTCCACGAAGAAGTACCGGCCGTCGTCGAGCCTGGCCTTGAGCACCCGCTCGTTGCCCGCGCGCACCACTGCGTCGTCCTTGGGCACGATGTTGCTGAAGGCCCCGAAGGACGGCTTCAGCCTGGCGGTGTCATGGGCGTCGTACATGGGGAAGTAGCGCTGATGGTGCTTCATCACCGTCACCAGGACCTCCTTGGGGACCTGGAGGTAGGCCTCGTCGAAAGTGCCGATGACGGGGTGGGGGTATTCCAGGAGGTTCGCCACCTCGTCCAGGAGATCGCGGTCGCGGATCTCGGCATTGATCTTCTTCGCCTCTTCCTCGAGGGCCTTCCAGATGGCCTGCTTCCGTTTCTCAAGATCGGGGATGACGTAGGCCTTCTCAAGGGCCTGTTCGTAGCCCTCCGGGGTCTTCACCTCGATGGGCCCGGGACTCATGAAACGATTGCCGAAGGTGACGTTGCCCGCGGCGATGTTGCCGAAGCGCACGGGCAGCACCTGAGGGCCGAAGATGGCCAGCACCCAGTGCACGGGCCGGGCGAAGCGCACGTCCGGGTTCGACCACCGCATGGTCTTGCCGAACGGGATTTTCGGGAGCATCTCCTCCAGGAGGACCGGCAGCACCTCGGATGCCTTCTTGCCCGGGAGGGTCCTGGTCACGCTGAGGTATTCCCCCTTTGCCGTCTTCGTGACGCCCACCTCGCTGATGTCCACCCCGCAGGTCTGTGCAAAGCCCAGGCCCGCCTTGGTGGGGTTGCCGTCCTTGTCGAAGGCGATGGATTTGGGCGGGCCGGTCTTGGTCTCCACCACGTCCGGCAGGGTCTCCTCGATGCCGGAGACCATGATCGCGAGCCGGCGGGGCGTGGCATAGACCTTCACGTCGCCGTGAGCTATCTTCTGTGCTGCGAGCCGCTCCGTGACAAAGGACCTCATGAAGTTCAGGGCAGGGACGATGAATCCCGAGGGGATCTCCTCGGTGCCGATCTCGAAGAGCAGGGTCGATGCCATCACGCCACCTCGCCTCGCGCCCGGATGCCTTCCAGGTAGAGCCGTGCAGACTCCCGCGCCAGCTCGCGGACGCGGAGCACATAGGACTGACGCTCCGTGGTGCTGATGGCGCCCCGGGCATTGAGCAGGTTGAAGATGTGGGAGCACTTGAGGCACATGTCGTAGACGGGCAGGCACAGGCCCTTTTCCGCGATCCTCCTGCCTTCCTCCTCGAAGAGGGTGAAGAGCTTCAGGAGCATGGGCACGTCGGCCAGCTCGAAATTGTACCTGGACCACTGCACCTCGCCCGCGTGGTGCACGTATCCGTAGGTCCAGTCGTCCTTCCAGGTGATGTCGTAGACGGAGTTCCTGTTCTGGAGGTACATGGCGATGCGCTCCAGGCCGTAGGTGATCTCGGTGCAGACAGGGTCGAGGTCGAAGCCGCCCACCTGCTGGAAATAGGTGAACTGGGTGATCTCCATACCGTCGAGCCAGACCTCCCAGCCCAGGCCCCAGGCGCCAAGCGTGGGCGACTCCCAGTCGTCCTCCACGAAGCGGATGTCGTGCTCCAGGGTGTCGATGCCCAGGTGCCGCAGGCTGTCCAGGTACAGGTCCTGGACGTCGAGCGGTGACGGCTTCAGGATGACCTGGTACTGGTAGTAGTGCTGGAGCCGGTTGGGGTTCTCGCCGTAGCGGCCGTCCGTGGGGCGCCTGGAGGGCTCCACGTAGGCCACCTTCCACGGGTCCGGGCCCAGGGCCCGCAGGAAGGTGTGGGGGTTGAAGGTCCCCGCGCCCACCTCGAGGTCGTAGGGCTGCCCGATGAGGCACCCGCGCCGTGACCAGTAATCATGCAGATTCAGTATCAATTCCTGGAAATCCATGGTCACCTCATGTAGCATTGATTCATATCCAGATCAAGCAGCTTCGCCAGGAAGGCCACGGTCTTGAGCGGCCGTGCGGAAACCTTCGAGCACACCCCCAGGAGATACGTGGTGATCTCGCGTTTTGCCTGGCCGCTCACGTTCACCCGGTGGAGCACCCCCTGCTCCAGCCGGCACCCCGTTTCCAGCAGGCCGCACGCCTCTGCCGACAGGGGTCGCGTCGCTGCATTCCCCGGGATGCGTGCGTGCGTGGACAGGGTGTCCATGTCGATGCCGTACCCCAGCACCCGCAGGAGGTTCACCATGGCGATGCTCCAGGGGGTGAACCACTGCCTGCCCGCCTCAAGGGCGGCAAGGGCGTTCTTCAGGCACTCGTAGGTGGCCGGCGTGGGGTCGTAGGGCCCCAGGTTCTCCTTGACCACCTCCAGGAGCACGGAAGAGTAGCCCAGGAGGTCCAGATCCTCCCGGATGCTGAAGTGGGCGTTTATCAGCGTGGCCGACTCGATGCGCTGCAGGTCGGCGCCGCGCCCCCTGTGCAGCTCCATGCACACCTCGCAGAAGGGCTCCAGGGTGCCGGGGAAGCGCCTCCGGCTCCGGTGGGCCCCCTTGGCGATGGCCGTGACGAGACCCGCCTCCCGGGTCAGGGCGTGGACGATCTTGTCCGATTCGAGGAAGTCCCTCGTGTGGAGGATGATGGCATCGGTGGAGTAGCGCGGCATCTACGCTCTGCGGCGGGCGACCCCGTGCGCTGCCTTCACGCGCCCCACGGGGGGCCGCCGTGGCCGGCCTGTGTGCAGACGCAGGCATGGGCTCGGGGGACGGCGCCGGTCTCCTGCACACCCGGGGCATCCTGGCCGCAACGCTTCAGGGAGAAGAGCACGATGGCGATGACGATGAGCACTGCCGCCGCCGCGATGAGGATCATGGGCACGATGGACCGCGACCGGTACGAGACCACCTTTGCCGGCTTGCCCCTGTTCTCGTGGGAGGACAGCGTCTCTTCCAGGTGGGCGAGGAGTTCCTCCTCGTCGAAGTGGAACTCCTTGCTGATGACGCGGAGGAATCCGCGGAGGAAGGTTCTGGGGGGGAGCATGTCGAGCTGGTTCTCTTCGAGGAAGATGAGCGTCTGGGCGGATATCTTGGTCCGATCCTCTATCTCCTTGAGGTCGATCCCCTTCTTTTCCCGTTCCCGCTTGAAATACTCGCCCAGGGTGAGCTTGTCTTCCGGCATACCCTCCTCCTAAACCCCTCAATATCACGCCCGGTCTGACCAGGCAAGGAGGAATGCGGCGAAAAGTCCCCTTGCCCGCCCGGGGCAAAGCCGGCTTCTCTCTCCCCGGGCATTGCATGGCCCCTCTTCACCCGCAGATGCGCGATTGACTCTTTGCTCCATCTGTGGCTAACCTAGGGGACTCTCAAAAGCCAGCGAAGGGAAAAGCCCCTCCACAGCCAAGCCATGAAGACACTCCACGACCTGCTCGAATCCGTAGCCAAGCCCGGCCGCTACATCGGCGGCGAGGTGAACCAGTCCATCAAGGACCCGGGCGCGGTCCGGGCACGCTTCGCTCTCGCCTTCCCGGACGTGTACGAGATCGGCATGTCCCACGCCGGCATCAGGATCCTCTATCATGTCCTGAACGCCATGGACGGGGTCTGGGCCCAGCGGGTATTCGCCCCCTGGAGCGACCTGGCCGAACGCATGGGCAGGGAGGGCATCCCCCTCTCGACCCTGGAGGAGGGCCGCCCCCTCTCACGCTTCGACGTGGTGGGGTTTTCGCTCCTGTACGAACTCTCCTACACCACCATGCTGGGCATGCTGAGGCTGGGCGGGATCCCGCTGCGGGCAGAAGAACGCTCGGCGTCCGATCCCATCGTCATCGCGGGTGGCACCTTCTGCGCAAACCCGAATCCGGTCATGGAGTTCCTCGACCTCGTGGTGGTGGGCGACGGCGAGGAGATCGTGCAGGAGATGGCCCGCATCTGCCTGGCCACGAAGGACCGTGCCGAGCGGATCCGGGCCTTTTCCGGGATCGCGGGGGTGTACCGGCCGGGTGATGCGAAGAGGCCCCGCAGGAGGGTCCTGGCCGACCTCGACGCCTTCCCCTTCCCGGGCAACCCGGTCCTGCCCCACATCGGCATCGTCCACGACCGCATCGGCGTTGAGGTGGCAAGGGGCTGCACCCGGGGCTGCAGGTTCTGCCAGGCAGGCATGATCTACCGCCCCTACCGCGAGCGTTCCTTCGGCTCAGTGCTGGAGTCGTTCCGGCAGGGGCTTAAGAGCACGGGCTACGACAACCTGGCCATGATGGCCCTGTCCGCCACGGACCTGAGTTACCTGAACCCCCTCATGGAGTCCATCCACTGCCCGTCCCGGGAGGTCTCGGTGAGCATCCCCTCCCTGCGGGTGGAGGGGATCACCCACAGGGTGGCGGACCTCATCGCCTCGGTAAAGAAGCCCGGGTTCACCATGGCGCCCGAGGCGGCCACGGAACGGCTCCGCTCGGTGATCAACAAGGGGAACACCGAGGAGGACCTGTTCCGCAGCGTTTCCCTCATCAAGGATCTCGGGTGGCGCTCGCTCAAGCTCTACTTCATGGTGGGCCTGCCCACCGAGCAGGACGCGGACATCGAGGCCATCTGCTCCCTGGCCAGGAACCTGGCAAAGGCCTTCCGGGGCAACCTCACCATCAGCATCTCCTGCTTCGTGCCCAAGGCGTTCACCCCCTTCCAGTGGGAGGAGCAGGCCTCCCTGGAGCGCTACCAGGAGGTTCTCTCCCGGCTCCAGGGGAGCATCAGGCACCGGAGCATCACCCTGAAGTGGCACGACCCGAGGCTTTCGTTCCTCGAGGGCGTGTTCTCCCGCGGCGACGAGCGGCTCTCAAAGGTGCTCCTGGCCGCGCATGCCAACGGGGCCTACCTGGACGGGTGGAGCGACACGCTGAGCGAGACGGCCTGGAACAGGGCCTTTGCGGAGCACGGCATCGACCCGGCGGCCTACCTGAAGGAGCGCCCGCGGGAGCAGACCCTGCCGTGGGACTTCCTGGACATGGGCATCGAGAAGGGGTTCCTCCTCCTGGAACGCACGAAAGCCCTGTCGGGAAACACCACCCACGACTGCCGGGAGGGCGACTGCCTGGGGTGCGGGGTCTGCAGGCCAGGCATTGCCAACATCGTGCGCCCCGAGCCCGAACCCATGCCTCTGTTCGATGAGCCGTCGGCCCACGGCGCCTACGCCTACGTGCTATGCCTGACCAAGACGGCCGGCTTGAGGTTTCTCTCGCCCCGGGAGTTCCAGGAGATGATCCGCAGGGCCATCCGCAGGGCCGGCCTGGATGCGGTCTACTCCCAGGGCTTCAGCCCGGTCATGAAGCTGAGCACCTCGCCGCCCACCTCCTACGGTATCGCGTCCCAGTGCGAGTACGTGCAGATAGAACTGAAGAATCCCCTGAACCCTGAGCGCATCGCTTCCCTGCTCGGTGGGCACCTGCCCGCCGGCTCGTCCGTCGTCTCCTGCGCCGAGGGCAAACTCCGACAGGTGCGCGCCTTCACCTATACCACGGCCAGGCCCTTTTCCCTGTCCCTGGAGCCGGAATCGTGCGTCATCAAGGAGGGCAAGCCCCTGCGGGTGGCGGATTACCTGGAATACGAGGATCCCCGCACCCTGCGCATCGCCTTCCGGGACGGCAGGACCATCTCCCCGGTACTCCTCCTGGAGACCTTCAGCCAGGACAGGATCCGCCCGGGGGAGATCGTGAAGACCGGCACCCTGTTCGCGGACGGCCCCTCCCTGCCGCAGGACACGGCCGGTCCGGGCTCCTGAAGGCACCTATGAAGGGCGTATCCTGAAGTGACATGTCCCAAGGAATTCCAGGGCTTGATATCTCCGCACACGACCCTTATTCATGGTATGAGCTGAAAAGGCCAGGGAGATCATATGGACAAGCCGCCTCATAACCCCCTGAACATCCTGGAAAAGGGATCCCTCCCCAAGGGGCCTACGGAGCGCTGCGCGCACTGCAGCCCCCGGCCCGGGGCCAAGGAGTATGTGGACCCGGTGTGCCTGATGCGCACCACGGACCCTGACGCATATCTCCCCTTCAATTACCATGGCACCACCTATTATTTCTGCAACCCGAAATGCCTGGAGAAGTTCAAGGCTGACCCGCTGTCCTACATCCACCGGGAAGATGGACTGCAGCCGCCCACCCCGGCGATACCGGCGCCCTCCCTCGGCGCGCCGGTGAAGTATACCTGTCCCATGGACCCTGAGATCGTCGCGGACGGCCCGGGGATCTGCCCCAAGTGCGGCATGGCCCTGGAGCCCATGGCTCCCTCCCTGGAAGAGGGGGAGAATCCCGAATACACGGACATGCTGAGGCGGTTCGTCGTCGCCCTCGTGCTCACGGCCCCCCTCATGCTCGTTGCCATGCGCCACATGCTGCCCGCAGACCCCCTGCGCGGGATAGTGAACCACCAGGTCCTGCGGTGGCTGGAGCCGGCCCTGGCCGCACCGGTGGTCCTGTGGGCGGGCTGGCCGTTCTTCGTGCGGGCATGGCTGTCCATACGGAGCAGGAGCCTCAACATGTTCACCCTCATCGGCATGGGAGTCCTGGTCTCCTTCTCCTACAGCCTGGCAGGCACCTTCCTGCCGCACCTCTTCCCGGAGGGCCTCAAAGGCGAGGCGGGCATGGTGGGGGTGTACTTCGAGGCATCGGCCATGATCGTCACCCTGGTGCTCCTGGGCCAGGTCCTTGAGCTCAGGGCCCGCGCCCGCACGGGCGATGCCATCCGGTCGCTCCTCGGCCTCGCCCCCCGCACCGCCCGCATCATCAGGGAAACCGGCGTGGAGGAGGACATACCCCTGGACGGTGTCCGCCCGGGCGACCGCCTGCGGGTGAGGCCCGGCGAGAAGGTGCCCGTGGACGGCGTCATCCTCGAGGGCGGCGGCGCCATCGACGAGTCCATGATCACCGGCGAGCCCATCCCGGTGGAGAAGACCGCAGGGGACACGGTGGTGGGCGCCACGGTGAACGGGGCGGGATCGTTCGTCATGGAGGCGCTCAGGGTGGGAAGCGAGACCCTGCTCTCCCAGATCGTGCGCCTCACCGTGGAGGCGAGCAGGAGCAGGGCTCCCATCCAGCGGCTGGCCGACGTGGTGGCCTCGTATTTCGTCCCCGCGGTCTTCGTGGTCGCCGCTGCGGCCTTCGGCGCGTGGATGCTCTTCGGACCCGAGCCCAGGCTGCCGCATGCCGTGGTGTCCGCCGTTGCCGTGCTCATCATCGCCTGCCCCTGCGCCCTGGGGCTCGCCACCCCCATGTCCATCCTGGTGGCCACGGGCATGGGTGCACGCATGGGTGTGCTCT
>JAKPQL010000025.1 GCA_029547045.1 Deltaproteobacteria bacterium | reverse complement strand
GCTGCTCGTGTAGATGCGGACTGCGAAGAGCGCACCCACCCCGATGATCATGAACTTGATCTGCCAGCGTTTCTTTCCCGTCGAATGACGGAGCGTCCGTTCCAGGTTCATCAAGACCAGGATGGCGCCGGCAATGACGGCCAGCGTCCAGAAGTAACCTGCCCAGCCCAGGGCGAGATACCATGTGGCGGCCCCTTGCCCTCTCGCGGGACTTCCTGCGTACCAGTCGTTCCAGAATAACAAGGAGAGAACGAGGGGAACGACAAACGTGATTCCAACGACGGGCTTCCATTTTCTGAGGAACTCCCGGTAGTTGGCCCGCCCGTAGGCAAGGCCGAAAAGAAGCCACGCACCCGGCAAAAAAGATGCAGCGATCGTCTTTGCCCGGTACCACAGCAGGAAGACGCCGGCCCGATCGGCCTGCAGGGCCATGGCCGACAGGAGGGCATCGAGGGCCAGGACCGCCATGGCGGCGGCAAAGATGCGCGCAACGGGATTTCTCGGGGACCTCGCGACAGAATAGACCGCCAAGCCCGCAGTCACGACCACTGCGATATGGGCCAACAGTACCGTGATAGTCATATGGTGTTATGGGGGAACATGCTTCGGCAGGATTTCGATAAGTCCAATCGTGCGCTGCAAGACACCCTGTTGTGGGCCATCGCGAGACATGCAGGGCAGCGGCGGCCCCGCCCCGTTTCCTCATCCGTGGCAAGCCCGAACGTTCTTCTTTCAGGCTTCAGGACGTTTCTCACCTCGACGCAACAGATAAAGGATCGGCCCCATGATCACCAGGGCCAGCACAAAGAACACGATCCCCCCATCCCGGTGGAGCGAGCTTTCCAAAAAGCCCCGGTCCATGTAAATGGCGAGAAGTGAGAGCGTCACGATCCGGATGCCGTTCTTGAACATGGTGACGGGAAGCACGGCCAGGGCCAGCACGATTCTCTTCCAGGTGGACCCCAGGAACATGTGCCCTGCCAGCACCGCCGTGATCAACAGGGCGAGGCTTGAGCGGATACCGCTGCACTGGGGCGCCACGTCGATGCTGAGGCCCGGCAGGTGAAAGATCGTGCCCTCGCACAGGACCGGCACCCCGGTCAGCGGGAACAGCAGACCCACGAAATTTGCGGAACCCAGCTGCAGCGCCTCGATCACCCGCTGCTCCGCCAACAGGGGCAGCGGGATCATGAAGAGCAGGAAGAGAAGCGGGAAGCGGGCGGCCCTGAACGCGCGGGTGCCGAAGAGCAGCACGAAAGACCCGTTGATCAGAACCACCACCGAGCAGGCCACGAGCGCATACACGTCGTTCCGGCTCCACCCCGGGGCCGCGGCCGCAGCGGCAACGAGCAGGAGGACCCCGAGGGCCGTCAGCGCGCCGCCGGGCGCGAAGGCATGCGAGGAGCCCGGGAAGATCTCCCTGCGATGCCGGAGGATGAGGTAAGCACTGATCAACGGGATGAGGACGACGTGCGTGTAGTAGGGGCTCCGGTACGTCCAGTACAGGTACTCCCTGACCGGCGCGTAGAGCGCCAGCGCAGCCGGCACGGCAAGAAAGAGCACGATTCTCTTCACGTCCCATTGCGTGTCCGCCGCCTCGTTGACGTCTTTCATTCTAGCCATGAAACAGCCTTCTGGTCATGATTTCTCTTTTACCCCTTCTTTCACTTCCGCCCCTTTCGGGGATTCAGGCCTGTACGTTCCTCGCGCAGTGGCCCTGTCTTTTTTTCCACACCCAGGCCGCGGCGAAGGCACCGATCAGCGTGCCCGCCGTGTTCATGACGAGATCTCTCATGCTCGAGTCCCGGGTGGGCAGGTAGGCCTGCAGCCACTCGATGGACAGGCTCACCGCAAAGCCCGCCGCTACCGTCAAAATGATCAGAGCACAGCTCTCTGAGCTGCCGCCTGTCTGCTGTCTGCCGTCTGCCGTCGTTCGCCTCGCCGCCTGAAGGAAAAGCAGAACGCCGAAAGGGATGAACCCGAGGAGATTGACGGCCGCGTCCTGCCAGTTCGTCTTGTTGTCCATCCAGTTCGTTTCCCAGGCCAGGACCGTGCGCTCGTAGGGG
>JAKPQL010000022.1 GCA_029547045.1 Deltaproteobacteria bacterium | reverse complement strand
ACCCGAGACTGAGGCAGTAGGGGTACGCATGATCGACACGTTCAAGAAACTCTTTTCGCGGGCCGACGATCCCCGGGCCACCGAAGGCGGTGCCGGCAGGCACCGTATTGCCGTGGCCACCTGTGCCCTGCTCCTCGAGATGGCCGCCGTGGACGGCGAGTTCAGCGGCGAGGAGCAGGACGTCATCCTGCATGCCTTGACGTCCACTCACGGCTTGGGCGCCGACGAGGCGCGGTCCATCATGGAGGCCGCCCGGGCCGAGCTCGAGGGCAGCATCGACCTGTGGCAGTTCGCCAGAATCATCAACAAGGAATACTCCGTGGAGGAGAAGGTACAGACAATAGAGGCCGTCTGGAGGGTCATCTATGCCGACGGCAGGCTCGACGGGCATGAAGACCACCTGGTGCACCGCCTCGCCGACCTGCTGCGCCTGTCCCACAGCCAGCTCATCGAGGCAAAGCTCAGGGTGAAGAATTCCTAGGGCGTCTTCCTCCCCAGGATGGACCAGTAGAGGTTCACCCCGCCGACGCTGAAGTATTCGATGGCTTCCATCTCGCACCCGGCACCCTTCACCAGGGCGGGGTAATCCCACACCGGGTGGAACACCGCCTCGGTGGTGGTGCTGTAGAAGGTGATGGCACAGTACCAGTTCAGCCTCTGCACGATCCCTTTCCACCCCGTACCGGGCAGGACGAATTCGCCTACCACGAGATGCCCCCCCGGCTTCACCATGGTGCCGAGGTGGTTCGCCACCTCCCTGACCCGTGTCTCGGAGAAGACATTGAGGAAGAAGTTGGCGATGACCATGTCGTACTGCCCTGCGTCGCGGATGTTGAAGATGTCGTCGTGCACCACACGGATATGCCGGGGAGGGCCTTCCTTGTCGATACGCCTGCGGAAGTGTTTCAGCATGGTCTCGGAGAGGTCCACCGCCGTCACCTCGGCACCGAGCCTGCTCGCCTCGATGGCCTCGGTGCCGTGTCCCACGCCGGCGACGAGCACCCTGTCGCCGGGCCTGAGGTGCTTGAGCATGGCGGTCTTGCACTTCGGGATGCGCCCCAGGCTGTACACACTCCCGGTGAATTCGTACTGAAACCCTACCAGCCGGTACCCGTCCTTCATTGCATGGTCCCCCGTCTCATGCCTTCATGTCGTCATCCCGGGCAGCATAGGAGATAACGCTCCTCCGTGTCAAAGGGGAAAAGGCACGCTGGCTTCCCCCGGGACAGATTCATGAAGACACGGTGGTGGAATTCGACTATATGTTCGTGGTTACGGAGGAAAACCATGAAGAGAAGCGCGGACTTCGAGCACCTCACACCCGAGGTGCTCCTCGACAGGGTGGAGGACGCCCTGGGGCGGCGCATGACCGGGCTCACCATACCGCTGCCGAGCTACATCAACCGGGTCTACGAGCTGCAGACCCGCTCGGGCGAGCGCGTCATCGCCAAATTCTACCGCCCCGGCCGCTGGTCCCGGCAGGCCATCGAGGACGAGCACCTCTTCCTCGCCGACTGCGTCGAGGCAGAGATCCCGGTCGTCCCCCCTCTTCAGCTCCCCGGCGGCGGCACCCTGAGCGAGGCGGAGGGCACCTTCTTCGCCATCTTCCCGAAGAAGGCCGGCCGCGTTTTCGAGCTCAATGCCGACGAGGACTGGACCCGCATGGGCAGCCTGCTCGGACGCATACACCAGGCGGGCGCGCGCCGTGGAGCAAGGGACAGGATCACCCTCCACCCCGACACGTCCACCCGGGCGGACCTGGATTTCATCGTCAGGGGCGGGTTCATTACCCCGGATCACAGAAGCGCCTTCGAAGACCTCTCGTCGCGCATCGTGGAAGACATCTCCCCGCTCTTCGAGGAGACCGGGTCCATGCGCATCCATGGCGACTTCCATCGGGGAAACCTCCTGGACAGACCCGGCGAGGGACTCATGGTCATCGATTTCGACGACATGATGGAGGGACCACCGGTCCACGACCTCTGGCTGCTCCTGCCCGACCATGCCGGCAGGTCACGTCGCGAGATCGACCTCATCCTGGCAGGGTACGAGCAGTTCCGCGAATTCGACTACTCCTCCCTGCGGCTCATCGAGTGCCTGAGGTTCATGCGCATCGTCTACTACCTCGCCTGGTGCGCACGACAGGCTGCAGACTACGACTTCAGGACCAACCACCCCGACTGGGGCAGCGACACCTTCTGGCAGAAGGAGCTGCTGGACATGGGTCACCAGTACCAGGTCATCATGGAGCACAAGGTCGCCTGGGAGGAAGGCCGGTTCTTCGGGGGGTGAGGGGCTGGCTAGTAGCGCCGGCCTCCGCCGCCACCCGGGCGCCTGCCGCCCCCGGGGCCGCCGGGGCGTCTGTCTCCACCGCCACCGCCGAAACGTCTGCCGCCTCCGCCGCCGCGGCTGTCGTCTCTCGGGCGGGCCTCGTTGACGTTGACGGCCCTGCCCTTGAGTTCCTTGCCGTTCATGCCCGCGATGGCAGCCTGGCCGGCCTCCTTGGACGGCATCTCGACAAACCCGAACCCGCGGGAGTCACCGGTGAACTTATCGCGGATCACGTTGGCTGACGTCACTTCCCCGAACGCCTGGAACGCCTGCTGCAAATCATCGTTGGTAACATCGCGTGACAGGTTTCCTACAAAGATATTCATGTACTACCTCCACATTGAGTTGTGAATCTTGAGCTTCGCCGGGAGTCTACAGGGCGTTCCTGGGGTCGGACAAGCGAGAGGGCTCCTTCGAAGGCATCATCGGTTGACTATACTCCTAACCAGTGACGGAAACAACACAATCTCTTCACCCGATACCCGAAGAGATCCCCCTGTCGAGCGGGGAGCCCAAGAGGCAATGCGGACAGGCCTTTGCTCACCGCTGGATATCTCTCGAATACCATGCTATTTTGTCTTTCGGGTAGATATGAACAGGGCCAACCTCAACCGTATCGTCATAGTGGCGATGGTGCTGCTGATCACGGCCGTGTTCTTTGCCATGATCCGCCCGTTCCTCGTGGCAATCCTGCTCGCCGGCATCTTCTCGGCCATGGCCCAGCCCCTGTACAAGCGCATCGAAAAATGGTCCGGAGGCCGCTCGAATCTGGCGTCGCTCGTCACGCTCGTTTTTGTCTTCCTCATATTCTTCGCACCGCTCGTGGGACTCCTCGGCGTGATAGCCGGCCAGGCCATCAAGATCAGCCAGTCCGTGAGGCCGTTCATCGAGCAGTGGATGAGCACCCCCTCGGCATTGTCCGACCGCCTCGGGTCGCTGCCCTTTCACGAGAGCCTTGTCGCCTATGAGGGAGAGATCATCGAGAAGCTCGGAGAACTGGTGGGAAAGGTCAGCTCCTTCCTGTTCAACAGCGTGTCGTCCATAACCTTCTCCACCATAAACACCATCTTCCTGTTCTTCGTCTTTCTCTACACCATGTTCTTCTTCCTCAAGGAAGGCCGTGCGATCCTGGACAGGTTCCTGTTCTATCTCCCCCTACCCCGTGGCACGGAGAACCGCATCCTGGAGAGGTTCATGTCGGTGGCCAGGGCCGCCATCAAGGGTACCCTGGTGATCGGCGTCATCCAGGGCAGCCTCGCGGGCCTGGCCTTCTGGGTCGTGGGAATCGAGGGCGCTGTCTTCTGGGGCACCCTCATGACGGTGCTCTCCATCATACCGGCCGTGGGCTCGGCGCTGATCTGGTTCCCGGCCGTCGTCATCCTCGCCCTGACCGGGAGCTACCTCAAGGCCCTGGGCCTGCTTGCCTTCTGCAGCCTCCTGGTGGGCAGCGTGGACAACCTGCTCAGGCCGTGGCTCGTGGGCAGGGACATCAAGATGCACGAGCTCATGATCTTCCTGGGGACCCTAGGGGGGCTGAGCATGTTCGGACTCGTGGGGTTCATCATAGGACCCATCATAGCCGCGCTGTTCACCACGGTGTGGGACATCTACGCGGAAAACTTCTCTGATTACCTGCCCGGCACCGGGTCCGATCACCGAGAATCGGACTGATGCGCGAGGTTTGCCTGTGTACGGCCCGAAGATCCTCGGAACGCTGCTCATCCTTGCCGCACTGATATCCATGGGGCTTCCGGCCTATTCCTCGCGGGAGGGGAGCGGGGCTGGAAACGGGCTGGTCGATTATTTCGCGAGGCTGGGCTTTGAGGTGGATCTGAGAGCTGCCGTAATCGCGGTGGGTCTCATCCCTGTGGCCTGGCCCGCGGGTTTCATCATCAGGACATGGTCGGTGAAATGAAGCCGCTCTCTAGCAGCCTCACTGCTGCACCACGGTGTACCCTCTTGCCTTGAGCTGGCTTAAAAGCCCGTTCTTGCCCACCAGGTGACCGGCCCCGACCACGACGAACACGTCTCCCTCCTGGGAGAGGAGCCTGCCGATCCGATCCGCCCAGGCGGTGTTCCTCTCGGTGAAGAGTTTCCTCTCGATCTCTGGGAACCCCTTCAGGCTCTTTGTGAGCAGGGCCTCCATGCGCCGTGCGTCCCCCTCCTTCCAGGCCCGTATCATGTCGGCGGAAGATCTCTCCACCACATCCAGCTCGTCGAGGGCCTGCTTCAGGATGTCCTCCTCCCGTCTGGAAGCGGCATCGGCGAGCAGCTCGAGCTGCTGCCCGGCGGTCTCGAGATAGTACATCTGCCTGCGGTCTTCCCTGGCCTTCTTGTAGAAATGGGCATCGACGCCGAGCTGCGCGGCGAAACCGAGCCGCTTGAGCTCGAGCGTTGCGATGGAGAACGCTGCAAACCACGGCCTGATCTTCTCGAAGCGTTCCATCCCGATCTCGCCGGGCCGGGTCCTTTCCCTGAACCGGGCGTAGGTCTCCGGGGAGACGGCCTCCCTGAGCGTGGTGCCGTCCTGGAAGGTTCCCAGCCTGAGCATGGTCTTGCGGAGCTCTTCCTCGTCGGCACCGGACGGGTCCGCCTCGAGAAGTACCCTGGGACAGGACTCATACGCCCTCTCGATCCTGTCGTCCAGCGGGTAGACCCCCTTTCGCAGCACATGCAGGGACCCGAGAATGTAGGCCTGAGACGTGGGTCCCGTCACCATCCACATGAATACATGGTCCGGCTTCGCCGCACGTGCCATGTCAGGGAAAGCAAGAACGGTGAGTACAAGGGTCATGACCAGCACCGAAGATGACCGGGACCTCGTCGCCCTGGGACGCAGCGGCATGTCAGGCCTTCCCGTTGGAGCACAGGATGACGTTGCTGGAGGTTTCCGACTGGAGCACCGTGGTGAAGGGCTCCACGTCGTGGTCGAGCCAGACGTTGCCGCCGATGACCGACCCCCGGCCGATGCGGACCCGGCCCAGGATCGTGGTCCCGGAGTAGATGATCACGTCGTCCTCCACGATGGGGTGGCGCGGAATGCCCTTGACGAGCCTCCCGGCCTCGTCCTTGGGGAAGCTCTTGGCCCCGAGGGTCACGCCCTGATAGAGACGCACGTTCCTGCCGATCTCGCAGGTCTCGCCGATGACCGTGCCCGTGCCGTGGTCGATGAAGAAACGCTCGCCGATGGTGGCGCCGGGATGGACGTCGATGCCCGTGGCCGAATGGGCCATCTCGGTGATGATGCGGGGTATGATCTCCACGCCGAGGAGGTAGAGCTCGTGGGCGATGCGGAAATTGGTCATGGCCTTGATGCTGGGATAGCAGAAGATGGTCTCGCTCGTGCTCTTCGCCGCCGGGTCCCCCTCGTAGGCGGCCATGACGTCGGTGGCGAGCATTCTCCTGATCTCGGGGACCGTGGCGATGAAACGCCGGGACAGCGCCTTTGACCTGTCCTCGCACTCGATGCAGGAGGCCCGGTCGGTCTTCTCGCACGAGAAGCCGAAACCCCGCCTGATCTGCTCCGCCAGGAGCCGCTCCACCCGCTCCAGGTGGCTCCCGGTGATGTAGGGCATGGTGGCGGGCGTCACCTCGGAGTCGCTGAAATAGGCAGGGAAGAGCACCATGCGCAGGCGCTCCACCACCTCGGTGAGCACCTCGAGCGACGGCATCACCCCCTCCAGCGTGGGCCGGTGGTAGACCACCTGGTACGACTCGGGCCTGCAGAGTTCGTTCACCACTGCCTGAATGATATTCTCATCGTGCATCACAACCTGTACCCGCCGTTTCATCGATCCTTCCTTCTTCGATTCCTTCATCATCCCCGTGCAACCCTGCCTTTCGATCCCGGCATGTCCATCAGAACTGCTCCGGGAAGAGTTCGGTGCTCAGATAGCGCTCGCCCGTGTCGCACACGATGAAGACCACCAGTTTCCCCGCGTTGACGGGTCTCTTCGCCACCTCCACGGCGGCATAGGCGATGGCGCCCGAAGAGATGCCGCACAGGATGCCTTCCTCGCGGATGAGCCTGCCCGCCATGGAAATGGCCTGCTCGTTGGTGACCGGGAAAATCTCGTCCACGAGATCGCGCCGGAACACCCCGGGCACGAACCCGGCGCCGATGCCCTGGATCTTGTGAGGGCCGGGCCTGCCGCCCGAGAGTACCGGCGAGTCGGTGGGCTCCACGGCAACGACCTTCAGCGACGGCCTGCGCCGCTTGATGACCGAGCTCACGCCCGTGATGGTGCCGCCGGTCCCCACCCCGGCGAGGAAGATGTCCACCTGGCCGTCGGTGTCCCGCCAGATCTCCTCTGCCGTGGTGCGTTCATGCACCTGGGGGTTTGCGGGGTTCTCGAACTGCATGGGCATGTAGGCCTTCCTGTTTTCTCCCACGATCTGACGGGCCTTCTCGATGGCGCCCTGCATCCCGGCTGCGGCAGGGGTGAGGACGACCTGCGCCCCGAGTCCCTTCAGGAGTTTCCTGCGCTCGATGCTCATGCTCTCGGGCATGGTGAGCACGAGCCGGTACCCCCTGACCGCGCAGATGAAGGCGAGCCCGATGCCCGTGTTGCCGCTCGTCGGTTCCACGATGAGGGTGTCCCTGTCGATGAGGCCGGCTCTCTGCGCCGCATCGATCATGCTCATGCCGATGCGGTCCTTCACCGAGGAGCACGGGTTGAAGAATTCGAGCTTTGCAGCGACCTTCGCCACGCAGCCTTCGGTCACCCTGTTGAGCGCCACGAGAGGGGTGTTGCCCACCAGGGCGATCATGTCGTTCGCTATGTTCACTGGTCCTCCCTTCAGGGATTGACGGGGCCGGCCGCATTGGTGGCGCAGAAGTGCTTGTTCTTGTAAAACTCGAGGAGCCGCTCCACGTCGTCCTTGCACTCGCCGCACACCGTTCCCACCTTGGTCTTCTCCTGGAGTTCGTAGTATGTCCGGGCTCCTTCCAGAACGGCGTCCTCGATCTCGTGGTCGGTGATGTTCATGCAGGTGCACACGACACGGGCCTCTTCCTTCTCCACCCTGTCGTGGAGGCCGCTGCGCTCGTAGTAGTCGTTGATGGCCGCACGCAGGGCCTTGTCGCCGAGCACGCTGCAGTGAATCTTGTGCTCGGGCAGGCCGCCGAGCTCCTTGTTGATGTCCCTGGGAGAGAGCCTGAACGCGTCTTCGAGCTTCATGCCCTTGACCATCTCGGACATGACCGAGGTGCTCGCGATGGCGCTGGCACAGCCGAAGGTCTTCCATCGGCAGTCGGTGATGACCCCCCTGTCCCGGTCCACCTTGATGGCCACGATCATCTGGTCGCCGCACTTGACGTTGCCCGTGATGCCGCGACCGTCGGGCTGGAACGCCTCCTCGTCGGCGAGGATGTTCTTCGGATGCATGAAGTGCTCGAGCACCGTGTCCGTGTACGCCCAGTTCACCTTGTCCATCACTGCCTCCTTGCGTATGCGCTCGACATGCTGCGGATCCTTCCGATGACATCCGGGAGTACGGTGAGCATGTAGTCTACGTCGTCGAAGGTGTTCTCCCTGCCCATGCTGATGCGGATGGAGCCGTGGGCGCACTCCACGGGCAGGCCCGTTGCCAGGATGACGTGGGACGGATCCAGGGACCCGGACGCGCAGGCGCTCCCTGTGGAAACCGCGATGCCCGCCAGGTCGAGGTACAGGAGGATGGCCTCCCCCTCGGCGCCCTCGAAGGACACGTTCAGGGTCCCGGGCAGACTGTCCGTGGGGTGGCCCACGAAATGGACGTCCGGGATCTTCTCCGCAATTCCTTTGCGGAGCGCCTCCTTCATGCGGCGCAGACGTTTCTCCTCATCAGCCATCTCGGAAGCACGCAGCTCCACGGCACGCCCCAGAGCCACGATGCCGATGGTGTTCTCGGTGCCCGCGCGCCTGCCCCGCTCCTGGTGTCCTCCCCGGATGAGCGGACAGAAGGGGGCGTTCTTGCGCACGTACACCGCGCCGATGCCCTTGGGGCCGTAGATCTTGTGGCCCGAAAGGGTGAGGAAGTCCACGCCCAGTTCGTCCACGTTCACCGGCACCTTGCCCACGGCCTGGACCGCATCGGTGTGGAACAGGCTGCCCCGCTCGTGCACGATGCGGGAGATGGTTTTCATGTCCTGGATGGTGCCGATCTCGTTGTTGGCCATCATGATGGACACCAGGCCGGTCCGGAGCGTGACGGAATCCCTCAGCTGGTTCAGGTCCACCTTGCCGTCCCTGTCCACGTCCAGGTAGGTGACCCTGATCCCCCGCTCGGCGAGGCACTTGGAGGTCTCCATGATGCACGGGTGCTCGATCTTCGTGGTGACGAGCTCCTTGCCGGAGCAGGTATTGTACTCGCACATCCTGCACTG
This sequence comes from Deltaproteobacteria bacterium, assembly GCA_029547045.1. Taxonomy (GTDB): domain Bacteria; phylum Desulfobacterota; class Desulfomonilia; order UBA1062; family UBA1062; genus MWEI01. The sequence goes on along the minus strand of JAKPQL010000022.1, from coordinate 84,671 downwards.
GCTGTTCAGGATGGACAGAATGGTGTTGTTGCCCTCGGAGCCGCTGCCCACAAACAGGATTTCGTCGGGCTTGGCGCCGATGAACGCAGCCACCTTCCCCCTGGCCTCCTCCACCAGCATGCGTGCGTGCCTGCCGAAGGCATGGAGGCTCGACGGGTTGCCGTGCACATCCAGGACCTCCATGATCGCCTGTTTCACCCCTGGATGCAGCGGGGTGGTGGCGTTGTTGTCGAAATAGACCCTTCTCTTCTCCATGTCAGCCTCCGCAACGACCTGCCGGCTTCGTACAGCAACCCATCACAGGTGTTGATTCTTATAGGGCACTCTATCACCCTTTTCCAGCGTTCATGTCAAATGACAAGAGAAGGACCTTCCTGCAAGAGGAAGGACGGCATGAAGAAACCCCCCATGCGGCGCCGTCGGGCACGCCCGCATGGGGGTGAGGTGCAGGACATCGGGACGCGGGACCCGAGGCTACTGGCCGTCCCAGCCCGCGAGCCTGGCCCAGAGCCACCAGGCCGCATAGGCCTTCATGTTGGCGTTGACGGCCTCGGAATGGGCGGACGAGCAGTCGTACCAGTCCACGCCCTCGGTGTGGGCGGCCTGCCACTCCTGTGCCCAGTTGGCGTCATCGTCGTCTATGTGGCCGTTGCCGTTGCTGTCGTACTTGCAGGCGTCGTCGGCATACCGGTCACCGTAGTAGACGCCGTCCGGGTCATAGGACTCTATGTCGGCAAAGTCGAACAGGATCTTGTCGTGTGCGCGGCAGTAGTCCCTGATCTGCTCGTTGCGCAGGTGCAGGTTGCCTTCGAGCCCGGTGCCGTTCAGGTGTCCGGTCATGTAGACGAAGCGGACTCCCGGGTAATCCCCCTCGAGCCCCTCCATGAGGGACAGGTAGAGATCGATGTTCTCCTGTGTGGTGTCCGCCTGTCCGCACCACGACCACATGATAACGTTCACCTCGGGGTGGCCGTCCAGGTAGTCGCGCGTGGCCGCCTCCCAGGCCTCCCGGTCGGGGTTACCCAGGTCCGAGGCACCGGAGAAGGGGCTATCCCGGAGGTCCAGGGCGCCGCCTGTGCCGCCGCTGTTGTACGCGAAGTCATCCCCCATGAACCCCACGAGCCCGCTCATGCCGGTAGTGATCTGGCTGCCGTGGGAGGTGTGACCGTAGGCGATGTGCAGGGCAGCCTTCGCCTCCTCGATCCACTCGGAAGGGACCGCCTCCAGGTCGATGCTGGTGTGGTCCGCGATGATGGCGCCGGATGCCGGGGGTGTGGGGGTATGTGTGGTGGCGCTCGCCTCCGGGGAGCAGAGGATATCGCCGTCTGAGTCAAAGGCCCAGACCCGGTAGGTGTAACCCGTGCCGGAATCGAGGCCCGTGTCGCTGTAGGAATCCTGACCCGCGCCGACCTCGGCAACCTCTGTGAAATCGGTCCCTGCGGTCCTGCGCTCGATGCGGAAGCCCTCCTCGTCATCACCCGAGTATTCCCAGGAAAGATCGATGCCGCTGGTGGACACGGCCAGGGCAGTCAGGATGATGGCATTCGGTGTGGTCACCTCCACCCCGGCGGAACATGCGATATCCCCGTCATCGCCCACCGCCCACACCCTATAGCTGTAGGTGACGCCGGCAGAAAGACCGGTGTCCGTGTACGAGGTGTCCGTCCCGCCTGCCTGGGCGATCTCCTGGAAGTCTCCTGAGCCCTCGGCCCGCTCGATCCGGAAGCCCGTGACCCCGGCGGCCGTGGTCTCCCACTCGAGGGTCACCTCGTCGGCCGAATCGGCCTGCGCCTGCAGGGTGACGGAGGCCTGGGCAGGAGGATCATCGGAGCTGCTGCTGTCGCAGGCAGTGATGCATGCCAGGAGAACAAGGAAGAGTGCCGTGGCCAGACATGTGTTTATCCGGGGACATCGTGATGATTGCATTGTTGCCTCCCTCCTGAGTGAAAAGATGTATGCGATGCCAATGGAATCAGACCCTTCAGCGGCAACACAACACGTACATGCTCATCCTATCGGCTAAGGAGCACGCAGGGCTGAAGGTTACAATAATGGTACCCACAGGGAACCTGCACGGTTGCAGTGATTTCCAAAGCACCCCTGTTCGTGATTCACACCGCGTTCACCAGCGACTCCGGGGACTCTCCCCTGAGCACCCGGGCGATGTTCTCAGCGGCCATGTTGATGATCCTGCCCGCCGCCTCGGCGGTCACCCCGGACACATGGGGCGAAAGGAGCACCTTCGGGCTGTCCAGGGCCAGCAGGGGGTTGTCCTGACGGATGGGCTCCCGGGAGAAGACGTCGATCCCCACGCCCGCGACCTTCCCCTTCCTGACGGCATCCGCCAGGGCCTGTTCGTCGACGAGTTCGGCCCGGGCCACGTTGATGAGATAGACGCCATCCTTCATGGCGTCGATGGCGGCCCGGTCTATCATGTTCCGGGTGTCCTCGGTGAGGGGGGCATGCAGGCTGATGATGTCGGAGGTGCTCAGGAGGCCTCCCAGATCACTGTATTCCACGCCGAACTCCTCCTCGGAGAGCCGGTCACAGCGCTGCGTATCGTAGTAGAGCACACGGCCCAGCTCGAAGGGCTTCAGCCTGGCCGCCACCGCCCGGCCGATCCTCCCGAAACCGATGATGCCCCACACCTTTGCCTTGAGCTCGGCGGGCTGTATGCTCATCTGCTCCCACCTGCACTCCCTGGTACAGGCATGGGCATAGAGCATGTTCTTGAGGAGGCAGAGCCCCCAGGCGATGGTATGCTCGGCAACGCTTTCGGTATTGGCGCCCGCGGTGTTCGCCACCGGTATACCCCTGGCCGTGCAGGCATCCACGTCGATGTGCTGGTAACCCACGCTCGGCTGCTGGATGAGCTTCAACCGGGAGGCCCCCGACACGAGGTCCGCGGTGATCCTGTGTCTGAAGGTGTAGTCGCCCAGCACCGCATCCGCTTCAGGAAGGCATCGTCTGACCTCCTCGTCGGACAGGCCGTAACCTGCCACCACCTCGAAGTCGGGCACCCCCGGGGTCTGCTGGATGAGCAGCTTCACCAGCTCGGCCGGCAGAGGGGCGAGCGAAAGCACCGTGTAGGCCATGGCAATCCTCCTCTCTTCATGGAAGGAACGAGGCAGGAACAGCTCCCGGTACTGTATCGTTGCCTCCTGTACTTATTATTGGCTTCATTGTGACGCAAATCAACCCCATACCCGCATCCTTCTGAGGGCATGGCCGTTGAGATCGTGAGAAACAAACGCTCTGCAGGGCAGAGTGGTCTTCCAGTCAGTTCACCCATGTGTGTCACAGCAGATAGTTCCCCTGTACATTCGATATATTTTCATGTAAGGCACTCATGTATACGTGTGAAATGTTGTTGCTGAAATTTGATTTTCACTGGGGCCTGGCATGTCTGATGTGGTCAGTGATACGATCACATTGCGGGGGGCGAAGGATCGCGGCGTCCTCCCTCTGCTCGTCCCGTTCGCCCGTGCGCATCTGAAAAGGCCATTCGGATTTCCCAAGAAGGTGTCCCAGAGGGTTATCACAAACACCCTGAACCATCTTCATTTCACCGGCGCCACTATCTATGCGCACATGGCGTTTCCCTCCACCGGCCAGGAGTTCCTCGTTTCCGTGCAGCCCGAGCCGTGCACGGGCAGGATCTTTTCAGCACGTTTCCCCCATAGCGTTTCCTATGATTTCTCGCTCTTTTCGTTCAAGGAACTGCTCCACGACGATGGCCAGTATGTGTTGTCCATACCCGGGAAAGTCGTGGATCAGACGAAAGACATCCTGAAGATCGAACTGCCCCCATCCGGGATCGTCCTCAACACCCGCCAGGCCAGAAGGTTCCAGAGCAGCTTTATCCAGGCAATGCTGATATGGGGCAGCCTGAATATGCCTGGCGCCCTGGAGGACTTCAGCTCATCTGGCCTCAGGATCAAGGTGTCAGGAAACACCGAGGGCATCCGTGCCGCCTTTGAGAGCAAGGAGCGCATACAGATCATCCTCATCAAAGGTTCGACCCTGGTATACACAGGGTTCGGCTTCATCTCGAGGTTCTCCGAAAAGGAGGGCGCCATCGTAGTAACCCCCTCACTGCAGCCACTCACCAGGTATGCCCAGCGGCGATACCGTCATCAGAGAATCAATATCACCCCCACACCGAGGGTCGAACTCTTCCACCCGCTCCTGAACCGCACGGTGTCCTATGACGTGATCGACCTCCACACCGCAGGGTTTTCCATCAAGGACAGATCGGACCGGCTCATGTTCCTGCCCGGGATGTCCTTTCCCAATGCCAGCATGGTCTTCTCCGGGGAGTTTTCCATACGCTTCTCGGCACAAACCGTCTACTCAAGGGATCTCAGGGGGGGCATGACCAGGCTGGGCTTCTCCATCACAGACATGGACCCGGCAAGCTACCGACGGCTCTTCAACATACTGACGCGGGCGGAAGACCCTCATTCGCTTGCCCTGGGCAAGGTCTCCACCGAGGCCCTGTGGCAGTTCTTCTTCCGTTCGGGATTCGTGTACCCCGAGAAGTATCTCTGTATCGCTCGCCGCAAAGAGCATTTTCAGAAGATGTACGACCACCTCTACAACAACTGTCCGGAACTCTTCGCCAGCATCACATACCAGCAGAACGACGAGATATACGGCCACGTATCGCTCTTCAAGGCCTACCCCCGCACCTGGTGGGTCCAGCACCTGGCCGCCCTGCCCATGGGGAACAGACGGACCGGGCTCAATGTGCTGAACAACATCCTGAACTTTCTCGACGGATTCCACCGCATGAGTTCCGCGGGCATGGACTATCTCGTCTTCAATTACCGGCCGGACAACAGGTTCCCGAACCACTTCTTCGGGGGGGTGTGCCGAGCGCTGAACGATCCCCGCATGTGCTCCGTGGACATATCGGCCTATGTTATGCACCACCTCCCGGAAACTATCGACCCCCTGCCGGCGGGCTGGGAAATACGGCCATGCATGCATGATGACATCGGAGCACTCCACGGCGCCTACCACAACCACTCCCAGGGTCTCTTCATCGAATCCCTCTGCCTCGATGACAGGGACGAGTCCATCTGGAACACGTACAGGAACCACGGCCTCACGAGAAGCTGCAGCGCGTACGTCCTGGACAAGGACGGGGACAGGAAGGCCTTCTTCGTGGTCGAACGTTCGGACCAGGGGCTGAACCTCTCGGATCTCCTCAACAGCATCCGGATCTTCCTTCCGAGGAAGGAGCCCAAGTCCATGCCGTGGGACATCCTCAGAACGGCCATAGGTCACCTCGCCCATGAGTTCGGGGCGCCCGACGTGGTGCTCCAGGTATTCCCCCAGGATTACTGTTCGGCTGCAGGCATCCCGGTAAAGAAAAGGTACTGCACCTGGATCGCCAAGACACGGTACTTCGACCCGCACTTCGATGCCATAAAGGAGATGACCCGCTTCAACCATCTGAAATTCCTGAAGAGTCTTGCCCTGGACCTGCTCGGCCTTCGCAGGCGTCCATGACCACTCCGTTGCCTCGCTGCTCCCTCCCTCCAGTCAATGCCGAAGAAACTTTCAGCATATTCCAACATCATGCCGATATATACTGAATCTCCTTGCACAGGAAAAAACTCGTTTTATTGGATTTGAACGGGGGCAGTTTGATATGAAAGGACCGGGACAGGGAAAGCCCCTGTATAGCATCAGCATAATACGGAACTACCTGGAATACCTGCATGCTTTTTATCCCCACCTCAGCCATGACACGATCCTGAGGCATGCGGGCATCACCCGCTACCAGCTCAACGACCCGGGGTACTTCTACGATCAGGACACCAGCGACAGGTTCCACGAGATCCTCCAGCTCCAGACCCACAATCCCGATATCTCCCGGGACGCCGGACGGTACACGGTGTCATCCAAGGCATACAAGTTCATCCGGACATATATCCGGGGATTCATGGGCCCGGAAACCGCCTACAATCTCCTGCCCAAGATCCATGCGAAGGTGTCGAAAGGCGCATCGCTGACCGTCCGGGAACTGTCCAGGTCAAAACTCGAGGTCGTCGTCACCCCCTGCGAGGGAGTGGCCGAGAAGCAGTACCAGTGCGAAAACAGGGTGGGACAGTTCGAGGCCATAGCAGCAGGGTTCACCGGGACATATGCCCAGGTGCAGCACCCGGAGTGTTACCACAGAGGTGACAGCAGATGCCGCTACATCCTTTCCTGGAAGGAGCCCGTCTTCCTGAAGCTGGGCCGTTACCGCAACTACCTGTTCATCTTCTCTGTCCTGGCATGTATCGCCATGCACCGGTACCTGACCGGCACTGAGATGATCCATGTATCGGCCGCGCTTTCGTCATTGATCCTCGGCATGACCTTCGCAAGGTGGTATCTCGAAAAGAACGACTATCGGGAGCAGCTCGCAGACCAGTCCAAGGCAGCGGACCTCCTCATCACCGAAAGCAACGCCCGGTACAACGACGCACGCCTGATCCAGGACCTCGGCCAGGCGATATCACGCACCCTCGATACCGACACAATCCTGGAAACGGTGACACACACCCTGCGGGAACGGCTGGACTATGACCGCGGCATTATCCTCCTCGCGGACGATGAGAAGACCAGGCTCGTCTATAAGGCCGGCTATGGACTTACCGACGAGCAGGTGCGCTTTCTCCAGGAAAACGCTTTGCGGCTCGACAACCCTGACCGAAAGGGTCCGTTCGTGGCATCGTATCAGGAACGGAAACCCTTCCTGATCGATGACCCTGCCTTACTGTCCCGTGATCTCTCAGACCAGAGCGTGGAGATACTCCAGCTCTCCCGATCAGGATCGTTCATCTGTGTCCCCATCGTGTACGAGGACGAAGCCCTGGGCATCCTCATCGTTGATAGGAAGAACTCCGTCCCGCTGCTCCAGAACGACCTTAACCTGCTCCTGGGGGTTGCGCCCCAGATCGCGATCAGCATCAGCAACGCACGGACATTCGAGAAGCTGCAGGAAGAGGAGCAGCACTACCGTGATCTCGTGGAAAGTTCGGGGAGCATCATCATCCGCTTGGATCAGGAAGGCCGCATCAAGTTCGCGAACCGCTATGCGCTGCAGTTCTACGGCTACAACCTCGACGAGGTGCTGCACAGGGATCTCCGGGAATTCATCGTATCAGCATCCCATACGGGCGGCACGAACCTCGCCCCGTACATTGACCGGTTTCTGAAGTCCCCCGAGTCTTTCACCACGGGGAAGACGGAGATCCTGCGCAAATCAGGAGAACGGGCCTTTGTCTACTGGAGCACCAAGGGAATCCGGAATAGGCAGGGTGACCTGGTGGAGATCCTCTGTGTGGGCAACGACATCACCGAATGGGTGAAGGCCGAGGAGGAAAAGAGCGAGCTCGAGGAAAGCCTCATCAAGTCCCAGAAGATGGAGGCCATCGGTACACTGGCCGGCGGGGTGGCCCACGACCTGAACAACATCCTCAGCGGGCTGACGAGCTACCCGGACCTGCTCCTCATCGACATGCCTGAAGACGCCCCGTACCGGAAGGCCCTGATGACCATCAAGAGGTCCGGGGAAAGGGCGGCGGCAATCGTCCAGGACCTCCTTACCCTCGCACGGAGAGGCGTGAGCATCTCGAATCCAGTGGACCTCAACCAGATCATCCAGGACTACTTCGAGTCCCCTGAATACCTCAAGATGCACTCGTTCCACACCGACGTGAACTTCATCACCAGGCTGGACCCCGATATCAAGCCGATCCTCGGCTCGGAGACCCACCTGATGAAGACCATCATGAACCTCGTCAACAACGCCGCGGAGGCCCTGCCGGACAAGGGCACGGTCACCGTGAGCACGAGCTCGGTCTACATGGACCGGACCATCAAGGGCGACGGCAAGGTGCCGGCAGGGGAATACGTCATGCTCACGGTCTCCGACAACGGGATCGGGATCCCCGAGGAGGACCAGCAGAAGATATTCGAGCCCTTCTACACCAAGAAGAAGATGGGCAAGAGCGGCACGGGCCTCGGCATGACCGTGGTCTGGTCCACCGTGAAGGACCACAAGGGATACATAGAGATCGAGAGCGAGGAGGGGACGGGTACCACCTTCAACATCTATTTCCCCGTAACCAGGAAGAAGCTCAAGGAGATCGGTATCGACCGCATCGACATGTACCAGGGGTCTGAGCGGGTCATGGTGGTGGACGACGAGGAGTACCAGCGTGACCTGACGATGGAGGTGCTCTCCAGGCTCGGATACCAGGTCGATGCCGCAAGCAGCGGCGAAGAGGCCCTGGAGAAGATGCAGTCCCGGCCCGCAGACCTGCTCATCCTCGACATGATGATGGACGGCATCGACGGGCTGGACACCTACAAGGGGGCATTGGAGCTGCAGCGAAAGCAGAAGGCCCTCATCGTGAGCGGCTACTCCGAGACCGACCGTGTGAAGGAGGCCCTCAGGCTCGGCGCCGGCGGGTACATCAAGAAGCCGTACGCCCTCCAGGATTTCGCCAGGGCGGTACGCAGGGAACTGGACAAGAAGGTCCACTGACCCGCGGGGAGCTCACCGGCACGCCAGGACGCACGCCGCGCACCATATCCCGCCGTGCATTTCTGTTTTCTTCCCGTGAAACACTGTGTATAGACCATAGGCAGGGGCTCATGCATGAACGACATTCCGCAGACCCTTGCACAGATGAAGAACAGGGGCAGGCGTCTCATCGGGTGTTTTCCCCTCTACCCGCCCCTGGAACTCCTCCACTCCTTCGGGCTCACCCCGGTGGTGCTCTGGGGCATGAATGGGTCGGTTCAGAACTATGACAGCAGCGACCGCCACCTCCAGAACTATACCTGCCGGGTGGCCAGGGGCCTCACCGGGTTCATCATCGACCAGGCAGCGGGCCTGTTTGACGCGCTCTTCATGTACAACGCCTGCGACACCCTGCGGAACCTCCCCGAGATCATCGCCACGGAAGTCGAGCTCCCCATGCTCCGACTCCATGTGCCCGCCCTCCCGGAGGAACGCACCGGGGCGAAGGGGTACCTGCAGGACCGCATCCGATCCCTCGTCAAGGACCTGGAGCAATTCACCCGCCGGCCCTTTTCCGCGGACGCATTCATGGCCAGCACCGCCCTCTACCGGAAACAGCGCGCGCTCTGCCGCTCCCTGGACACGCTGTGCGCAGCAGGAGGCATCCCCTTCGCCAGGGCCGCCGAGGTCCTTCAGAGCGCCCATGTCCTGGGCGTGGAAGACCACATCGCCGTGCTGGAGCACGAACTCGCTCATCCCCCCTCACCTGCCCGCACACCGGGTGCCCGGGTCATGGCGAGCGGCATCCAGGCCCCGCCCGCAACGCTGATGGAGGTCATGGACGATTCCGGCATCACGGTGGCGGCCAACGACATCGCCACCCTGGCGCGCTCGTACGCCGACTGCCCGCCAGCGCAGCCAGATCCGTCCGGGTACTACTGCGACTTCTACTTCCGCCACTACCCCTGCTCCACCATGCTGCCCGCAGGCGACCGGAGGATCGAGGTCCTCATGCAGCGCGTGCGGGACAGCGACATCCGGGGCTTCATCTTCTTCGGGGAAAAATTCTGCGAATACGAATACCTCGAGTTCCCCCATCTCCAGGACCGCATGAAGGACCGGGGTGTGGCCACGCTGTTCCTGGAGATCGGCGCGGAGGACCTCGCCAACCTCATGCCCATGAAGACGCGCATCGAGGCCTTTGCCGAGATGCTCGGGCACTGACAGGGAGGATGCCATGACCACCGATACGGCCCCGGGCGGTTTCCGGAAGACGTCCTCCGGCAGACGGCTCACCGGGATCATCATGAACGACTACCTGCAGCTCCACCAGCGGGCCGCAGATGGCGCCTTCGTGGTTTGGATCGCCATCGTGGTGCCTGCCGAGCTCTTCGCGGGCTTCGACAACGTGGTCTACGCGGTGCCCGAGAGCCACGCGGCCATGAGCGCGGGTAAGGGCGTGGGCACCCTGCAGTGCGAGAAGGCCGAGCGGGCAGGGTACTCAACGGACCTGTGCTCGTACGCCCGCATCGACTTGGGCACCGCCCTGGACGGCGGCAGGGACTCCCCCACCTTCGGCATGCCCCGGCCGCACCTGCTCGTGAGCAACACCAACAACTGCTCCCTGCTTGCCAAGTGGTTCGACGTATACCACCGCATGTGGGGCGTACCCCATTTCATTCTGGACATCCCGTTCTGCTACGAGGAGCAGACCGGGGCCGACTTCGCCTACATCAAGGCCCAGTTCGCCGACCTCATCCGCACCATCGAAGAGCTCAGCGGCCAGCGGTTCGACGAGGCAAGGGCGCGCGAGGCGGTGCGCCTCTCCGGGGAGGCGCTCCTGTACTGGAAGCGCTTCACCTCGCTGGCGGCCCACCGGCCGTCGCCCATTACGGCCTTCGACTCTTTCGTGCACATGGCGCCCATCCTCACCTCCCGGGGCACGGCACAGCTCGTCGAGCACTACAGGGAACTGGTGGCCGAGACCGAGGAACTGATGGCACAGGGCGTCTACCCGGTGCCGGGCGAGCGCTACCGGCTCCTGTGGGACAGCATCGCGCCTTGGCACCAGCTCAGGAAAATGTCCGCCAGGCTCGCCGCGCTCGGCGCCAACATCACCTGCGCCAGCTACACCTACTGCATCGGCTCGCTCGAGGGCTCCTTCGACGCGTACGCATACGACGGGGGCGACCCCCTGGACTGGCTCGCCAGGCTGCAGAACTTCTCGGTGTGTCCACACGGCATGAAACTCAGGGTCAGGGCCATGAAGGAGGCCATTGAGCGCAACGCCATAGACGGCGTGGTCTTCGCCAGCAACCGCAGCTGCAAGGTGTACTCGCTCATGCAGATGGACCAGATGCGCTCCATCAGGGACACCCTCGGGGTGCCCGCGGTGATGATCGACGTGGACCACGCGGACGAACGCAAGTACAATGAAGAGGCGTCCTTTGTGCGGATCGAGGCGCTCCTCGAGACCATCGACGCCCTCAGGGGGTCAGGGGCCTGACTGAGCAGTCCTTTTTCGTCAGAAGATCATGATGTTATGGGTAATCAAGCAATTTTTAACATTTTTTATATTCTGTAATAACAGTTAGTTAGAAACATTTTTCTGATTTCTTCAAGTTTTTTGAAAAAAACCCTCATACTGCCCGTGCGTGTTGCCGATGGTGTGATTACCTCAGTAGTTCCATTGCTATAGCCAGGTGGCTTTGATATGGGTTACCTGGCTCCTTTCGTCTTCAGGCACTGCCCGGTTTCATCTCCATGGATACATGGTCGCTTCTGCGCCCAGAAGGCCAGGTCGGTCATGGCCGTGGACTCCAGCAGGTAGCCCACACTCATGGAGCGTGCCCGTTGCTGGATCTGTGCCATGATCACGGCCGGATCACCGCCCGGGGGCACGCCATCTTTCCCGGACACATACCCCCACAGGTGGAGCACGGCGTTCACGAGCCTCCCTTGCGGCGGTCTCGCACGCAGGGCCTCCACCAGGGTGCCGGAGAGATCCCGGAAGAACTGCGCATCACTCGGGTGCGCCGCCTCGCGGCCCACGGCCCGGTAGAGCTCCGGGTCGCGGGCCAGGACCGAGTACTTGTGCTGGGCCCAGAGCTGCCGGGTGGTGCGCGGCAGCGGTATGCGGCCCTGCTCCCGGAAGCGGTACTTCCCCTCCAGGAGGACAAACTGACGCCACGGCGGGTCGATGAATGTCCCTGGCCATTGCGGTGTATCCCTGCAGATCACAGGGCTTCTGTGGCCATACCCCCGGAAGCGCATCTCCGCCACCACCATGTCGTGGCGCAGGGCCAGGGCGCCCAGGCTGCCCCGCCACCGCACGGTTTCGGGGTGGCGGGCATAGCCCGCCTTGTGGTTGATGATCACGGAGAGGACCGCGTGTATTTCCCGGTGCTCTCCCAGGAGGCTCTGCCGGTTCAGATAGCCCGGATGCACGTCCCAGACCCGCATGCCTTCACCTGAGCGCTCCCTTTGACTTCGGGCCCGTTGCTGCAGCGGCGTCCCTCACCGGTGCCTCTTCTTCCCATCGGACTTCTCCCCGGGCCACTCCTCCTGCCGGTCGGGGCCGTTTCCGGATCGCTGGTCCCTTCTGCGGTCTCTGTGCTCCATGGCCTTGCCCTCCAGGGTGCGGAACCGCTCGGGCCCCAGGATCTTGCGCACTTCGATGAGGTACTGCATCCGCTCCGAGGTGAGCCGCTGCTGCTTTTCTTCCACCCGCCTGAGCTGTTCCTTTGCAGCGGCCTCGTCAAAGGGCTCCCGGTCCATGATGTCGGTGAGCCTGCTGCGCTCCTTCTCCAGGTCGGCCTTGCAGTCGATGAGCGCTTCCCGGTTCTTCGAATACAGCCTGTCCAGCGAGCGCCGCTCCCTGTCGTTCAGGTTGAGGTCCCGGGAGACACCGGGGTCCCTCCACCACCGCCCCCCGGGGTCGGCATCCTGGGCCCACGCCCACCCTGTGGCAGCAAGTACGGCCAGGCATACCAGCATTCCGATAAGGGTCCGCTTCGTCATGTCGTGTATCCTCATATGGTCCGGTTCTGCCCCCCGTCGCCATCGAGGGGGATAATGTACTCGAAGAAGTCGTCGTCCAGGGCCAGTTCCGGCTCGGGGACCATCTCCTGGTAGGCTGCGGGAAGGGGATTCTCCTCCAAAGCTCTTACCTCGGCCAGGAGTGCCCTGTCATGCTCTGCCTCCCGGGCGAGTTCCATGCCCTGGATGTCCCCGAAGCCGGCCGTGAACCACATCTTCAGCAGGACCGCTGCCACGATGAGAACCGTGGCAACAGCTGCGGCCACGCCCATGGACCACTGGGTGACCCAGGCCAGGGGCCACGCGGGGCGTTCCTCGGGAAGGACGATCCTCTTCCGGAAGGGTGGCGTGTGGCGCTTCGCGTCCCGGCCCATGCCTTCGAGCCGCGCCGCCAGACGCGAGCGGGCGGCGGAGCACTCCGGACAGGCCAGGAGGTGTTCCCGCTCGAGCACGGCGAGCTCGCGCTCGTCCACGATGGAGGCAATGATGCGGCCCTGATCCAGGTGGGATCCATTGTCCGTGCTCATGCGTCCTCCCCGACGGATACCCCGTATTGAGACCCGAGAGTCTTGAACTTGTCAAGGGCCCTGTAGAGGTGCGTCTTCACCGTGCTCTCGTTCTTCCCCATCACCACCGCGATCTCCTGGATGCCCAGGTGGTCCAGGAACCGGAGCCTGAACACCTCCCGCTGGAGGGCCGGCAGCGTGTCGAGGAAGCCGTTCACCTTTGACCAGAACTGCCGGGCCGCGGCATGGTCGAACCCGTCCGGGCCCGGGTCGGGGTGGTCGTCGGGCACCTCGTCGCGGCCGAACCCGAAAAACGACGCGATCCTGCGCCTGCGCAGGGCGTCCCTGACCTTGTTCAGTGCGATGCGGCAGAGCCAGGCCTTGAACAGCGCGGGGTCCCGAAGGGTGGAGAGGTTCCGGAACGCGCTCAGGAACACGTCCTGGACCACGTCCTCGGCGTCCGCCCTGCTCTGCATCCGTGCGTAGACCATGCCGAATATCCCCCCCTGATGCATGACGACCAGTCTCTCGAAGGCGGCCCGACCGCCCGCCATGGCCAGGCCGACAAGGGCAGTGATCTCGTCGCTGTCCTGTGTTTCAGGAGTCATCGTGCCCTGTTCCCGCATCACATCCGCATTCTAGCAGCACCGCACCGGTTCGTCTGCATCTTTTCATCCTGTACCCGGAAAGACGTACGGGGGGGCGGGATTGTCTACATCACATCGCCCGAGCCCATGGCACGATGTCATCCGCACCTGCACACCCGCACCGGCACCCCCACGATGCGGGGCGTGTGACCGGTGAGATCCAGGAAGCGTTTGACGTCCTGCCGGCTGATGACCAGGGTGCTCGTGTTCACCAGGGGGTGGCACAGCAGGGCTTCCCTGGTCCAGAGGTCCTCATCCACCACCACCTCCACCCTTCCTTCGGCGTCGTTGAGCACGGCCAGGATTGTCACGGACCCCGGCTCGATGCCGAGGATCTCCCTGAGCCGCTCCGGGGACGCAAAGCTGAGCCCCCTGGCGTCCAGCACCTCCTCCAATGCCTTGATGTCCACGTTCTTATCGGCGCCAACGCTCAGGAGGATGTGGCGTCTTGCCTTGCGGTCGCGCAGAAAGAGGTTCTTGGTCCTGGCAGGGCCCGGCGGAATGGCCAGCCTGTCCGCCTGCTCGCAGGTGTAGACCGCCTCGTGGTCATAGCGCCGGTAGGGTATTCCGTGCCGCTCGAGAAATGCGTAGATATCCACCGCCCCCCCTGCTCAGTCGAAGCCGTGCCAGGAGGTGATGGCGGCGATGTCCTCCCGGGGGCTTTCCAGGGCGTTGGCGGGGAAGTCCGGGTCTGGGTAGCCCAGGGCGACGCAGATGAGGATACGCTTGGTGTCCGGGATCTTCAGCACAGACCGCAGGACTTCGGGGTACATGACGCCCTGGTCCTCGATGCAGGTGCCAAGCCCATGCGCCAGTGCAGCCAGACACAGTGTCTGCATGAGGGCTCCGATGTCCATGAGGGGTCCCCCCTCGCTCAGCGCCGTGTCGGTGAGGATGATCACGGCGGCAGGGGCGTCGAAGAAGCGGAACCCCCGTTCCATCCATTCGGCGCGCCTGACCCTGTCCTCCCGCGCGATGCCCATGAGGCTGAAGATCCGCTTGGCCACCTCCACCTGCCGCTCGCGGTACACGCTCCGGGGGGGCCACCCCGTGATGACGTGCTCGGGGCATATCATCACGCCTTCCCTGAGCCTCATCACGTTTTGTGCAGCGATGGCCCTCAGCACCTCTCCCCCCGCCACCACGAATTCCCAGGGCTGGGTGTTCATGGTGGACGGCGCCCGGCACGCCAGCGTGAGGACCTGTTCTATGAGCTGCCTGGGCACCGGGTCTGGTTTGAAGCCCCGGATGCTCTTCCTGCTCCGTATGGCGGTCTCGATGTCCATGACAGACCTCGCGGGAAGGGTGTAAGCCCTTCGGGCTTATCCTTTGCCTGGGGTCATGTCCATTGGGACATGGCCCCAGGCAAAGGCCATAATTTTCAGTGCTAGAATCTCTCTATCACTATCTCGTCCAGAGACCTCTTGGGCACGTGGTGCACGCCCGATGCGTCCCTCCAGTACCGGATGTCTCCGTCCGGCCCCAGCGCCTCGATCCGGACCTCCTCCCTGGGCCTGCCCAGGGCGATCACCAGGAGCACGTCGTAGCGCTCCGGGATCCCCAGTACATCCATGAGGTCCTTCTTCCTGATGGATGCGATCATGCACCCGCCCAGACCCTTCTCGACGGCCCCCAGGAGGATGGACTGGGCCGTGATGCCGTGGTCGCACCAGTAGTTCGTGGAGATTTCCCTATCGCCCAGGATGACGATGTACGCGCTCGGCCGCTCCCCCTCAACGGGCCCTGGCCAGTCCCTGAGGTAGGCCGCCCAGCCGAGGCACGGGAAGATCCTGTCGTTCTGCTCGCTCTCCCAGGAGATGAAGAACTTGAGCGGCTGCATGTTGGCCGCCGATGCGGACAGGCGCGCCAGGTCCACGAGCTCCCTGAGTTCCTGCGCACTGATCCGGTGGTCCTGGAAGAACCTCCGGTACGACCGGTTCCTCACGATGAGATCGCGCAGCATCTTCTCCCTCCTTCCCCTCAGGCACGGGGCCTGATGCCCTTCCAGTCCGATCCCTGCGGGCAGGCCCTCATGCAGGCCATGCAGTTGTCCACGTCCGTGATCATGGTCTGCCCGAACTCCACCACGAAGTCCCGCCTGCGCACGTGCCCCAGGAGCATCTTCAGGAAGGGGGGCCAGTCCCGCAGCCTCCTGGGCGGAACCTTGTCGAAGCCCCACGACCAGTAGAAGAAGCAGGGGTCCACGTTATATCTCCCGCCCCTGAGGGCGCCCACCGGGCAGGCCTGCTCGCAGAGGCGGCAGCCAGCCGGGCATGGGTCGTATATCTCCTTTGTGTCGGGTTCCAGCACGGCGGCGGTGACGACGGCGCCGAGCCGCACGTGCGGGCCGAACCGGGGGGTGAGGAGCAGGTTCGACCTGCCGATGGCCCCGAGCCCGGCGCTGACCGCCGCGTGCTTCAGGGAGAGCTGTCCCAGGGTTTTCGTGTGGCTAAGCCCCGTCCCGGTGACCGGGTCCCTCCTGTGGATCTCCACGGGCTTGTCCGCGGAGATGGGCAGGGTCAGGAACCCCTTGCGCTCGAGGAACCTCCCGATCTTCTCGGCCGTCCGGTCGAGCAGCCGGGAGGTCTGCATCTTGTTCCTCGTCCAGAGCCTGATGTCCGGGGCATAGACCGCGCCGAGACTGTGGGCCACCGCCATGACGATGACGCTCCGGGCCGTCGGCATGAGCGCGCCCGGCGGCCTGGGGGGCTGCGCCAGGAGCAGGTCTTCGGCAGAGGCAATCCCCACGAGGTCGATGCCCTCGGCGAGAATCATGTCCTTGAGGTCTTTCGCTTCGATCCCCATACCATCCTCACGCGGGCTCCCGGCCCACCTAAAGCCTGAACTTCCCCTTGAAGTACGTTTCCTTCACGCTCTTCGCCTTGTCCCTGGCCCATGCGTCGAGGCCCATCCTCCTGATGAGGCAGAGGTTGAAGACCTTGGTGTTGTGCGGGACCAGGGCCGCACTGTC
The DNA here is from genome assembly GCA_029547045.1 of Deltaproteobacteria bacterium. Lineage (GTDB taxonomy): Bacteria > Desulfobacterota > Desulfomonilia > UBA1062 > UBA1062 > MWEI01. The sequence goes on along the minus strand of JAKPQL010000022.1, from coordinate 67,982 downwards.
CGCATAGGGGTGGAGCCGGTCGCAGGGAAAGTCTTCGCATTCGCTGCAGAAGCTCAGTCCCTTCGTAGTAATGCACCGGTAGACGCTGCAGGGTTCCGTCATGCCGAGGAAGGGGATGGCGCCGTCATGGTTCCGGCACCCCCTGCACGAAACCTTCTCCGGCGGAATGCCCAGACCGGCAGCGATCTTCTCCCTGAGCCTATCGTCCGCGCCTGCCAGGTACACCGGGCAGTTGAAGCAGTCAAGGCCACAGGGTGCGGTCATATTCCGGTAATCCATAGGGGCTCCTTTCTCATGAACCATGCTCATGGGTTCACTGTTTCTCCCGTGCGCGCGCCTTCTGGAGGTTCTTCAGAAACGGCTTGCAGAGGAAGCTCCGCTCGTCCAGGGCGCAGAGCTGCTCGAACATGGGAACGGTCACGGAAAAAGCCAGGATGTCCGGCGGCAGATACCGCCGCATGGCGATGTCCGTGGCACCGATGACGGCCTGGGGGACGGCAAGGTCCGCAAAGGGCGTGATGAGCTCCATGCACCCCGACCCGAAGGGCGCCAGCACGGCCGGCGGGTCCCCGGGCACACTGCAGTAGTGGGCGCCGATGACCAGTGCGCTCAGCTGGTCCGGGTTGACATGGAAGGTCACGCTCCTGAGGAACCGCCCCTTGCCCTCGCGCAGGGGCCCGATGAGGATGCACTCGTTCACCGGGCGGTACGTCCTGCGCGCATCGAGCCATGCCCCCATGACCTCTCGGCTGCACTTGAGCCCCTCGGTCTCCGCCAGGAACGTGACATACTCCTCCCGGGTGCGGGTCTGGAGGCTGAACAGGGCCGTGCCCGCCCCGCCGCAGCCGAAGTTCTCCGATGTGATGAGCAGCGTCCGGCCTTCAAGCCAGTCCCTGAAGAAGCTGAACACGCACACGTGCCTGCTCGGCTCCGGCGTCACCACGGGCTCGAACCCCGCCGCATCCGGGGCGTCGTAGAACCCGATGAGGGGGAGCGTTATGCCGAGCCTTTCTAAAAGCTTCGAAGGATCAGGTGTCATGGCTCCTCCTTGTCCTTTCGGATCCGGGGTCGTACCGGAAACACCCCGCCCGCCTCAGGAAGGGCCGAAGAGTTCCCTCATGCGCACGAGAAGGGAGAGATCGCCCTCGGCCGTGTACCACCCCTTCGTCAAGGCGTCCTGGCCGTCGGCCTTGCCCGTGAGGATGTCCATCCACACGTCGAAGGGAGCACTGACCACCAGGTCCGCCCGGCCTCCGGGCTGCACGGACTCCTCCACGCCGTGCTCGCTGAGGCTCAGCGAGCACGCCCCCTCCTGCTCACCCGTGAAGTCGAAGCGGATTATGGCCTTCAGGCCTGCGGCCCTGTCCGGCCGGAAGGCCATCTTCATGAGCAGGCAGAAGTCCTCGATGCTCTCCGGCCTGGGTACTGTCCCCTTGGCCCTCATCTCCTCCGGGGTCATCTTCTCCCGGATGCAGGTGCGCCAGAAGATGTTGGCCGCCCTGGCCATGACCGTCTTGTCGCCGATGGGCTGGGTGATGCGCTCTACGGTGGCCGGGTCGATCCTCATGGTCTTCACCAGCTCCACGCCCGCAGTGGTCACGGCATCCAGGATGTCGGCGCGTACCTTCCCGTAGGGGCCCAGGACCATGGCCTCGGCCGCGCTCCGGTAGATCTCGCCGATGAGCCCCTTGCCGTACATGAACCGCATGTGGCTGGAGAGCTGGCTGAACACGGACTGTTCGGGGAACCCCGCCACCGAGAGCACCACCACGGCGGGGTGCCTCCCCCGCAGGGGATGGAACGTGGTTTCGCCCTTTTGCTGGAGGAAGGGCTCGAGCACGGGCAGGGTGCGCTCGATGAAGGCCTTCATGGTGGCGTTCATGGTGAAGTGGTACAGGGGCGTTGCAAAGACCGCGATATCGGACCCGATGAACGCAGGGAAGAGCTCAGTGGCCATGTCGTCCCGGTGGATGCACCTCCCGGGGGTCTTGGTCCAGCAGGTGTAGCACCCGATGCAGTTCTTCACGGTCTTGGTGCGCAGGGAAACGACCTCCACCCGTGCGCCTGCCCGCTCCATGCCTGCCACCAGGCTGCTCAGCATGATCTCGGTCTTGCTCTGCCCCTTGATCCTGGGACTTGCGTTCAATGCCAGCACTTTCATCGAATCCTCCCCCTCCATACGGCGCCCTTCAGGGGACGGGCGACACGCGTCATGGCCGGATCAGGGTACCGTTTTTCGGGCCGTGTTGACAAGGGGGAACAGAGGAGAGGGCCGGAACGGCCTCAAGGGAACCGCAGGAGCTACTGGAGACACTCCTTCAGCGCTTCCATCCGCTCCTTCACCTGGTCCTTGATGATGGAGACGACGGAGGGGTCGAACCCGAGGGCCTGGGTGACCTGCAGCGACTCGGGCTGGACGCCGCCGGGGTTTGGGGTACCGTACCCCATGGACTTGACGATGGCGTTGCCGAGGTGGACCACCATGAGCTCCCGGCTCGGCGTGAGGATGTGCTCCACGTGGTCGTGGAGCTCTGCCACCTGCACGAACACTCCCGCGAAGAGCCACTTCTTCAGCAGCACGGCCCCGGATTTCCCGTGGTGTGCGTCAACTGTGGCAAGGAGCTCGTCGGCATCGCCCGTGGCTTCCTCCTTGCCGCCTTTCTCCAGCTCGCCGATGACCCGCAGGAGCATGAGCTTGCCGATGTCGTGGAGCAGGCCCAGGGTGAAGGGGTCCTCGACCAGCTTGATCCCCTTGAGCTCGCAGATGATCTGGCATGCATGGGCACAGGAAATCGAGTGCTCCCAGAGCATCTCCACCACGGCCGCGTACTTCGGGCTGGCCCCCTCGTAGAGCGACCTGTTGGACAGGGCGTCCACGGCCTGTTTGGTGGCCAGGAGCCCCAGTCGGTTCACCGCCTGCTCCACCGTGGTGTTCTCGCTGATTCCCCGGTAGAAGGACGAGTTGGATATGCGGATGAGCCGGGTGGAAATGGCCGGGTCCTGTTTCAGGAGATCCCCGATCTGGCGCTGATCCCCTCCGCCCTTCATGATCTCGTAGAACCTGTTCTGGATGCGCGGCAGCGGCGGCAGTTCGATCTCTCCCCGGTTGAACCGTGCGATGATGGGCTGCAGGGGATTGGTGCGGCCTGCAGCGGGTTTATCGCCATTCTGCCCTGCCCCCTGAACCTCCCCGGGCATCAACCCGTTGTCCCTGAGCTTCTTGGTCACGGTGTCCATGCTGAAGGGTTTCATGATGTAGTCGCTGCACCCCGACCTGATGCAGGAGAGGATGGTGTCCTTCTCGGATGATGCCGTGACCATGAAGATCTTCACCTTCTCGGCGCTGTCCAGGCGCCTTTCCTGCTCCAGCTCACGGATGCGGGCGAGCACCTCGGTGCCGTTCATCTCGGGCATGGATATGTCCAGGGTGATGAGGTCGTAGGGAGAGCCCTCCTCGTTCGCCCTGGCGACGGCATCCAGGGCCTCCTGACCGCTGGCCGCCTCATCGCACATGCCGATGCTGCCCATGATGCGCTTCATCTTCTCGCGGCTGACGAGCTCGTCGTCCACCACCAGGATCCTCATCAATCCCTCCACGCGGCAGGGGTCCCCGGTCCCTGCCTTGTCCTGAAACGCTGTACGGGTGTCTGCTTCGAGGGCTTCTCACGCCATGCCATGCACATAGTCCTCCAGACGGGAGAACGCAGCCTCCAGGCGCTCCACGATTTCAGCAGCCCCTGCGAGCGAACCCGATGCGGCGAGCCTCTCCAGCTCCGCTGCGCACCTCGATACGGGGTCGGCGGTGAGGTTCGCAGCCCCGCCCTTGATGGAGTGCGCCTCCTTCCTCACCGCCTGGGCATCTCCGTTTCCGATGGCCCTGTGTAGCACTTCGATCTGGCCCCGCACGTTCCTCACGAACCCGTGGAGGAGCCCCCTGAAGAACTCGCGGTCGTTGTCGAATTCGGCCAGGGCACGCTCCAGGTCAAGCGTGTCGTCCGCGCAGAGAGAGGCCTCGGCCTTGTCCTGCGGCGCTGGCGTTCTTCCCGCGGGGAGTACCCTGCCTGTTACGCCGGCGGATGCAATCCATTTCTTCACCATAGAGATGAGCTCGTCTCGCTTGACCGGTTTTGTGAGGAAGTCGTCCATGCCCGCTTCCAGACTCTTCTCCCTGAAGCCGGTCACGGCATGGGCGGTCATGGCGATGATGGGAATATGCGCGGGTGCACTGCGGACGTCGATTCCCCCTATCCTCTCCTCTATCTCCCGTATGGCCCTTGTGGCCGAGAACCCGTCCATGCGGGGCATCTCGATGTCCATGAGGATGAGGTCATAACTGGCATGCTTGTATGCAGCCAGGCCCTGCATGCCGTCCTCGGCAACGTCCACCTGGTAGCCTGCACCCGTGAGGTGCCGCACCGCCACCTGCTGGTTGGTGGGATAGTCCTCCACCAGGAGGATCCGCACCCCGGGCCTGTTCACCTCTGCCAGCACGTGACGGGTGATGAGCCGCGACTGGGGTCTGCCGGGCCGTACCTCTTCCCTCGCGAGCACGGCCGTGATGACCTTGACCAGCTCGTCGCCCCGGACAGGCTTGGGCAGGTATCCCTGGATTCCCGCCTTGGTGCACCGCATGCCGTCGCCGATGCTTCCCACCGGGGTGAGCATGATGATGGGAAGGTCCTTCAGCGCCTCTTCGGCCCTGATCAGCGAGGCAAGCTCGAACCCGTCCATGACGGGCATGTGCGAGTCCGTGACCACGCAGTCGAACCGGCCTGCCTGCAGGCCCTGCTCCCTGATCATAAGCAGCGCCTCCTGGCCGCTGGTGGCCTCGGCCACCCGGCACCCCCATGCGCTCAAATACGATGCCACGGTGGCCCGGGCCGATGCGTTGTCGTCCACCACCAGGACCCTGATATCCTTTACGGGGAGATCTGCCCTGAATGCCTGGGTATCCTGGTCCTTCTGGATCTCGAACACCGCGTTCACGATGAAGGTGCTGCCCCTGCCCTCTTCGCTGGAAACCCCAACCTCGCCGCCCATGAGCCCGGCCAGCTCCCTCGTGATGGACAGGCCCAGACCGGTGCCGCCGAACTGCCTTGAGGTGGAGGAGTCACCCTGGGTGAAGCTCTCGAAGATAAGCCTGAGCTTGTCCGGGGGGATGCCGATTCCGGTGTCCTTCACCAGGAACCGGATCCTGGTCCTTTCCCCGAGGCCGCCGTCGTATTCCGCCTTGATGAGGATCTCCCCCCTGTCCGTGAACTTCAGGGCGTTCCCCACCAGGTTGACGAGGATCTGCCTGAGCCTTCCCGGGTCTCCCACGAGCCGGAAGGGAGTCTCGGGTGATATGTACAGGATGAGCTCCAGTCCCTTCTGCTCGGCACGCACGGCAAAGCTCCGGGCGAGATCTTCCAGGAGGGCCTTCAGGTCGAAGGGGATGTGCTCCAGCTCCAGGCGCGACGACTCCAGCTTGGAGAAATCGAGGATGTCGTTCACCAGGCCCAGCAGGTTTTCCGATTCGCGGTACACCGTGCCGATGAGCTCCTGTTGCTCCGCGGTGAGGCCGGTCTCCAGGGCAATCTCGGTCATCCCGATGATGCCGTTGATGGGGGTTCGTATCTCGTGGCTCATGTGGGCAAGGAACTCGCCCTTGGCCCTGTTCTCCGCCTCTGCCTTGAGCATGGCCTGCTGGTATTCCTGGAGCCGTTTCCGGTGGGTGATGTCCCGGATCGTGCCCCTGAACCCGACGGGCGACCCCCTGGAGTCCCGCGTGAGGCTCACCGTGCCCTCGATGGGCACGCGCTCGCCGTCCCTGTGCACCACCTCCCATTCCAGGCCCTTGTCCGGAATCCCGGAGTGAAAGACCCTGTTGAAAACGGCGAAGATCCGCTCAGCGGTCTCCTTTTCCACAAATTCCCTGAAGTCCTTTCCCAGGATCTCCTCGAGGGCGTACCCCATGATCCTGCACAGGGACCTGTTGGCAAAGGTGAAGACCCCCTTGATGTCCACCTCGTAATAGCCTTCGTCGATGCCCTCGAGGATGGTCCGGTATTTCTCCTCGCTCTTCTTCAGGTTCCGCTCCATGCGCAGGCGGTCCGTGATGTCGCGGGCAGATCCCCACACGCCCACCGGCTCCCCCTTCTCGCGCACCAGGGAAACCTTGTATTCCAGGGCATGCTCCCTGCCGTCCTGCATCACCACCATGACCATGCCCTCGTCCTTCCCGTTGGCCTTGAGGCGGGCGATGTATTCGGGGAACAGGTCCCTGAACCGCTCGGGGATGAGGTTCCTGAGGTTCGCCCGCGTCTGCGCGGCGTCCGCCAGGTTCCAGTCCTGCCTGACCCGGGCATTGCACTCGCTGAAGTCGAAGTTGCCGTCGAGGTCATGGAAGAAGAGGTAGTCCGACACGTTGTCGAAGATGTCTCTGAAACGCTCCCTGCTCCTGCGCAGGTCGGCCTCGGAGCTCATCCGCTCGGTTATATCCGTGGCGATGCCCCTGACGGTCTCGCGGCCATCGAGGTCCCGGGTCACCTCCGAGACGTACCGGAAGACCTTCGGCCCGCCGCCGGAAACCGGCACCTTCAGGGTCCCCTGCGCCCTGCCCCTAACAGAAAGATCGCGGAGATACCCCTCCAGCTGCGTATGGCCCTCGACCGGTATGACGTCGCGGATGCGCTTCCCGACGAGGTCGTCCACGGCCAGGTCATCGATCCGGCCCCCGGCCTTCGTGATCCCGGTGAGGGTCCCGTCGAGGTCGTGGAAGAAGAGGATATCCGAGGTGTTCTCGAACACGAAGCGGAACCTCGAGAGCAGCCCGTCCATGGACTTGTGCACGGCACAGTGCCGCGAGAGGATCCCGAGCCTGGCCAGCGCCCGTTCACGGTCATCCCTCAGGCCCTGCGCCGCAGGGTGTACATGGTACGGGTTCTCGATGAGGGTCGTGTCCACAATCAGGAAGGGATGCATCTCCAGGGCGCGCAGGATGGAGCCCGGGTGCGTCCTGAACCTGTCGTAGATGCTCAGGATCATGCCCGACCTGTTTTGCAGCCATGCATGGATGGAATCCTGATAGTGCGTCATGTCGCCTTCGGCATCCTGGGCCATGGGCAGGGAGCCCGGGTCGATGGCCGCCCTCAGGCAGGTGAATCCCCTGTCCCGCACCGCAGCCTCCTGTTCGTCCAGGAGCGCCAGGAGATCGTCCATACCCGAGAGCGTACCGCCCTCCTCCAGCATGATCCGGCCCGTCACCACGGCGCCCCCCGGGTCGCACCCCATGAGCCGGGCATGGCGGGAAAACCCGTTCAGCACGTCGGCCGCACCCACGGCCAGACACAGGTCGCCCCGCCGGATCCCTTCACAGAGGAAGGCCGCCACGGCCTGTGCGTGCGCAGTGCCGTCCTCGGGGAAGGCCCCGAGGTGCATGCCAGCAACCAGAGTCTCCATGGGCTTCTCCGTCATGCCCTTGTCCCCCGTACGACGGGTATCCACCAGGGACTGCACCGGGATTCCACAAAATCCCGGGCACATCCCTGGACGCAGCTCTCCAACTCCCTTGTCATATCGGAAAAACGGCCATGAATCATGAACCTTGCGCAAGTCAGCGAAAGCCTTCCCGGGCATGCCCGGCCACGGCCTCACCGGAAGGTGACGACCCGGGCACGAACCCTGCCGACCATGCCTGCCAGGGTCATGATCTCGGCGGGTTCCTCCCCCTCCACCACCTTGAGATGCGTGGCATCGGCCCGGATCTGGGAGAAGGTGGGGTCCACGCTGATCCATGCCTCCCCCACGCAGCTCTCGGCCCAGGTATGGAAGAGGAATCCCCGGTGTTCCCCGGAATAGACGATCCCGTTGACCACCCGGGTGGGTATGCCCACGGCCCTGCACAGGGCGGCATAGAGGAGTGCATGGCCCTGGCACTCGGCCCCGCCCCTGTCCAGCACGTCCAGGGCCGTGAACACGTCGGTGGGCTTCTTCTCGATGTTCCCCTCCATCCAGGCCAGGATCGAGCGGATGGCCTCCACGGGTTCGTTCGTGCCATGGACGATGGACGCCGCCAGGTCGCGGATGCGCCCGCTGCCTGCAGGCACCGCGAGGGTGGACCGCAGGTATCCGTCCTGCGCCGAGGCCCCGCACCCTCGGGCAGGCACCTCCCGGGAGGCATCGATGCTGCAGGCGAGCGTCCCGTCCCGCCATTCGCAGCGCTGCCGTTCATCGGAAGGGACCATGCCCAGCTCATCGCTGCCCTCGAGGTTCAGCTCCAGGTACTGGAGCCGCCGTGGTGTGCCCAGGACCTGCTCCGTTCTGATGAGGCTGAATTCCAGCAGCACCTCGTCCCTGCTCAAAGCGGCTGATGCGAGATGGCGCTTCGCCCTGTCCTCGCTCTCCAGCCCGGAGATCATAACGCCTCCCATGGCCATTTCCAGCAGGGGTCTCCCCTCCCCGTCCAGCCAGGCAATCACTTCATGACCGTGCATCAGGGTCCTCACCTTGAAGCCGTTGCCCTCAAAGAGGTCGCTCTCTTCGCAGGCGAGGACCTCCTGGCGCACCGTGGACAGGCTCCTGGTCTCGCCGTCATAGACCGGGTACGCATACGTCCTGCCCGCGTGGAGCCCCTGCACTGCCGGATAGAGGTACAGGACGCTTGCGGGACGGACAGGGCCGGGAAAGGACTGTTCGAGGACCTCGCCCGAGGCATGGACAGTGGTCTTCAGGGTGTCGCCCTCCCGCCTTCCCGTGATACGCATTGTGCTGCCGTCCAGATCGTACTCGTAGGTGAACCTCTCCAGGGAGAGATCGGTGTTCACCAGGTCGTGGGCCTTGAGGGAAAACCGCTTCTCCACCATGAGGAACTTCAGGGAGAACACGGCCTCGGAGGTGATGTCGAATCGGCCGGGCATATCCCGGGCAGGGGTGAAGCGGAAGTGGGAGAAGCCCACCTTTTCGCCGTTGAACACGATGCCTGTCCAGTATTCCTGTTCCGTGTCCCCGGTCAGCGTGAACCTGACAGGGTCCCGGGGCTGCCCGGGCACGGCGCGGAAATGGGCCGAGGTACACCCCCAGGCCAGGAGGACGGCGCAGAGCGCAGCAGTGAGGAGGAGACGCAGGGACCAAAACTGCATATCTGGGTCCATAATAACCTGCACCGCACGGAAGGGAAAGGGGTAGCCGGGTTGCGGGTCGGGAATCGGGTCCGGGGCCTCCACCGTCACCGCAGGTACTGCCGTGACCGGGGCCCGCAGGTGAACAGGAGGTCGAAGACGGAAGTGTTCGGGATGAACGGTCCCCAGAGCTGCGGGTACACGGGAACCCGGGACTTCACATACGAGATCCCTATGTCGGCGTCCTCGAACAGGTCCGCATCGAGCCATTTCCGGGCAGAATCCTGGACCAGGAAGCGATCGGCCCCCAGGGCCCTGCAGAGCTCCACGAGGAGCCGCGCCCCCGAGGCGGCGACGCCGATCTCGGAGAGCCTGACCACGCGGGTGGAACAGCCCAGCCCGGCCAGGACATGGGCGATGAACTCCACGTTCATCTCGCAGAGCGCATCGGGACCGGACAGGAACAACCTCTCGAAGATGCCCAGGTGCTCGTCGAGGTAGGGCGCATTGCCATAGGCCTGCCGAAGGCTTGCCAGGTGCTTGTGCCGCCAGCGCTCATCCCGACAGACCTGGACGTCTGAGATCTTCTGGAGGCCGAGGCCCTTCTTCCTCACCGGCACAGTCAACCACAGGGTCCCCTGGTCGTTCTTGAACCGGTTGCGGGTGATCCAGGTGGTGCCCCGGGGGAACTGGACCGTGTCGAGGACCACGAAACAGTCCGATGCGAGGATCCGGGCAAAGTAGCCCGGATGGGGGCAGAAATAGGGCCTGGCGGCGGACAGGATCATCCGCATGCCCCCGGACGCTCGCCGGCCGGTGCCCTAGAGGTCGTAGAGGGTCTCGTCCACCCTCGGCCCGGCGCCTTTCCTGCGCTTTCCTGACTTCTGGTCCATGACAAAGGGCTCCTCCCCTTCCAGCAGGTCCCCGAGCTCGGCCTCGATCCGGTCAGGATCCTCCCCGCGCTCCATCCTGCTCAGGGCCTCCTCCATGCCCGACCCCATCTTGAGCCCGGCCGCCTCGGTGAGCCTGCGCATGAGACCGGCAGCCTGCCGGGGATCGTCCTCGTTCAGGCCCCCGGCCTCCCGCTCGAGCATGGACATGGCCTTTTCCATGCGCGCCTCGTCGAAGGGGGGCATGTCGCCCTCGGGCTCCTCACCCCTGCGGCCCGAGATGGCGGCGAAGATCGAGACCTTCTTCTTCAGCCTCACGGTCCTGCACCGGGGGCACCTGGGCACCTTGTCCGTGTTGATGGTGCGCGAGAAGAAGTTGTAGATGGTGTCGCACCTGCTGCAGTAGAATTCGTAGATCGGCATGGATGCACTCCTGTAACGTGATCTCCTGGCATACCGTTATGGACCAGGTGCCGGGTGGAAATCAAGACGGTTCATGGGACTCGCCCTGCAAGGGGCCGGCACATCTTTACCCTTGCCATTTCGGCCAGAAGTGCTATGATCCCGCACGAATCAGGAAACCCAGCCACGAACCCATAGATGATGACGTCGACAGAATACCAGATACCACCACCAAGGAGTACCCATGCTTTTCACCGAACTACCGCTTGACGAGGGCATCATGCTCGGCATCAGCGATGCGGGATTCACGGAATGCACCCCGGTCCAGGCGGCCACGCTGCCGCAGAGCCTCACCGGGAAGGACATCTGCGCACAGTCTCAGACCGGATCGGGCAAGACCGCGGTCTTCCTCCTCACCATCTTCCAGCGCCTCAAGGACATGCGGGGGAGAAAGGCCATGATCATCGTGCCCACCCGGGAGCTGGCGGTCCAGGTGGAGCGCGAGGCCGAGCTGCTGGGCAGCCACCTCGACTACCGCACCGCGTGCATCTACGGGGGCGTGGGGTACAAGAGCCAGGAGCAGCAGCTCAAGCAGGGAGCCAACATCATCATGGGCACCCCGGGCAGGATCCTCGACCTGCACCGCTCGGGCAAGCTGGGTTTCCGGGACGTGGGCATCCTGGTCATCGACGAGGCGGACCGTCTCTTCGACATGGGCTTTATCGCGGACCTCAGGAAGATGCTCCGCGCCATGCCGCCCGCACACAAGCGCCAGACCATGCTCTTCTCAGCCACCCTGAGCTTCCTGGTCAAGGAACTCGCCTGGCAGTACATGAACGACCCCGTTGAGATAGAGATCGCGCCGGAGCACCTCACCGTGGACACGGTCACCCAGGAACTCTACCACGCGGGCAACGAGGAAAAGATGAGCCTTCTGCTGGGCCTGCTGAACCGGGAAAAGCCCAGGAACTGCATGATCTTCACCAACATGAAGAGCACGGCCGAGAACGTCGCCCGCCGCCTTGGGATGAACGGGTTTCCCTGCGAGTTCATCACCGGGGACCTCCCCCAGGCCAAGCGGATACAGGTCATCGACGGGTTGAAGTCGGGCACCGTGCCCATCCTGGTGGCCACCAACGTGGCGGCCCGGGGCCTGCACGTGGACGACCTGGACCTGGTGATCAACTACGACATCCCCGAGGACTGCGAGGACTACGTGCACCGCATCGGCCGCACCGCCCGGCTGGGCAAGGACGGCAAGGCCATCTCGATTGCCTGCGAGGACTACGTCCACGCCCTGGAGGCCATCGAGAAGTACGTGGGCATGAAGATCCCGGTCATCTGGCCGGACGAGAGCCTGTACATTGAGGACAAGAGCAGGGACGCCAGGAGGCCGCGCCACCCGCGAAGGAGGGACGGATTCAGGGACCGCAAGGGCTCTCCACCGCCCCGGCACGGCCGCAGGAGACGCTGAAGGCCGCCTGGTGGTGCACGTGGACACGGTGTCCCGGTTCGCAGGCAGACTGCTGCTGCACTACGTGCTGATCGCGGGGCAGTGGACGCTCAGGGATGTGGAGAACCTGGATTTCGGGCAGCAGTAGCGCCGCAGGGGCATCCCGTACACGGCGCATCGTGCACCCCCCCTCCCTCCCTATTGTCACGCTCCTCGTCTCAGGATATAGTGAGGTCGTCCGTGCGATGGCCTTGAGGGTGACGGTGAAGAAAACATCAGCTGCTCGGCTTTTCCGTGTTCTTCTGTTCTGCTGGATCAGTTCCCTGACAATCCTTGCCTCATGCACCTCACATCGGGCTTCAGACACAGGGCAGGAAGCCTCACCTGCAGACAGCGGCATGGAAGGAACGCCTGCGGACTCGGAAACACAGGCTCCCACGCAGGGAACAGACCCGGGGATATATCCGACGAGCCCAGTGGCAGAGATCGCGGGAGCGCCATCCGGAGAGACCGATCAGGCAAACCCGGAGATAGTTGTCGGGGGCAGGGGGATTGTTGCCTACAGGTTCAAACTCGACGGCGGGGAGTACTCGGAGGAGATACCGGTGGACGTCCCCATACGCTTTTCCGCGGACATCACGATGTGCGATCGGACATTCACTGCAGGCAGCGCGGCCATCGGCGATTTCCTTGATAACCGGGAAGGCTTCATCGAGGGTGTCGGATTCTCCCGGGTTGAAGTCGACACGTCCGTCGTATTCCTGTTGAACCCCATGCGCGCCTCTCTTCTGGACGTCAATCGCCTCTATATCGGGGGGAAAAACATCGACCAGCTCGACGTCCGCCTGAACAGCACCCCGGACGTTCCAGCCACGGTCGAGGCCTTGTCCATAGCGGACGGCTCAGGATATATCATATACGGACTGGAACCGGATTCACCTGATACGGACTGGATACGCATCGTGAACAAATCCGGCAGGACAGCGTCGTTCTCCATGAACCTCAACAGTATGCTGTTTCCGTCTGACGAAGACGTTCTGGACGAGATCCATGACCTACCCTGCGACTTCCCCGGTGAACCGCTGGCAAGAAAGACATGGAGGTTCATACGGGGCAACAGGTCCCACTGGCACCCCCTGTCTGGTCGTTCCTGGATATCCTCGTCACCCGCCCTGTTCTTCAACTCCATCGGCTTCGGGTACTGCGATGACGCAGCCATACTCTTCTGCCAGCTGATGACGTCTGCGGGGTACAAGACACGGGAATGGCGGCTGACCGGACACGTGGTGTCAGAGGTGTCCATCAACGGCAGGTGGGAGATGTACGATGCAGACCTGGGGGTGTACTACCATGATCGCCAGGGGGCCGTCGCCGGCGTGGAGGAACTCGCATCGTGTCCCGATCTCATCACCAATCCGGTCAGCCCCGTGTCAACCGCATCGAGCACCGCATACTCCCCGCGGGTCGCCGAAATATACGCCAGCACCTCCGACAACATTGTCACACCCTGGTCACTCGACGACACGCTCAGCGGCTACACCCTGATCTTCCAGCTGCCCCCCGGGGGCGTCCTGGAGTTGCCTTCCCTGTTCGCCCCTGCCATCCGAACGGTGTTCGACACGACATATACCTCACACACCAATGCCCGGCTCACGGTCCCGAGGGGATGGTCCGGATCGCTCAAGACGCCGCTGGTGATCCATGCCATCGGATATGCCGGACCCCACACCCTGTCCGTGATAGGCAGGGACAGCGCGGGCAGGTTCCAGGCAGAGCCCACCATCGCCCGATGGACCGTGGTCACGGACTGAGTGACGCTCCCGTCCGCACCTCCCTGCCCCTTGACACTATCCTTGAGTTCAAGTAGTGAGTGAGTATTCGCTCTCCAGCGGGGTTGCTATGTCGAGGGGGACCTTCCAGCGGATACCTGCAGAGAAGCAGCGCCTGATCCTCGATACCGCCATGCACGAATTCGCATCCAAGGGCTTCCACAAGGCCAACATCAACACCATTGCCGAGAGGGCCGGCATTTCGGTCGGTGCCATGTACAAATACTTCTCCAGCAAGCAGGAGCTCTTCCTCGAGACCCTCCAGCTGGGCATCGACTTCCTCAACGACACCTATGCCGCGGTCAGCGGCTCGCCCGGAAACCCCTTCGAGAAGATCAGGGCCGTGTTCACGAACGCGCTCGCCCATGCGCTGGACAACCCCCAGGTCCTCCAGCTCTACCTCTCCCTCCTGTCGCCGAGCATGGACGACCTGGCGGCCACGTATGCCCGCACCATCGAGGAGGTGGGGCACACGCACCTCAAGAAGATCGTGGCGGACGGCATCCGTGACGGCTTCATCCGCCGCGACCTGGACCAGGACATCGCCATCCTCTTCCTGGACAACCACCTCATGATGTTCGTCTTCTCCCAGGTATCGGCCTACCTGAAGATCAGGCAGGAGACCTTCCTCGAAGGACGCGTGAACCCGGAGCGCTTCATCAGAGAGACGGTCCTGGTGTGCAAGAGGATGTTCGGCACGGACGAAACGACACTGCCGGGCGCGACCCGCTCTGTCCGGCAAAAGGGGGTTTGAATGTCAGTATCAGCTGAAGAGATCAAGGGCTTGCAGAAGAAGGCGTGGGACATCCGGAGGACCATCGTGGAGACCACCTTCACCTGTGGCGGTTCCCACATCGGGGGCTCGCTCTCGCAGACCGACGTGCTGGTGGCGCTCTACTACAAATACCTGAACGTCGACCCGAAGCGTCCCGACTGGGAGGACCGGGACCGGTTCATCCTGAGCAAGGGCCACGGCGGCATCGGCTGGGCTTCGGTCCTGGGCGACAAGGGGTACTTCGACAAGGCGCTCCTGAAGGACTTCAACAAGACGGGCTCCCCCTTCGGCATGCACCTGGACGCGCTGAAGGTCAAGGGGTGCGACGCGTCCACGGGTTCGCTGGGCCACGGGCTGGCCATCGCCACCGGACTCGCCCTGGGAGCGAGGCTGAGGAACAAGTCCTTCAGGACCTACGTCATGATGGGAGACGGCGAGCTCTGCGAGGGCACGGTGTGGGAGGCTGCCATCCTGGCATGCCACCACAGGCTGGACAACCTCACCGCCTTCGTGGACCGGAACGGGCTCATGATCGATGGCCCCACCGAGAGCATCACCACCCTGGAGCCCCTGGACAGAAAGTTCCAGGCCTTCGGCTGGGAGACGCTGGTCATCGACGGCCACGACTTCGCCGCCATCGGAAACGCCATCGAGAAGGCCTGGACCATCAAGGGCAGGCCCACGGTCATCATCTGCAACACCGTGAAGGGCAGGTGCGTGGAGATGATGGAGAACGTGCCCGAATGGCACTACGGGGGGCTGAACTCGGACCTGCGGGACAAGGCCCTGGCCTGCATCGACGCGCACTACACCAAACTGCTCGGGTAAGGGGGCAATCATGGCAGAAGGCATGACATGGACGGTAACCGACGGCGACAAGCTCACCCAGGCGGAAATCTACGGCGAGGTCCTCTCCCAGCTCGGAGACACATACCCCGACCTCATCGCCCTCACCGCGGACCTGGCCACCTCCACCAAGATCGGCCGGTTCGGGAAAAAATACCCTGAGCGGTTCATCAACGTGGGCATTGCGGAGAACTCCCTGTTCGGCATGGCCGCGGGCCTCGCCATGGCGGGCCTGAGGCCCGTGGTGTCCACCTTCGCGGTGTTCACCTCGCTTCGGAGCGCGGAACAGGTCCGCACCGACATCTGCTACCAGAACCTGAACGTGAAGATCATCTCCACCCACGCGGGGATCTCCTTCGGCCAGGCTGGCTCCACCCACCACTGCACCGAGGACCTGGCAGTGATGCGGTCATTCGCAAACATGACCGTCATCGCGCCGGCCGACGGGTTCGAGACAGGCAATGCCCTAGTGGCGGCCCTCGAGTGGCCGGGCCCGGTGTACATGCGCATCGGCAGGGGTTTCGAGCCGCCGGTGTACAAGGACCAGAACTATCCCTTCGCCATCGGCAGGGCCATCACCATGCGGGACGGCAGAGACGTCACGCTCATCGGGTGCGGCGTGGGTGTGCTCCAGGCCATGCGGGCCGCCGAGGTGCTCCAGGCCCAGGGGCTGAGCGCCAGGGTGCTGAACATGCACACCATCAAGCCCATCGACCGTGAGGCAGTCATCTCCGCGGTGAAGGAGACCCGCAGGATCGTCACCATCGAAGACCACAACGTCTACGGCGGCCTGGGCACCGCGGTGGCCGAGGTCATCGTGGAGAGCGGCAAGGCCTGCGCCTTCCGGAAGCTCGGCGTGCCCGACTGCTTCTCCATCGTGGGCTACCCCGAGGACCTCTACCACCACTACGGCTTCGACTCAGACGGCATCGTGGCTACCGTGGGCGAGCTCATGCGCCTCGAGATCGAAGAGGACGAAGACTGGGAAGACGAGGTATAGGGGGGCGGCCATGGCAGACAAGGACATGCTCGTCAACCGCATCGTGCTCCGTTCCATCATGCCGCTCTTCAAGGTCCTTCACGACCAGGACGACTCCCTGCTCAAGCACTTCCTCACCCGCTTCGACGGGGTCATCCAGCTCATGGTGAAGGGAACGGACATAGGGGCCTACATCGAGCTCAGGGACCGGAATCTCGACGTCGTCCAGGGCATCCACCCAAACCCGGACGTGCTCCTGAGCTTCAAGCACGTCAAGGGGATGAACGCCCTGTTCACCGGCGGCATCCCGGTCTTCGGGGGGTTGCCGCGCGGGCTGTCGAAGCTCGGGCTCCTGGTCAAGCTCGTCACCCTGCTCCTGGGGCTGCTCATCCTCATGCCCAACGTCCACCCCAAGGCACCCCCCAAACGGCTGCTCAAGGTGAAGATGATCATGTACATGGTGACCAACGCGCTCAGCCAGCTCAACAAGGGCGGTGACGAAGACATGATGGCCTGGACCGCCAAGCAGCCGGACCGCATCTACCAGATGTCGGTCCAGCCGGAGGGTCCTGCCGCCTATCTGAGGGTCAAAGGCGGCAGGACCAAGTCCGGCAGGGGGCTCTACACGCGCAAGGCCCCCTTCGTGCACATGAAGTTCAACGGCATCGACGGCGCGTACAAGGTGCTCGCCGAGGCAAAGGACACGGTGCGCGCCACGGCGGACGGCGACATCAGGCTGGAGGGCTCACCCGAGTACGCTGGTGCCATGGGCTCTTTCATGATCCGCATCCAGGACATGCTCATGCCCCAGAAGAAATAGGCGCGCCTGCGCCGCAGGGAGAGGTGTGTGGAACCCCGCGGCAGGAGCCGCGGGTGTGGTTACGCCCAGAATGCCGGGCAGCCCCGGGGGATCAGTCCTGTTTCCCGATGGACTTCAGGTCGAGGAGATTGATGTCGGTCTTGGGCTGATACTTCCTGATGAGCCCCGCGATGGCCTCGTTCACGAGCAGGGAGAGCTCCTTGCCCGTCAGGGCGGAGAGGACCGTCAGTGCCTTGGCGTGGCGTTCCTCGATGTAGTAGTTCCTCTTGATGAGCTTCGCGTCTTCGCCGGTCCTGAGATCGAGCGGCTTTCTTCCTCTTGCTGCCATCGCACCCCCCCATGGTTGTGTAGGATTCGAAAAAAGCAAATTGCGGTCTGTGATAATCGGGAACCCGCCGGTCTGTCAAGGGAATTTGGCATGCGATCGCAGCGTTCAGCCTCCGGCCTGCTTCCACGTCAGCGAGGGGTCGACGTTCTCCAGGGCCCCCACCACGCAGCGGGAGAATTCCTTCATGTCCAGCTGTTCCTCCATGCGGGCAATGGCGGCGCGTGCGGCGTTCCTCGCGCCTTGCCCCGCATAGGGGCACTCATAGTGGAGCACGGGGAGCCCGAGGTGGGTATGGAGCCTCCTGACGAGCGGGCCGTCGAGGTAGATCATGGGCCTGACGATGACCATGCCGCCCTCGGGGACCTCGACCCTGGGCGTGAAGGTGCCGAGCCTCCTGTTGTGCACGATATTCATGAGCAGGGTCTCGGCCACGTCGTCGGCATTGTGTCCGAAGGCCACCTTCCTCACCCCTGTCCCTGCAAGGGACTCCACCATGGCGCCCCGCTTGAACGCCGCGCACAGGGAGCACGGAGATCTCGGGTAGCTCCGCAGGTCCACCCTGAGACGCGCCTCGCCGTATTCGATGTCGAGCTCTGCACAGAAGCGCTCCAGCACGGAGGTGTCATACTCGTCGGTCTTTACGTGCATAGCCCGCAGGCCGAAGTCCAGGTGCGAGTAGCTCCTCAGGTACCACAGGATGTAGGTGAGCACCGTGCTGTCCCTGCCGCCGGAGAGCGCGACGCAGATCTCCTCGCCGTTGTCGACGAGGGAGTAGGTCTCGATGGCGCGGATCACGTCCGAGAGAAACCACTTTCCATAAGACGCTTTCTGTGCCTTGGGTATGTACACTGGCATGACCCCCCTGGGAGGTCCCGTACAGCACCCTGCCCGAGGCAGGGACCGAGGCAGTCAGGTCCTGCGCGGATCCATCCCCGGTGCATCAGGCTATCTGGGGGCCTTCTTCGCCGCCCTGGACGCGGCCGGCTTGACGGCCTTTGCCGCCCGCGCGGCCCTGGCCTTCTTGGCAGGCCTGGGCCTCGACTTCCCGTAGGTGCCGATCCATGTCTTGCCCCGTTTGCTCCGTTGGTCTCCCTTGCCCATGGAAATCTCCTCCCCCTTGCATGATCATCAGTGCAGGTGCCCATGGCCCCGCGCCGAGCCGTTGCCGGCTCTTCGTGGTGAATTTTCCTCGTACTGACAGTCTGTTGTCAAGGGGGAGATACAAAAACCTCTCAGAAATCGAAGGGGTGGTGTCACGGGGATGGACGGCGTTCGTTCCGCTGTCGTGACCGGTCTCAATGCATCTCGCTGACAAGCCGCTTCAGGTGATCCCGGGTGAAGACATGGGTCCGGTTGCAGAAATGGCAGGTGATGTCGAACACCTCCTTGCCCTGGATGATCTCCTCCACCTGGCGCCTGCCCAGCGTGATGAGGGCCTGCTCCACCCTGGCCCGGGAGCATGAACAGCAAAACGAGATGCCCCTCTTCTCGATGGTGCGGCATTCGATCCCCTCGAACACCGCGGACAGGATGTCCTCGGGCTTCCGGCCGTCCCTGAGCTGGGTGGTCACCGGCGGCAGGGCCTCGATGCGCCGGGCCAGGGTCTCGATGAGGGCCTCGTCCGCCGGGGGCAGGGACTGGATGAGGAATCCACCCGACGAGCTCACCCTCCCGTCCGGCTCCACGAAGACGCCCAGGCCCACTGCTGAGGGGACCTGCTCGGACTCGGTGAGATAGTAGGCTATGTCGGATGCGATCTCGCCGGTGTAGAGCTTCACGATACCGTTGTAGGGTTCCTTGAGCCGAAGGTCCTTGGATACGGTGAGGAACCCCTGGCGGCCCAAGGCCCCGCCCACGTCGAGCTTGCCGTTCCTGGGCGGGAGGTCCACCTGGGGCTGCTCCACGTATCCCCGCACCGTGCCGTCGCCCTCCGCCTCCACGACGATCTTGCCCAGCGGTCCGTTCCCTGCGAACTTCAGGGCCACGCGCTGGCCCGGGTCCAGCAGAGCCCCCAGAAGCCCGCCGCCGGTCAGTGCCCTGCCGAGGGCGGCAGTGGCCGTGGGGTAGGTGCCGTGGCGCTGCCTGGCCTGGTCCACGAGGTGTGTGGTGACGCACGCCAGGCCCAGTATGTTCTTGTCCTCAGCAATCACGCGAACCAGATAGTCGTCCATGGCCGTGCTTCCTCACAGGGGTTGATCCGTGCCAGAACCCTTTCCTAGGACAGCTCGCGACCCGGGGGCAAGAAAAAACTCACCGGCAGGCTGCATCACCGGGAGGTCTTCTCCCGTGGTATCCGCGTGGAGAGGATCATGCCGGAACCATGATGCGGGGCGGGAACCTGGCTAAGATCCAGGCTTCCAGGCCGCAGCATGCTTCTTTGCCTGCTCCACCTGACCGGGCGTCATCCGCGCTTCGGTGAACTCGAGGTTCTCCACTGCGCCGCGCATGCCCTGACGGGCGGCCAGGGACAGCCACACATGGGCCTGGACGAGGTCTCTGGGCACTCCCTGGCCCTCCAGGTAGGCCAGGCCCAGGTTGTACTGGGCAGGGGCATAGCCCGCATCGGCCGCCTTTCGGTACCAGGATGCCGCCTGTGCCGCATCCCTGCCCACCCCCGCTCCCCGGGCGTACAGGACGCCGAGGTTGTACTGTGCCTCGGGCAGGCCCTGGTCCGCGGCCTTCCTGAACCACCCCGCGGCCCGGGCGTGGTCCTGCTCCACCCCGACACCCTGGTAATACATGATCCCGAGATTGTGCCGGGCCTTGGCATGTCCCTGCTCTGCCGCCATGGTGAACCATTTCAGCGCCTCGGCCGGATCCCGTGCTGTCCCCGTGCCGGAATAGAAGGCCGATCCCAGCCTGTTCTGCGAGTCGGCATCACCCTGTACGGCTCGCTCCCTCAACGCGGAGATGTCCAGGTCGCGCTCGTCTTTCAGAAGGCCCTGGCCGAGGACGAGGACCCCTGCGACGATACCGATGATCACCACGAGGACGAGACCGATCACATGCATCTTGTTCATGAAGACCCTCCCTGCCGCCCCATGGCGGGGAAACACCTTCACAGAAGATACCCGTCCAGGCCGCCGAATTCAACCCCCTGCTCCTCCCACCTCCCCTGTCATGCCCGGCTGACATGCCGGCGCGTTCATGCTACCATACACAGCAGGTCCCTGCCGACTACCCTCGCAGGGATGGCCGGAAAGGCAGGGGGAAGCGCGTCATGCAAGACCACCCAGAAGCGTGCCTCGATATCACCATGACCCGGGATGCCCTGCACCATCTCTTCCTCCTGATGCAGAACGGATTCTCCCTGAGGATAACCCGTCCGTGCTCCCTGCTGACCTTCCTCACGGAAAAGATAGGGCTGGAACGGGACTTCATCGAAGAGCGGATCCAGACCATCTTTCTCAACGGCAAGCCCGTGGACGACCTGGCATCAGCTGCGGTGGGGAACGGTTCATCCCTGGCCCTGTCCGCCGCCATGCCCGGGCTGGTTGGGGCGGCCCTGCGCCGGGGCGGGTACTACGGCGCCCTGCGCTCATCCATCACCCACCCGGGAGAGACGGAACCCGGAGGCACCGGAGGAATGGTGCGGGTGAAAATCTTCAACCTGCTCCTGGAGGAGATGGGACCCGGTCTGCTGGAGGCCGGAATCCTGGTAGCCGGACCCGACATGGTCGAATTCCTGGGCCGTCAGGAGGCCTCCTTCTGGGACGGATGCACACAGATCATGCTGAACGGATCCCCCCTCAATCGGGAAGCGCTGCTGGGGAAAGGCGCCCTGTCTGTGCACGAGACCGTTCTTGTCCGCGCGAAGACGGTGCCCGGCACCTCCGAGTTATGTCGGTGAAGGGCTGCACAGGGCAGAGGGTTCGCCATGGTTGCTAGCAACCCCTGCAGTGGGCGAGGACCTCACCCAGATCCATGACCTCCAGCGCCCCGAGAGCCACCCGGATGGCGTCGTTTTCCGCCCTGCTCTTCACGGACAGGTCGATCTCCTCCCCGGTGGAGCGGTCGTCTATGACCGCGCACACGCACCCTGCGGCAAAACCATAGACCCCGGCCATCTTGAGCAGGGTGCCGCACTCCATCTCGTAGTTGGCGATGTTCAGGCCCCTGTACTCCTCGGTGACGCCCTGCAGAAGCCTGAGCAGGCGCGGGTTGGCCGAGGTCAGGGTCCGCTCCTGGCCCTCGAAGAAGGTATCCACCGATGCGGTGATGCCCAGGTGCGCCAGGACACCCAGATCCCTGGCAGAGCGCACCATGGCAAGGGTGACGAACGGGTCCGCCGCGGCCGGGTACTCCACTGGCGCGATGTCCAGGGACGCGCCCTGGCGGCACAGGGCGGCCTTGGTGATCAGGACGCTGCCGGCACGGATGTGATCCTGTATGGATCCGGTGGTGCCCACCCGGATGATGATCCGGATGCCCACCTGGACGAGTTCGTTCACCACGATGCTCGTGGAGCTCGCGCCCATGCCCGAGGTGGCGCACAGCAGCGGCATGCCGTTCTCCAGGCTGCACACGCCGCTGAAGAGCCCCCGCTTCTCGGACAGGACCGTGCCAGGGACGACGCCCGGGAAATGCAGCGCGATCCTGCGGGTGCGGTCCGGGTCTCCACAGAGCAGCGCCGCCACGGGAGGGGTCTGCCCGAGGTCCTCCCGGGAGAAACCGATATGGTACTTCTTCGCCTGTTTCATACGTCCTTCTCCCCCTTCCCGAGCACCCGCTCCACCTCATCCACGAGGCCCTCCATCACGGTGCCCGCCCTTTCCGCGATGAGCACGTCCGCCTTCTTGTCCAGGGGTGTTTCAGAGAGGTTGATGACGGCAAGGAAGGCCCCGGCGTCCACGGCAGAGGCCGGGATGCTCGCCGCGGGCTGGACCACCAGGGTGGACCCCACCACGACGAGGCAGTCGCATGCCTGGGCCAACCCGAAGGCCTTCCTCACCTCGGGTTCGGGCATGGTCTGGCCGAAGGAGATGGTGTCGGGCTTGAGAAAGCCCCCGCACCGGCACTGGGGCGCATCGTCCCCTGCGCGGATGCGGTCCAGGGCCTCCTTCAGGGGAGATACCTCGCGGCAGGACATGCACCGTACCCGCAGACCGTTCCCGTGGAGCTCGATGACTCGGTCCTCCGGCATGCCGGCGGCCTGGTGCATGCCGTCCACATTCTGCGTGATCACCGCCTCGACGAGGCCCATCCGGAAAAGCCTGACTATGGCCAGGTGTGCGGGGTTGGGACGAACGCCTGCCATCAGCTCGGCAAAGGCGACCTTCTGTTTCCAGTACTCGACGCGTGCCTGGCGCGAGTTCATGAACTCGTCGAAGGAGACCGGCCTGTACCGGCTCCAGATCCCTCCCGCGCTGCGGAAGTCCGGTATGCCGCTCTCCGTGGAGATGCCGGCGCCGGTGAAGAAGACATTGCTCCCTCCCCGGGCGATCTGCCGGGCAAGGACGCCCACCCTCTGGGTCGTGTCCGTCATGGTCCCTCTTCATGGAAGGCCGCAGGGCTGTGACCTTCCGGTCCGTGGACTGACTTCTCGCCGTGAGGCATCATTCCGGGAAGCAGTCCACATCTCCGGTATAGATGTGGATGCGGATGAGGCAGCCGGAGGAATGCTCTCTCGCCGGGTACTGCCAGTATTCGCCCACCAGGACAAGCTCTCCCTGGCATCCGCAGGAGCAGTGCGCCATGATGTACAGCGCATCGTCCTCGTCCAGGGGCAGTCGCACGGGCCTGTCCAGGCTGATGACCGTGGTGAGGCCGTCCTCGTCGAACCTGATCACCACAGAGGTGCTCAGGTCGTTGTAATCGGTGATCTCGCACGAGACGAGGACGAGGAACAGCCCAAGGGCAACCGCCCTGGCCAGGACACTGCCCCATGGGCGCAGGTCTGATGCAGGGCACAAATCACCCGCCGAACCCGATCTCGTCCGCATAGGAGAACTGGCGCTGCCAGGGCAGGTAGGAATGGGCCCTGGTGATGACATCGGCCCCCACCCGGGACACGGACTCCGCATCCAGGGTCACCGGGTGGTTCGCGGCGAGGAAGCCCAGGTCCTGCGCGATGTACTCGGCCTTGCCGGGCAGGCAGTCGCACTCTGCGCTGATCCTGATGAGCGCGTTGATGAGCACGGTCTTTCCCCCGATGACCTTCCAGACAGCGGCAGCGGTCTCGATGAGCTTCTCCTGGAAGGCCTCGTTGTCGCTGCCCCACAGGATCCGCAGGGCCATCTCGGGGCACTGGGCGATGCACTGGGCGCAGCCGATGCAAACCTCGGCATCATAGGTGGGGTATTCGCCTTCCACGATGGCGGCTGCGCCCGTGGGGCACACCTCCACGCACACCCCGCACCGGGTGCACTTCTTGCGGTTGAGGATGGGCTTCACATCCGCGTGCATGCGCTGCTTCTGGGCGCGGGAGGCGAACCCCATGGAGATGTTCTTGATGGCCCCGCCGAAACCGGCCGCCAGGTGGCCCTTGAAGTGGGAGAAGATCACGAACCCGTCTGCCCTGCGGGTGAGCGAGGCCACCTGGGCGGTCTTGAAGTGCCTGTACCCGGCCTCGATGTCGATGACGTCGCGGCCGTCCAGGCCGTCGGCGATGAGAACGGGGCAGCCGAGAAAGTCCGGTGTGTACCCGTGGCTCGCGGCTGTCTCCAGGGAATCCTTGCCCTGGCGGCGCCCGCCGGAGTAGAGCACCGAGGTGTCGAACACGAAGGGGGTGAAACCTTTTGTCGAGAGCCATTGTGCGATCTCCCGGGCATAGACGGGATCGAGGAAGCTCTTGTTGCCCCTCTCTCCCCAGTGGAGCTTGATGCCCACCGAAGCGCCCGGGGCAAAGGGCGCCTCCATCCGCTTCAGCAGCGTCCGGAGCGAGGTCAGGGCGCCCTGGGGCGCCTGGTCAAGGGGACTGAAGAGTATGGCCATGGCATGCCCTCCTGCAGGGAGAATCGTTCATCCCCAGTGTGACACAATCCGGGCGCTTGTCAACAGCGCTCTTCCGGAGGTACATGCGGGGACATCGCCATGCACCCGTGGAAAGGGTGCACGGCAGGCGGAATCCGAGAATGCCGGTGACTCGACCTACTGCCTCATGCTCCTTGGCGAGCAGAGCACATACGACTGGAGGGGGACCTTGTAGAGCTGGACCGTAATGCCCTGGACCGGGTTGACATCCATGGCCACGAAGCACCTGGCGAGCTCCTTTCTGAGCCGGTCGATGCAGGCGTGGAGGTGCCAGGCCTTGTCGTCCCTGGAAAGTCCCAGGAGGCTCTTCACCTCTGAGGGGGGGAGGATGAAACCCTGGCACTGGTACTTGAGCAGTTCCAGGATGGAGGCTGCAGCCTTCTTGCACCGCTTCCCTGAATCCGTCATTCCATGTTCATTCAGCATCGCACGACCCCTTCCACCCCTGCGGGGTATTAGCTGTAATATGAACAATATTATACACTTTCATCAGCAATGAGCGTGCCATGCAGTATCATCTATGTTTTCAATTGATTGAAAGCTATAGGAGGGCGCCGCCCCGGCCTGTGGGCAAATGTTTGCGCAGCCGGTGTGTACTGTTTTTCCTATGGGGCCGCTCAGGTGGAGACCTGGTTCCTGCCCTTCTTCTTTGCCCGGTACAGGGCCTTGTCCGCCGCCTTGAGCACCTCGTCCGGGGATGCTGACCCGGCCCTGGGCCAGGCTGCGCCGATGCTGATGGTCACAGACACCTTCTTCGGTGCGGCCTTTTTCCGGGAAGGGTTTGCAGGCCTTTTCCTTGGGCGCAGCGGCGACCGTATGGCAAAGGACGAGGCGGCCACCTTCCTGCGGAGCTCTTCGAGGTGCTCCAGGGCGTCATCCGCGGCCCTGCCCGGGAAGATCACCGTGAACTCCTCGCCCCCGTAGCGGAACGCCTTGCCGCCGCCCTCGACCTGGGCGAGGCGGAAGGCCACCATGCGGAGCACCTGGTCGCCCACGTCGTGGCCGTGTCTGTCGTTGAACTTCTTGAAGTGGTCGATGTCGAGCATGGCCAGGCAGTAGTCACTGCCCAGCTTGAGGAGGTCCTCCCGCAGGGCCCTGCGGGAGGGCAGGCCGGTGAGCTCGTCCCGGAACGCCAAGGCATGGGACACCTCTACTATGGACACCAGCAGGATCAGGCATGCCGTGGCCAGGAAGAAGACCATCGAGTCCTGCCGGGAGGCAGCGGAAAACCCGGCGAACACTGCGCACAGTGTCCAGAACAGCCCGCTCTCCCGTGCGCCACGGCTCCGTAAATAGAGGCAACCCGCCACGACGAGGGACACCAGGGTCGCGGCGGCGGGGACCTGCGGCACCTCCAAGACCTTGAGGAACGGGAGCGGGTCGTTCTCTATCAGATCCACATACCGGCCCGGGTCGCGGCCGGCCAGCACTCCCACCAGAAGCGGCTGCACGAGGATCATGCCGAGCCTGAGCGCCCCCCGCGCCGTGAAGATGCCCCGCTCCTTGAAGAGCGACAGGGCCAGCAGGTTCAGCGGCAGGAGCAGGGCTGCGGAGCCGAAGGCGATGTGCCAGGCCAGCTCCCCCTCGGGCCGGGGAACCCCGAAATGCACCAGGCACCAGTGGCTCAGGGCAATGGCCACCGTGCCGAAGACCAGCACCGACCGGTTGAACCTCCACCCGAACACAGCGGCGATGACGTAGATTGCCAGGGGATAGACGGCCACTATCTCTGGAAGGTGCTCACGGACGGCAGGTACGTGGACGAGGACCAGCGATGCCAGGAACAGCGCCCCCCCGGGCAGAAAGAACGAAAGCACCGCCATCATGCGCCGCGCATCTCCATAAGGAATCGTCCAGAATAAGGAATGCCCATGCCCCTGTGGGTATGTTACGGCGTTCATGTCCTGGAACTTGAGACCTCCTAGACACACCGGCGCATTGTCACCACAGTCCGAATCCGATACACTGCACATGCATGGACGTGTTCTTCTACGAGGCCTTTGCCGAGGAGGAGCAGGCGCTTCGCACCTGCCTTCCGCCGGGCATCAGCGCAGGGTTCACCAGGGATACCATCCAGGAGTCCGGACACACGGGTCCGCCCGCGGGCATAGTGAGCATCCGGACCCAGTCCGTGATCCCTCCTTCGTGGGCGGCGCAGGTTCGGGCCATCCTGACCAGGAGCACCGGGTACGACCACGTGCGGACCTTTCTCGACGATACCGGCAGCTGCCTTCCGGCAGGCTACCTGCCCCTGTACTGCAGCAGGGCCGTAGCCGAGCAGGCACTCCTGCTCTGGCTTGGACTCATGCGCAGGATCAGGGACCAGACGGACCACCTCCCGCGCTTCGAGCGGGACGGCCTCACGGGCATGGAATGCCAGGGCAGGACCCTGGTGGTGGTGGGCGTGGGCTCCATAGGGCACGAGGTGTGCCGCATCGGAGCGGGCCTCGGCATGAGGGTCATCGGCGTGGACATCGTCCAGCGCCATGGAGATGTCGAGTACCTGGGTCGGGACGAGGCGATCCCCCTGGCGGATGTCATCGTGTGCGCCATGAACCTCACCGCCGAGAACCGCGGCTACTTCTCCGAGGCGCTCCTGAACACCACCAGGAAGGGGGCCATCTTCGTGAACATCGCCCGGGGCGAGTTCGCAAAAGAGCAGGACCTCCTGAAGCTCCTGGACGAGGGCCGTCTGTCAGGGGTGGGACTCGATGTCTACCAGGACGAGGCCGCGCTGGCCACGGCCCTGCGGGCCGGGTCACAGGAATCCGCGGACGCGGTCCGGACCGTGCTGGCCCTGGCGCGGCACCCGCGGGCCATCCTCACGCCCCACAACGCCTTCAATACCGTGGAGTCCGTGGGGCGCAAGGCCCTGCAGAGCGTACAGCAGGTGGAGCACTTCCTCCGTCACGGTGAATTCATCTGGAACGTGCCCCGTTGAAGGCAGGGCGTCTCAGCCCGTGTACCCCTCGGTGATGTGGTAGTTCACCTTGTCGTATAGGAAGATGATGCGGTTGTTGAGCTCCAGGGTGCTGTAGATCTCCAGCGGTGACGACAGGATCTTCTGCCCGATCACGTGCACCCAGATGCTCTTCCTGCTGAGCGCCAGCGCATTGAGGATGTCGGGCAGCCGCAGCCCCAGCTGCCGCAGGAGCCTGCCAGCCTCCACGAACCGGGCCCTGTCGAAAGGCTTCTTTTCCAGTCCGTCCTTGACGCCCTCGAGCACGGTGCGGTTGATGCCCACGAGCACATCCATGCGCGTCACCAGGGATGGGATGCCCGCCTTCACCTCGGCGGCCCACGCCCGGGTGATCTCGTCGCGGTCCTTGTCGATGATCTTCACCAGGATATTGGAGAGCAGGTGCCCGTGGGAGGGGGCGTACGGGTCCACCCCGGTCTCCGTGCCCAGGTCCGGGAAGAGCTCACGGAAGGAATCCATCATGGCCCAGGTGTCGCGGTACAGGTCCATGTAGATCCGCACCGCCTTCTCGTTGGACGACCAGGCCAGGGGCGGCAGGTCGGCGATGGGGAAGTACCGCGCGTCCGCGGCGTCGTCGCCTGGCCTCACCTCGCCGCCCGTGGCCCTGATCTCGTAGGTGACGATGGCCAGGCTGCCGTAGAAGTCGTTCTCGATGGTGTCCACGTCGATGAGCCGCACGATCCTGCCCGTGACCCCGGCCTCCTCCTCCAGCTCGCGGAGCGCCGCCTCGCGCACCTCCTCGCCGGACTCGGCGAACCCGATGGGCAGGCACCACATGCCCTTGAAGGGCTCCTTGTCGCGCTGGACGAGCAGGACCTGCCGGTCCTCGTTCACCACGATGGCGCACGCCACGGGCAGGGGGTTCTCGTAGAAGACCGCCTGGCACACGGTGCACTGGTCCCTGTCCCTGCCTTCCACCATGCGCCGCACCACGGGCCCTGCGCAATGGGGGCAATAGATCCGCTGCTTCTTCATGACGCCCTCCCGTGCACGGGCATCCGGCACCGGAAGATGCCGTCGTCCTTGGTGATGAGCACCTTGCCGTGGGCCCGGGCGTGATCGAACAGGGACTTGATCAGCACGGACAGGACCTCATCGAACTTGGCGGGGTGGGAGTCCGCCACCTCCTTGAGGAGGAGGTGCTTCTTGGTGTCGAGGTAGTCGATGCACGCCTCGAACCGGTCCAGGGGGAAGGCCAGCGAGTTCTCGTACACGATGCACTCCACGTCGCGGAAGTGGGGGGACAGCAGCGCATGACCGTTCTCCAGGGAAAAGGCCCTGAAGAGCCGGCTGATCCTGAGATCCGCAGGCGGATCGATGCCGGCGGCCCGCATGGCAAAGGGCACGAAGGAGGTGAGCTCCTTGAGAGAGTGCACGCTGTGGGTCACGGTGATGAAGACCCCTCCGCTGCGGAGCACCCGGGCGATCTCGCCTATGAGGTGGGGGAAGAAGTAGAGGGAGTAGCTGGCCACCACCAGGTCGAAGGAGGAGGCCTCCATGTCCCGGATGATGTCCGCGCTCCCCTGGATGAAGGAGGGCCTGCAGCCCTTCACGGTGAGCGTGTCCAGGAAGGTCTCCTTGTTCCGGTGGTTCACCATGTCGATGCCCATGATCTTCGTGCCGGGCCGCAGCCGGGAGGCGAGCATCTCGGTGAAGAACCCGTACCCGCACCCCAGGTCGAGCACGGTGCCGGCATGCGAGAGGTCGAGCCCTCCCAGGGCGACCTGGCGGATGTCCTGCGTGTTCAGGGCATACTCCTGGATGATGTCCTTGCTCCTGCAGTGCCAGGTGAGCTCCTCGTAGGTCCTGCGGATGTCCTCGTGGGAAAACAGCTGGTGCACGCCTTGTCCTCCCTCCCTGCTTCAGAATGAATGTCATACCATACTACGGTCTTGCACATACCTCTTCGGCAGGGCTACAATAGAATCTTATAAGGGGGTGCCCATGGAATCGCAAGACGTGTACCGGGAATTGTCCAAGAAGCTCATGATGGAGAACTCGCGGGTGATGCCGCTCATCTGGAGGACCGTGTGCACCGAGGAGGAGGCGGCCATCGTGAACCGCATGCCCGCCACCGTTGAGGAGCTCTCAGCAGCCTTCTCCAAATCCTCCGAAGAGATGCAGGCCACCATCGACGGGCTCTTTCACCGCGGCGTGGCCTTCGACTTCGTCAGGGACGGCGTCACCTACTACCGGGGACCCCGGCACATCGTGCAGTTCCACGACGCCACCATCCTGTGGAAGGAGGCCCCGGAAGAGATGTTCCGGCTCTGGGAGGAGTTCGAGGAGACCGACTACCCCCAGCTGCTCGAGCTCGTCACCACGCTCAAGCTCCCCTCCTTCATGCGGGTGATCCCCATAGGCGAGACCATTCAGGCCAGGAACCAGGTGCTGGCCTACGAGGACGCACTGAGCATGCTCGAGAGCTCGAGCGCCATCGCCGTGACCACCTGCGTGTGCCGCAAGCTCATGAAGCGCTGCGACAAACCGCAGGAGGTGTGCCTGCAGCTGAACCGGGGCGCCGAGTACACCATCAAGCGGGGCACGGGCAGGAAGGTGAGCATGGACGAGGCCCTGGACATTTTGAAGCAGGCGCGGGAGGCGGGCCTGGTCCACATGACCGAGAACACGGGCGGCAAGTCCAACGTGATCTGCAACTGCTGCAACTGCTGCTGCGAGATGCTCCGGTTCGCCACTGCGGAGAAGATGAAGGGCGTGCTGTCGCCCAGCCGCTACCGGGCACTGGTGGATGCGGACGCGTGCTCGGGCTGCGGCCTGTGCGAGGAGATCTGCCCGGTGGAGGCCATTGCCATCGAGGCGGACGTCGCGGCGGTCAAGGCCGAGGCCTGCATCGGCTGCGGCCTGTGCGGGTCCGTATGCCCGGTCACGGCCGTCACCCTCGTGGAGGTGCGGCCCAGGGAGCACATCCCGGCGAAGTAGTCTAGGCCAGGCGCCTCTTCACGGCCGCATCAAGGGCATCGAGGGCGTCCTGCACCCTGCCCGTGTTCAGGATGTACTCGTCGGCGAGCGCGATGGGGATGCTCGTGCCGTAGGCGATCTCCCTCTGGTCACGGGCGTCGAAGGCGTCCGCCGAGTCGTCGGAGCGGCCGCGGGACACGATGCGGTCCTTCCTGAGGCCTCTCGGCGCGAGAAATGCGATGACCACGCAGTCCGAGTCCTTCGCGATGAGCTCGATCTCGGGCCAGGAGCGCATGCCCTCCAGGAACACCACGGGCCCCTTCTCCGCCAGGGCCGTCTTGAGGGCGAGCCGGGTGACCCCCATGCCGTCCGCGCCGCGGAGCTCGTCGGACACTGCTGCCATGCCCTGCGGGTCGGCTGACAGACCGCGCTTCTTCACCTCGGCCCGCACGAGGTCGCCGGTGGCGTAGTAGGGGTACCCCTTTGATTGTGCATAGTCGCGGGCAATGTTCTTGCCCGCTGCCGGCATTCCGACGATGATGAAGATGGTCATGAGACGTTCTATTCACTCCTTCCTGAATATGTTCACTTAAGCCCCTCGATAATTTTCTTCGTGTCATCAAGATGTTTCCTGAGAATATCGATGCAAACAGCTTTTATTTCCAACAAATCCTTTTCAGACACGTCATTCAGGATCTTCATGCTATTATGTACTTTAGCTACATACGCTTCATCTTCCTCTTCTATGTCAAGATCTTGACTCGTGATAAAACACTCGATCTGCTTGTTTTCAGTTATTTTTTTTCTGTTTCAATAGTTTTAGAAAATTTATTGGGTCAGCATGAAAAGCTGTGGAAAGAGCTTGGCAGATATCCTCCATCGTACCAGCATCTGTAAAAGGATACACCTGCATGCCTAACTTGATTGCATAAGTATTTCCTTCGCTCACTAGTATTACAAAATCATCAAAGATCTTATCCCTCGAAAAAAGATTCTCCCGTACAGGCGTGCATGGGATATGCTCATCAGGCCTTTTCGCCCTCAATATCTTCTCTGAATCTTCCACCATTTCTCTGCATTGAATATATGTTTTTTCCCCAGGGTTATTTATGAATGAAACCCAGGGGTTCTCCCTTGCATTGCCATATAAGGGACCGGCAATCATACCCATGCAAAGCAGGATCAATGTTTTCTTCACCATCTTCTCCATCTTACTTCACGGCATGAGCTGACCCGGCTGCACACCCAATGCAGCTGCAAGCTTCTCAACGCTGGCCTTGCGCATCCGCTTCGCCCCTGATTCCATCTGGGAAAGTGCCGCCTGCGTGATTCCCATCCGTTCTGCAACCTGCACCTGTGTCAGCCCCAGGTATTCGCGCCATGCCCGGGCAAGGGTGAGGTTGTCAAGGGTAACCATCTTGACCACCTCGTTCGGGATATACCCGTTTTCCGGAACACGGGGCTCTCCCGGATGAGTGCGAATGTATTCCTCGTAGGGAATCACTACAAAGGCAGGTCTACCGTCCTGGGTTATAATCTGAATATCAGTACGTGCGCTCATCTCTTCTCCTTACCTCCTGTATCTCTATGATCCTCACTTCCCTGTGAACATCGAACAATACGCGGTATCTTCCCACCCTCAGCCGGTAGTCGTACTCATGTCCTGCAAGGCGCCTTATCCCCCGGCAGAAGGGAAAGGCAGAGAGCTGGTCAATCGCTACAGTGATGTTTTTCACAGCTCTGCGATCAGCAATTTTTCCAAGCTGCCTGAATGCCTTGGGACTCCAGTTAATGTGGTACATAAGCTTTATATCTTATAATATAAGCTGTGGTCAAGAATGGAACCGGCATGGAGGGCCGTAGGGGGCGCAGAACTTGTTCCCGGCCTTCATGGACACAAGCATGCCCCACCTGCGACTCACGGTGAACGCGTGGAGTCGGTGAAAGACGGCCTCACCGGCCTTGGGGTAATCGTTCAGACTGTTCATTCCTGACCTCCTCACAAGAGGATATCCCATATCAATCATCAGCAAAGGGGTGTCTCGCACAGATGTAAAATACAATTGTATATTCAGATCAGGTCAAGTGGCAATGGAAATGTATGCCTTGCCCGGAATACCTGAAGAATCAGTATGTGGTGCCGGTCATGCACCGACCATACTCCCCTGGGCTATGCCGCAGTGCCCCGCCGCGCGGTCTGCACCGCATCGAGGGTCTCCCGGATGGCCCGGAGCATGTCGTGGAGCGTGTACGGCTTGGGGATGAAGGGATGGCGGCAGTCCCTGATCAGCTTGGACCTGGTGGTCTCATCCATGTAGCCGCTGGTGACCAGCACCCTCAGGTCGGGCCTGACGGCGATCAGCCCCTCCACCAGGTCCACCCCGTTCCGGTCCGGGAGCACCACGTCGCTGAACACCAGGCCGATCTCATCCGCCTTCGCCTCGAAGATGCCCACTGCCTCGGCGGCGCTCCTGGCGGGGAAGACCGTGTATCCATGAGCTTCGAGCGCCTCGAGGGTGAACCGGAGCACGTCTGCGTCGTCCTCCACCACGAGGACCTTCTCGCCCCTGCCCGTGACGGATTCGTCCGGCCTGCGCTCAGGCTCCTGCGCTGCGGCCTTGATGCTCACCGAGGGGAAATAGATCCTGAACGTCGTCCCCTCTCCCGGCCTGCTGGCCACGTTGATCCACCCCCGGTGCTGCTTGACGATCCCGTAGACCACGGCCAGCCCGAGCCCGGTGCCCCTGCCCTGCTCCTTGGTGGTGAAGAAGGGCTCGAAGATGTGCTTGAGCACCTCGCTGCTCATGCCCTCGCCCGTATCCTCGATGGTGAGGCAGACATGCCTGCCGGTCTTCGCATAGGGATATTTTCTGACATAGCCTTCATCGACGACCCTGTTCTCGGTCCTGATGGAGATGCTGCCTCCATCGGGCATGGCGTCGCGGGCATTGATGACGATGTTCATGATGACCTGCTCGATGGTGGTCCTGTCGGCCATGACCGAATGGAGCTCGGGAGCCAGATCGATATTGATGGATATGTCCTCGCCGATGAGGCGCTCGATGATGCTGAGGATGCTCTGCACCGAGGTGTTCAGGTTCACCGGCTCGGTCTCCATGGGCTGCTTCCTGCTGAACAGGAGGAGCTGCCGGGTCAGGTCCGACGCCCTCACGGAGGCGTGCTCGATGTGCCTGAGGTGCTGGCGGACCGGGTCGTCCTCCCCGAGCTTCAGCAGGCACAGGTCCAGCGACCCGCGGATGGCCGTGAGGATGTTGTTGAAGTCGTGGGCGATGCCGCCCGCGAGCGTCCCCACGGCCTCGATGCGCTGGGACTGCTGCAGCTGTGACTCGAGGTGCTTGCGCTCCGTGATGTCCTTCAGGATGCCTTCGATGCCCGTCACCTCGCCCTGGGCGTTGGCCGTGGTGGACCCGCAGAAGATGAAGTAGCGCAGCGACCCGTCCCTGTGCACGAGGGTCCCGTTGTAGTCCACGATGGTCTCCCTGCCCTTCCACATCCTGGTGAAGTTACGGATATACTCCGCGGTGTCGTCTTTTCTGACAAAGCAGGTGAAGTCCCTCCCGATGAGCTCCTCGCGGCTGTACCCCAACACCTTCTCCACGGCCGGGTTGATGTAGCTGATGGAGCCGTCGGCGGCGAGCCTCACGATGATGTCCGGGGAGTTCTCCGCGAGCGAGCGGAACCGTTCCTCGCTCTGCCTGAGTGCCTCCAGCGACTTCCGGTGGTCCGTGATCTCCCTGTGCAGGTTGTCGCTGTACTCCTGGAGCTTCGCCATGAAGGAGTTGAAGTATTCGGACAGCCTGCCTATCTCGTCACGGGACTGCCTCCTCATGCGGACCGAGAAGTCCCCGGTGGCGCCGGCCTCGAACCTCCCCATGAGCGCCCTCAGGGGCGAGGTGATGGTGGAGCTGATCCACAGGGTGATGAGGAGCACGAAGACCATGGCGACCACGGTGATGAAGGCGATGATGTTCCTGATGCGATGCAAAGGCGCATAGATCTCATCCACATACCCGGAGGATGCAACCACCCAGTCGAGGTCGGGTATGTAGTTCAGGATCACGACCTTGGTCCTGGCGACCTCCTCGCCGGGATTCTTCCACTCGTAGGTGATCTTTCCCTGCTTCTGCCTGAAGATCTTGCGGGCGGTCTGCCTGAGCTCCGGGTCATCGATGTTCGAGATGGGGCCCTTCAGGGAGGGGTGGATGATGATGTTCTCGTTGCCGTCGATGACGTAGGAATACCCGGTCTTCCCGAAGCGCATGCCCAGGATGTGGTCGCGGAAGTCGCCCACGTTCACCAGGTCGGAGAACTCCTCGCGGTAGGACGAGGCGGAGATGATCCAGTCCCAGGGTGCGAAGTAGGTCATGTACAGCGCCTTGGGCCGCGGCTTCAGCTCCCCGGGGTTGCGCCAGTCGTAGGTGAGGTAGCCCTCCTTCCGGCGCATCTGCTCCTTGACGAACTCACGGTAGGAGAAGTTGCGGCCCTCCACCCCGGGCTCTTTGTGCACCACCGCCACGCCGTTGCTGTCCACGCAGTACAGGTACCCTGTCTTGCCGATGCGCTGGGCCAGGATGATCTGCCGGGCCTGCCTCTTTGCCTCCTCTTCGGTGAGCTCGCCTGCCTGGTACCGGCTGTAGAAGCTCTCCGCGATGTCCCGGTTGTTCTGGGCAATGGCCCTCAGGTGGTTCTTGATGGACGTGTCCGCAGAGGTCTGCACCATGCCGAGGATGGCGGCGGTGGAGTTCTTCAGCTCGTTCTCGATGTTCGTCTCGATGGTGTCACGCACCATGGAGTGGATGCCGATGCTCGCCGCCACGATGGTGGCGATGAACACCAGGCCGTACCCGGCAAGGAGCTTGGCGCGGATGGAGTTCCAGTTGATCAGGATCTTCAAGCATACCCCCCTGCCCTCTGTTTCGGCATGAGGGTATAATCCTTGAGGGCGAGGCGCCGTTTCCGCGCAGGGTATCGGGGTTGACGGCCATGCAGGGCGCGGGTCGCCCGGGAAAGGTTGTCAGTGGATCACATCCTTCTCAGGCCCGAGCATCCTGATGAAGGTGCCCAGCAGGTTGTGGTCGAACTCGGTGAAGGCCTCCCGCCTGAGGATCCCGAAGGCGTCGAAGGGGTTCATGGACTTCTTGTACGGGCGCTCGGCGGTGAGTGCGTCGTAGATGTCAGCCATGGTGCAGATCCTCGCGCAGGGATGGATGTCCTTCATGCCCAGGGGGTAGCCGGACCCGTCAGGCCTCTCGTGGTGCTGCAGGGAGATGTAGGCGGCCTCCTCGGTGAGGTGGCCGGTCTCCATGAGCCTGGTGTACCCCCACTCGGGGTGCTTCCTCATGACCTTCCACTCGTCCTCGCTCAGGGAGCCCCGCTTCCTCAGGATGCTCAGGGGCACCCTGGACTTCCCGATGTCGTGGAGGAAGTACCCGTAGCAGAGCCGCTCCATCTCGGCCGCGCCCACCGCCCGGTCGTTTTTGTAGAAGCGGATGGCCAGGGCCGTGGCATAGATGCCCACGTTCACGCTGTGCGTATAGGTGGCGAAGTCGTGCTCAGTGATGGCGAAGAGGTCGCTCAGCAGGACCTCGTTGTTCATGATGCTCCTGAACATGGGATGCAGGGTCTTCTTGATTTCCTCTATCTGCTGCGCGTCCGGGTTTTCGAAGGCATTCCTCAGGGCATGGGTGGATGCCACGTAGAATGTGGCTGCCTTCACCCGGGAGGGGATGGTGGGGTCGGTGAGGATCCTGTCTGAATAGGTGCTGACATAGCGCTCGAAGGCCGTGGCCTCGGCGCCTCTGATGTAGACCCTGGTGCACCCGTGCCGGTTGAGCTGCACGAGGTGGTCCCGCGTGAACGTCCCGCCCTTTTCGAGGAAACTCACCAGCCTGTCCTCGTGGCGCACGAACAGGTCCACCACGGACCGCTCGTCCACCTGGATGACATCCACGGGAATGGGCCGGAATACGTCCATGCAGGGAGTATCGGCATCGGAGGGTATTAATATAAATTGTTAAATGTCCAAAACGTCCCGGTCAGGTTTTGGCGACCCACTCGCTGATCTTCCTGAGCCGCTCGGGCCAGGAACCCGCGATGCGCTCGCCCATGAAGGCGGCGAAGAGGCTGTCGAAGAGCTGTATTCCGGTCTCCAGGAGGTGCATGCGCTCGTAGAACACCGCGATGCGCTCGGAAGCCGGGTCGGTAATCTCGTCCTTCTCCAGCTGCACCACCGGGCAGGTGAACGACCCGAAGGCGAAGATATCGGCCTTCAGGGTGAGTTTCCAGGCCTGTGGGTCCTTGTCCAGGTATATGAGGGCCTCCGTGATGTTCTTGCCGTCCCGCAGGGCCTCCCTGGCCTCGGCGAACTCCCGCTGGGCGCCGGTGATGGCGCTCCTTCGCCTGCCCTGCTCGTGCTCGGCCACGAGCACGAACTTGTCGTGGACATAGGCCATGAAGCTCTCGCCCTTGGCCAGGGGTCCCTCCTGGTCGACCTCGTACACCGAGGATCCCTTGCCGCTGCGGTACATGAGCCACAGGAGGAATTCCCACCCGACCCAGCGGTTGCGCTTGATCTGCAGGAGCACGTCCTTGGAAGGCGCCTGGTCGGCCTTGTCCAGCAGGGCGTGCCGGTCCGCGTCCAGGACCCGGTGTGCCCTGGCCATGGGGTGGACTGGCTCGAGGCTCAGTCCGTCAAAGGTGCGGGAAAAGCAGTCCTCCACGAGGTCGAGCACCTTTTCGCTGATGGCGGTCAGGGTGAGGACGCCGGTCTCGGCATTCCAGACCACGTCGCAGGTGGCGGGCACAGGCAGGGTCCTGCCCAACAGCGCCGCATGGAGGTTCTCGCGGATCTCCGCCTTTCGCCTGAAGGGCATGCGGCTGATGGATGGCCGCTCGGCGAGCCATCGGGCGCACTCCCTGTCCACCATGCCCTTGAGCACGGCGGGCGGCACCCGGCGCTGGTCCCTGCGGAAGGTGAAGGCATAGTACGGGTCTCGCCGGAATACGTTCTCGTTGTCGAAGTCGGTGCTGGCGTGGTCGTCCAGGGTGACCCACCCGCTCGCCTCCTCGTCGGCCGTGGCGTCGATGGGCACGAACCGGTTCCTGTTCAGGCGCTCCTGCACCCAGGAGGCATTGCCCGGCTCGCCTTCCACAAGGTACTGACAGATACTCACCGTGTTCGACATGATGCCCATGATGCGCTCCTTTCCTCCAGAGGTCTCCCCATATATGAAAGCGGTGCACCAGGGCAAGCCTGAAAATCCCCGGTCTCGGCGGATTTTGACAGCCCCGTGCACCCGTGGTAGCATGGACCAACACTGTGCGGGAGGCGCTCATGGTCATCGACAGGCCCGGACCGGTCACCGACAGGATCACCCTCCTGGGAAGGCAGGAATCGTGCGTTTACCTCGTGGGTGGCCCTGAGGAATATTCCCTTCTCGGCGGCGGCATGACCTACGTCGTCCCGGATATCCTCGCACAGCTCGCCGACTTCTCCATCGACGAATCGAAGATCACACGTCTGATCATCCTGCACAGCCACTTCGACCATGTGGGCATCGTGCCGTTTTTCCGCAAGCGCCTGCCGCACGTGCGCGTATGCGCCTCCCGGCGAGGCAGGGACCAGCTCCTTCGTCCCGAGGTCGTCGCCGTGATCGTGGACTTCAACCGTGTCCTCCTGGCGCGTGAAGGCATGGAGGGAAGGGAGGCGGAGCTGGGGCTGCCGTTCGGGTCCATCGTGGTGGACGAGGTCCTCACCGACGGCCAGACCCTCCAGGCCGGCGACCTCGACCTGGAGGTCATGGAGGTGCCGGGGCACTCGTCCTGCTCCATCGCCGTGTACTGCCCCCAGGAGAAGGCCCTGTTCGCATCCGACGCCGGCGGCATACCCTTCGGCGACAAGGTCTTCGCCGCAGCCAACTCCAACTACGACCAGTACCAGGCGAGCCTGCAACGGATGTCTCGTCTCGATGTGGACGTCCACTGCGCCGAGCACTACGGCGCGCTCACCGGGGATGACGCCAGGGGCTTCATGCCGAGGTCCATGGAGTCCGCGCGCCTCACCCGCATTGTCATCGAGGATGCCTACCGCAGGACCCGGGACGTGGCCAGGACCGTGGAGGAGGTCACGAACCTGCTCGCCTCCGAGAGCCAGGGGTATTTCCTGCCCCGCGAGGTCATGGAGATGGTGGTGGGCCAGATGACCCGCTACCTGGCAAAGACACTGAACCTTTGAATAAGGAGGTCGACGCATGGGCCTGTACCTGGTGCAGCACGGCCTGAGCATGTCCAAGAACGCGGACCCGGAGCAGGGGCTCACCGACGCCGGAAGGATAGAGGTGCAGCGCGTCGCCATCAAGGCGAGAGAGCTCGGCATCGGCGTTTCCCGGATCATCCACAGCGGCAGGAAGAGGGCGCGGCAGACCGCTGAGTCCTTTGCCGCCCTCCTGACCCCGGGAAGGGAGCCCGTGCAGGAGAAGGGTCTCGACCCCCTGGATGACGCTGCTGCCTTTGCGGCCTGCCTGAGGCCTGACGAGGATCTCATGGTGGTGGGCCACCTGCCCTTCCTGGAGCGCCTCGCGGCGCTCCTCCTGACCGGAGATCCGGAGCCGACCGTGGTCAGGTTCAGGAACGCAGGCATCGTGTGCATGGAATACCTGCATGACCGGCGGTCCTGGGCCGTCATGTGGATCCTGACCCCCGAAATGGTCTGAGGCACGGGCAGCCGGTCATGCAGCGGTTCTTCGTGGGCACCTCGGGGTGGAACTACGACCACTGGCGGGGACCCTTCTACCCCGAAGGCCTCGCCAGGACCCGGTGGCTCGAATGGTACGCCCGCACCTTCTCCTGCGTGGAGGTGAACGCCACCTTCTACCGCTCCATGCGGCCGTCGACCTTCGGGAAGTGGGCGCAGACCACCCCCGAGGGTTTCGTCTGGGCTGTGAAGGCGAGCCGCTTCATCACCCACGTCAGGAGGCTCCGCCACGCGGACCAGGCCCTTGAGCTGTTCCTGGACTCCCTGGCCCCCCTGGGGGCGAAGCTCGGCCCCGTCCTCTTCCAGCTCCCGCCCTCGCTGGCCTTCGACCCTGCAATGGCAGAGAGCTTCCTTGGCATCCTGCCCC
The DNA here is from genome assembly GCA_029547045.1 of Deltaproteobacteria bacterium. Taxonomy (GTDB): domain Bacteria; phylum Desulfobacterota; class Desulfomonilia; order UBA1062; family UBA1062; genus MWEI01. The sequence goes on along the minus strand of JAKPQL010000022.1, from coordinate 28,551 downwards.
GGGGCCGCAGGTTCACCCTTGAGGCGCGCCACGAGAGCTGGGTCAGCGACGAGGCCATGACCTGCCTGAGGCATGCGAACGTGGCCTGGTGCATCTCGGACACCGCGGGCAGGTATCCCTTCCGGGAGGCCGTGAGCGCCGACTTCGCCTATATCCGCCTGCACGGCCCGAAGAAGCTCTACGCATCGTGCTACACGGAAGACGAACTGTCCGCCTGGGCGGGGAAGATCCGCGGCCTCGGGGTCGACACCTACGTGTTCTTCGACAACGATTCTGAGGCCCATGCCCCGGCGAACGCGAAGAGGCTCAGGGAACTCCTGGACTGATCCGTTGTGGGACATTTCTAACGAGTCTTGACATGGGCTGATCCGTTGTGTGGAAAACGTCCATCAGGGAGTTATTATTACCCTTACGAGTTCCCCATGAGGAGGTTTCCATGACAACCATTCGGACCCTTCGGAAATCGGCCCTGCCCCTGGCATGCTGCCTGGCACTGGCACTCGCGGCATCCGCCCATGCCTTTGAGCTCAAGAGCTCAGCGTTCAGGCATGGGAGCGAGATCCCGCAGCTCTACACCTGCCAGGGAAAGGACATCTCGCCGCCTCTCGCCTGGTCAGGGGTGCCCGCAGGCACCAGGAGCCTGGCGCTCATCTGCGAGGACCCGGACGCGCCCATCGGGACCTGGGTGCACTGGGTGTACTACAACATCCCCGTCACCCTGACCGCGCTGCCCGAGGCCATGCCCAAGACCGAGAGGCCCGCGCCCGGGGGCATCCACGGCAAGAGCAGCTTCAAAGACTTCGGCTACGGAGGCCCGTGCCCGCCCTGGGGCACCCACCGGTACTACTTCCGCCTCTACGCGCTGGACACCTCCCTGACCCTGGAGCCAGGCGCGACCAAGAAGGACATGCTCAAGGCCATCCAGGGGCATGTCCTGGGCACGGCCGAGCTCATGGGAACGTACAAGAAGAAATAGACGTGTCCCGCCGGGTACGGATCTGACCGGGGAGGTCGCATGTTCACCCCATCCTATGCCAGACTCCACGAACAGGGCCTCCTCAGTGACAGGGCAGCAACGGCCCTGGAACAGCTCCGGGAGTGCCGGCTCTGCCCCCGCGCGTGCGGGGTCGACCGCACCCGAGGCGGGTCGGGCTTCTGCAGGACCGGCAGGCATGCGAAGGCGGCCAGCTTCGGGGCGCACTTCGGCGAGGAGGCGCCCCTGGTGGGGTCCCACGGCTCCGGCACCATCTTCTTCAGTTCGTGCAACCTGCTGTGCACCTTCTGCCAGAACTCAGACATCAGCCACGGCGCTGAAGGCGTCGAGGTGGGGCCGCGGGAGATCGCGGGCATGATGCTCGACCTTGCGGGCCGGGGCTGCCACAACATCAACTTCGTGACACCCTCCCACGTGGTGCCCCAGATCCTGGAGGCCCTGGTCATAGCGGCAGACGCAGGGCTCGACCTCCCCCTGGTCTACAACACGGGCGGCTACGATGCGGTGGAGACCCTCAGGCTTCTGGAGGGCGTCTTCGACATCTACATGCCCGACTTCAAGTTCTGGGACCCCGAGCCGGCACAGGCCTTCTGCCGTGCGCCAGACTACCGGGATGCGGCGTGCAACGCCATCCTGGAGATGCACCGCCAGGTGGGTGACCTGGTCATGGACGATCGCGGCATCGCCCGCAGCGGCCTGCTGGTGCGGCACCTGGTCATGCCCGGGGGCCTGGCAGGCACACAGGACGTCATGCGGTTTCTTGCGGAGCAGGTATCCCGGCACACCTATGTGAACGTCATGGACCAGTACCACCCCTGCCACCGTGCCGGCAAAGACCCACGGATCGACCGGCGCATCACCGCGGTCGAGTACGAGGACGCCCTGGATGCGGCCCGGAGGGCAGGCATCCACCGGCTGGATGACCGGAAGCGCATCACCGTCAGGATGCTGTGACCTCCGAGCAGGGTACCCCCATCCGCCTTGAACGGGCGAACGGCGGGCCCTATTGAACGGGAAATGCCGTGCGAACAAGACCGGGAGGAACCCCCTATGGCGCCCAACAGGCTCGCATCGGAACAGAGCCCCTACCTCCTCCAGCACGCAGACAACCCGGTGGACTGGTTCCCCTGGGGAGACGAGGCCTTCGCACTTGCCAGGTCCCAGGACAAGCCGGTCTTCCTCTCCATCGGCTACTCGTCGTGCCACTGGTGCCACGTCATGGCCCGTGAGTGTTTCGAGGACCACGAGGTCGCCTCCCGCATGAACGACGCGTTCATCAACATCAAGGTGGACCGGGAGGAACTGCCCCACATAGACGCCGTGTACATGCAGGCCTGCCAGCTCCTCACGGGCAGCGGGGGCTGGCCCCTGAGCGTCATAGTGACCCCGGACAGGCAGCCCTTCTTCGCCGCCACCTTCCTGCCCAAGCACACACGTCAGGGTATCATGGGCATGATGGAACTCATCGATGCCGTAGAGCGGCTCTGGAAGGAGAAGAAAGACCGTGTGGTGAGCGAAGCCGCCGAGATGTCCCGGCTCGTCCGGCGTGCATCCGAGGTGAGGCCGGGTGGGGATCTGGATCCCCGTCTCCTGGACAAGGCCTTCGAGGAGCTGCGGGCGAGGGTTGACCCTGTCTTCGGCGGCTTCGGCACTGCGCCCAAGTTCCCCATGCCCCAGACAATCATGTTCCTGCTGCGGTATTCCTGCAGAACGGGCAGCAGGGAGGCCCTGGACATGGCCGTCAAGACCCTCGATGCCATGCGTTCGGGCGGCATCCACGACCACGTGGGCTCCGGGTTCCACCGCTATGCCACGGACCGGCAGTGGCTCGTGCCGCACTTCGAGAAGATGCTCTACGACCAGGCACTGCTCGCGCTGGCCTATACCGAGGCCTTCCAGGTGACCGGGAGGGACACCTTCGGGCAGACCGCCCGGGACACCATCGACTACGTGCTCCGGGACCTGCGCACCAGGGAAGGCCTGTTCGCCAGCGCCGAGGACGCGGACAGCGAGGGAGGCGAAGGGAGGTTCTATCTATGGACTGAGCGGGAACTCCGCTTAGTTCTGGACGAGACCTCCTTTGACCTTGCACGGGAGGCCTTCGGCCTGCGGGAGGAGGGGAATGTCCCCGGCGAGCATGGACTCACCATCATCCACCTGGCCCAAAAGTCCTCCTCCCTTGCCGGTCGGCTCGGCATGACCACGGAGGTGCTGTCCAACCGGATCCGGCGGGTTCTGGCCGACCTCAGAGCGGCGCGGGCGCAGAGACAGCGTCCCTTCAAGGACACCAAGGCCCTCACCGACTGGAACGGCCTCATGATTGCAGCCCTGGCCAGGGCCGGGGCCGTGTTCCACAGGACCGACTACCTGAGCGCGGCAACGCACGCGGCGGATTTCATCCTGGAGAACATGGTGGAAAAGGGCAGACTCAGGCACGTGTTCGTGAACGGGCAAACCTCGGTGGATGCCGGCCTGGACGACTACGCCTTTCTCACCTGGGGGCTCATCGAGCTCTATGAGGCAACCTTCGAGATGCGTTACCTGGAGACCGCGGCCTCCTTCACTTCCACCCTCGCGACTCACTTTTCAGATCCGTCCTCAGGCGGGTTCTTCACCACCGCGGACGACACCGATGTGCCCATGGTCCGCACCATGACCGCCTACGACAACGCACTGCCCTCGGGCAGCTCCGTGACCATGCTCAATCTCGTCAGGCTTGCAGGCCTTCAGGGAGACCATGGCCTGAGAGAAAGGGCAATGGAGCTGGGCCGGGCCTTCTCCCTCCCTGTCGGGCAGGCCCCATCTGCGCATGCATTCATGCTGTGCGGCCTGGACGCACTGGCGGGTCCGGCCATGGAGGTGGTCATCGCGGGAGACCCGGCCAGGGAAGACACCAGGGCCATGGTCGAGGCTGTCCACAGCCGGTTCCTCCCCCGGGCCTCGATCCTGCTCGCACCGGATGCTTCGGGACAGGGATCAAACCCGCTGCTCCAGGGGAAGAAACCCGTCAACGGACGGGCAACTGCTTATGTATGCAGGGGCTCCACCTGCCTGGAGCCCGTCACGGACCCGGAAAAACTGCTTGAATCCCTGGGGTGATTCATATGAAAGAGGGTGCATGGACGTCTTCCTGACCACCTTCACCGCCGTTGCCATGCTGCTCACCATCGGCATCATGGGGTACTGGATGCTGAGCAGGCGCGTGATCGCGGGCTCCGTCCTGGGGCCGCTTTCGGTGCTGGCCATCGACATCGCGCTCCCCTGCCTCACCTTCACCGGCATCCTGAGCAACTTCCATCCCGAGGAGAACACCTCGTGGTGGACCCTGCCCCTGTGGTGGCTCGGCTCCACTGTGCTGTTCCTTTTCCTCTCGTCCGTGTTCTCCCTCGTGGCCAAGCCAGAATACCGGCGCGAGTTCCGGGTGAGCCTGCTCTTCCAGAACGGCATCTTCTTTCCGCTGGCCATCATTGCCGGGATGTACGGCACCAACTCCACGCTCCTTGTGGAGCTGTTCCTCTTCACCTTGTTCTACCCGGCCTTCTTCTTCAACGCAGCCCCCCTGTTCTTCAGCAAGGGGATCAAGATGGATCCCGCAAAGGTCTTCAACCCGGTACTCGTCGCCACCGTCCTGGCCGTGGTCCTGCGCCTTGCAGGCCTGGAAACACTGGTACCCAGGTTCCTCTCCGACGGACTCAAAGTGGTGGGTGCCATGGCAGTGCCCCTGCTGATGCTCGTCCTCGGGGGAAACATCTACATCGACATGAGGGAGAGTGGAAGACCCGCGTATCTCGAGAACCTGAAGTTCATCCTCCTGAAGAACCTCGTGTTCCCCCTGGCCACCCTCGGGGTGCTCCTGCTCGTGCGGCCGCCCTACCCGGTGGCGTTCATCATCATGATGCATGCCGCGGTCCCCCCGGTGACCGCCATTCCCATCATCGTGGAGAGGGAAGGCGGAAACCGGGGCATCGTAAACCAGTTCATGGTGGCGAGCTTCCTGTTCTCCCTGGCGAGCCTGCCCGCCATGCTCATGGTCTTCTCCTGGTTCTTCAGCCCGTGAACGGATCCGTGGATGAGCAGGTATTGCAGGCATACGGAACCCCTCGCCTTTACACATCATTTTTTCAACTATCTTTCGGAGATGCATCTATTTGATATGACAATGCTTTCATTTCGCATTTTTTTCATATTATTTCATGCCCCCCCTTGACACGGCCTTGCTGGCAGTTATTATTACCATTACGAATGCGCGAAGATCGCTCAAAGGTCAGGCGCGTTAAGGCTGGGCAGAGCAAGCCGTGGCATGGCAGGCACGGCAAGGCAAGGCGTGGTGGGGCCTATCAGGGCACGATCCACTGACCCTGTTTGACTCAATGGACCTCACAACCCGGCCGCCGGACCGGCACTTTGCGCATTCACCAAGGGCGGGCTATCATGGCCCGCCCTTTTTCGCTCAAGAGATGCGAAGCGCCATGGCGGGTTCAAGCCAGGGGTCTCCACAGCACGGCCGAGGTATGCCATGAACGGGTGAGCATGACAAGTTCCTGCACTGTGCTTCTGGGCGGAAAACACAACGGGGGCGGATACCCGGATATCCCGATTTCTGCGCCCTTGAACCTTTGGCCGCGAATCTGGTAAAATGCATCATAATGATTGCAAGCGTCCACTCAGCCACCCTGTGGGGGACTGATGCGCTTGGTGTGATGGTGGAAGCCGATATCCAGGGAGGTCTGCCGAGCATCTCCATCGTGGGTCTGCCCGACTCTTCCGTGAAGGAGAGCAGGGAGCGGGTGAGATCGGCCATCCAGAACTCGGGTCTCGAGTTTCCGCCCCGGCGCATCACCGTGAACCTCGCCCCTGCCGACGTGCGGAAGGAGGGCGGTACCTTCGACCTCCCGGTGGCGGTTTCCATCCTCGCCGCCCTGGGGCACCTCCCGAAGGCCCTTCTGGACCAGTACCTCATCGTGGGCGAACTCGGCCTCGACGGCAGCGTGCGGCCCGTGCGCGGGGTCATCTCGGCGGCGTTCCTGGCACGGCGGATGGGCATCAGGGGCATCATATGCCCGGAGCAGAACACGCGGGAGGCGTCCCTCGCAGAGGTGGAGGTCATCGCGGTGAAGAGCCTGCAGGAGGCCTTCGCCTTCCTGCGGACCGGGGAGAGCTGCACTGCGAGGGGGCTCTCCCAGGATCCACCCGAACCCGCCACCTCAGATCTCGATCTCTCCGACATCGTCGGCCAGGGACTTGCCAAGCGCGCCCTGGAGATCGCCGCGGCAGGCGGCCACAACCTCCTCATGACAGGACCTCCCGGCGCAGGCAAGTCCATGCTCGCCCGACGGCTCCCCTCGATCCTCCCCCCACTGAGCCGCGACGAGGTTCTTGCGTGCACTGCCATCTATTCCGCCGCAGGGAGGCTCCCCAGGAACGGGGTCATCCGGACCAGGCCCTTCAGGTCCCCCCACCACACCATCTCTGATGCAGGGCTCATCGGGGGCGGTTCGATGCCCACCCCGGGAGAGGTGAGCCTTGCCCACACGGGCGTGCTGTTCCTGGACGAATTCCCCGAGTTCCGGCGGAGCTCACTGGAGGCCCTGCGCCAGCCCATGGAAGACGGTACCGTCACCGTTTCCCGGGCAGGCTCCGCTTTCACCTTCCCGGCGGCCTTCCAGCTCATAGCGGCCATGAACCCCTGCCCCTGCGGCTATCTCGGGCACCCGTCCAGGGAATGCAGGTGCCCGCCTCTGCTGGTGGACAGGTACCGGTCACGGATTTCCGGACCGCTGCTGGACCGCATCGATCTCCATGTCTGGGTGGATCCGGTGGAAGCGGAAAACGCCCTTTCGGACAGCAGCAACCCGACATCGAACCCTGTCCGGGACAGGATCGCCGCTGTCAGGGCGAAACAGCACGCACGGGGTTTCCTGAATGCGGCGATCCCACAGGGCATGATGAGAGCCGTATCCCCGCTGGGCAGCGCCTCGAAGTCGCTGCTGACCTCGGCCATGAAGCGGTACGGCCTGAGCATGCGGGGGCTGGCCAGGGTCATCAAGGTCTCCCGGACCATTGCGGACCTGGAGGGTCATGCGGACATCCGGGAATCCCACGTGGCGGAGGCGCTCCAGTACAGGCCTGAAACGCTCAACCGCTAGAGGAACAGCTCGCTCACCGATGAGCCCGTGTAGATCCTCTTGATGGCCTCGGCGAGCAGCGGAGCCACGGTGAGAACCGTGACCTTGCCGCACGCCTGGGCCTCGTCCCTCAGGGGGATGGTGTCGGTGACGATGAGCTCCCCTATGCTTGACGAGGTGAGGCGGCTGATGGCAGGTCCTGACAGCACCGGGTGCGTGCAGCATGCCACGACCTTGCTCGCGCCCGCGTCCATGAGCGCGCTGACGCCGTTGGTGAGCGTGCCCGCGGTATCCACGATGTCGTCCACGATGAGGCAGATCTTGTTCTTCACATCACCGATGATGTGCATGACATTGGATTCGTTGGCCCGCTCCCGCCTCTTGTCGATGATGGCGAGATCGGCCTTGAGCGGCTTGGCGTATGCCCGTGCCCTCTCCACGCCGCCCGCGTCGGGGGCCACGATGCAGAGGTCGTCCGGGAACTTGTCGCGGATGTAGTTCAGCATCACGGGCTTCGCGTAGAGGTTGTCCACCGGGATATCGAAGAACCCCTGGATCTGCCCTGCATGGAGATCCATGGTGAGCACCCTGTCCGCGCCTGACACGGTGAGAAGGTTGGCCACGAGCTTTGCCGTGATGGGAGCCCGGGGCGATGCCTTGCGGTCCTGGCGGGCGTATCCGAAGTAGGGCATGACCGCGGTGATCCGCTTCGCTGAGGCGCGCTTCGTGGCGTCGAGCATGACCAGGAGTTCCATGAGGTGCTCGTTGGTGGGGGAGCAGGTGGACTGGACGATGAAGATGTCCTTCCCGCGGATGCTCTCGTGGATATCCACCGATGTCTCCCCGTCGGAGAAGCGTTTCACTTCGCCACGGCCCACCGGGCAGTCGAGGATCGCGCAGATGCTCTCGGTGAGCTGCCGGTGGGAATTCCCTGCAAGGATACAGATGCTCGAGTTCATAGCGCCTTCCTTTCCGGTGCAGGATGGAACGGGATTGACGGCCAGCAGCCGCCAGACCTGGGTGAGAGCCGTGCTGCGTCTTGCTCGTGCGGTTGTACCCCGCCCGTCCTGGGTGCTCCTCCGGTTACCGGGATGCGAAGCGAATTGCTTCGCGCAGACAGTCTCGCTTGAGAGATCATGGCTGGGACGGGAGGATTCGAACCTCCATAACGAGATCCAAAATCTCGTGTCCTGCCATTAGACGACATCCCAGTACCCTTTGGAAGCCATCCATCCGGTTACCGGGAGCGCACTATAGTAGAATTACACTTCGTTGGCAATCTTTAGTTCATAGCTCTCGAGAATGGATTTCTCTATCTTGTCTCTGGTCTCCATGTTCAGGGGGTGGGCGGTGTCCCGGAACGAGCCATCCTTCCTCTTCCGGGAAGGCATGGCCACGAACAGCCCGGTGGTGCCGCTGATGACCCGAAGGTCGCGGATAACGAAGCAGTCGTCGAACACGATGGATGCGTAGGCCTTGAGCTTGTCGTTATCCTTTACCGGAAAAACCTTGACCTCTGTAATCTCCATATATATCCCCCGTCAATCTTGTTGTGGGTATGTAGGAATACCCTTCATGCCGTGTGAGGCGGCTCATTGCACTGCAGAGGTGAGCTTCGGTTTGGAAAATTCCAAAGACGGCCGAGCCGCTACCCGACATACCGGCTTTCAGCGCCCCCGAACTGAGAAGCTCCCCCTTTATTACAGTAAGCTCGGGATACAGAGTACACGCCACGCTTTCCAGGTCATTCACAACCCAGTGTTCGGGCACAATGCAACGGTCACTAGTTTTTTCTATTTTAATTCTACCCGGTTCAGAAGTCAATGGCAAGCGCAATTTTGAAAAAATCTGTGCAGTGGGTATCCCGAAGGGGGGGATGACGATGAGATATGCGCGGTCCTCGAGGTCGACCTCACAGATGGGCACGTCGCCACGGGAACCCAGGAGCATGGGCCTCCGGTAGATGAAGAAGGGGCAGTCCGCCCCCAGTTCCCCTGCCAGGGCAGCCAGGACCTGCGTGTCGAGGCCCGCATGGAACAGCTCGTTCATCGCGAGGAGGACGCTGGCGGCGTTGCTGCTCCCGCCCCCGAGGCCCGCCCCCACGGGTATTCTCTTCTCGATGGTTATGGATACACCGTATCGGATGGCTGTCCTGTCGAAGAAAAGCCGGGCCGCCCGGTATGCCAGGTTCCTGTCCACCTCACAGCCGCAGCCTGGGGCAAGAAGGGAGACCCCCGAAGGACGGGCCTCCATGGCGATCTCGTCTCCGAAGGCCAGGGGGACCATGATGGTACGGAGCTCATGATACCCGTCGGGTCTCCTGCGGACCACCTCCAGGTAGATGTTGATCTTGGCCGGCGAGAATACCTTCACTGCACGTCTACAGCCACGTACAGAGGCCTGGATCCTCTCACCACCAGCAGCAGTATGGTCTGGCCCTTCTTTCTGGCAGACACGGCGGCCAGGTACTCATCGACGGTATTCACCGCCCTGCGGTCCACCTCCCGGATGATGTCCATCTTCTGGACCTCGCTGCGGGCGGCGCTCCCCGCAGGATCGATTTCCGTCACCAGGACACCTGCGGATTCCGGTATATTGAACTCCCGCTGCACCTCCGGGGTGATTGCGGTCACCGTGAGCCCCAGAGGATCCTTCACGCCCTGTTCCTGCGGGGAGCCCTTCCCGAGCTGGGCCACATGTTCGTCCACCCGCTTCTGGAGCTTCGCGGTTACATCGAAGGTCTTGCCGTCCCGGAAAACCGTCATGGTCACCCGGGAATCGGGTTTCAGGCTCCCGATCATCCTGGTGAGTGCCCGGGAGTCCTGCACCTTCTGGCCGTTGATTGCCAGAATGATGTCCCCGGTCTTGATGCCGGCCACATCCGCCGGGTCGCCCTTGTACACAGTGGTGACCATGGCGCCCGTCGCCTCCTTCAGACCGACGGCACGGGCTATCTCGGGGGACACCTCCTGAATCGCCACGCCGAGCCAGCCCCGGGCAACCTCCCCGGTGTCCTTCAGCTCGCGCAGGATCTCCTTGGCCATGTTGATGGGCGTGGCGAAGCCGATCCCCTGGCCGGAGGCCACGATGGCGGTGTTGATGCCGATGACCTGCCCCTGGACATTGATCAGGGGCCCGCCCGAGTTGCCCGGATTGATGGCCGCATCGGTCTGGATGAAGTTGTCGTAGGGCCCTGCCCCGATGACCCTGGACTTGGCGGACACGATCCCCTGGGTCAGCGTGTGGCCGAAGCCGAAGGGGTTCCCGATGGCAATGACCCATTCCCCGATCTCCAGGGATTCGGAATCACCGAGCACGGCCACGGGAAAGTCTTTCTTGTCGGCCTGGATCTTGATCAGCGCGATGTCCGTCTTGTCGTCGGTCCCCACCAGCACTGCCCGGAACTCCTCCTTGTCCGCCAGTGAGACGAAGATCTCGTCGGCCCCCGAGATGACATGGTTGTTGGTGAGCACGTACCCGTCGGCCGAGATGATAAAACCCGAACCCAGGCTGCGCTGCTGCCTGTCCTGCTCGGGGATGTTGTTGAAGAACTTCTTGAAGAAGTCGTCGAACCACTCGTCGTAGCCCGGCGGCGGCTCGAAACGGCGGTATATGTCTCTCTTGCCCATGCTCCTGGTGGTCCGGATATTCACCACCGTGGGGGTGACCTCCCGGGCAAGGGCGGAGAAACCGGGCAGGGGAACCTTCACCGCCGAGGGGGTCGCCCCTTCCTTCCAGAAGGTATCTGCCTGGCTCACCGAATCCAGCCTCAGCGCAGAGGCGATGAACATGCCCACGAAGACCGAGCAGACCGCCACCATGAACAGTATCCCGTAGAATCCGTACTTCCTCTTCAGTTTCATTGTCCTTCCTTCATCGCTTCGACAAAGCTCATCCTCAGTTCATAGAGGATCTGGTCCATGAGCCGTTCCTCATCGGCATTCAGGTTTCCCCTGGTCTTCTCCTGGAGGAGGGTGAGGATGTCTATGTTCTGCTGCGCAGTGGCAAGGTCCCGGTGGATCGTCCCGGTTGCGGGCTCGGGCACCCTGCCCATGCTGATCATGGCCGCACTGGCAAAGCTCATGACCAGGGTGGTGAAATCGATGGCCAGGGGCTCGCCATGGGATGGCTGCCGCTGAGGCCCCCTGGGTTCAGGGTGGCGAGGCTGCTCATGTCGCTGCCATCCGCCCTGCCCCTGCCGGACACCGGGTTTCGGTTCCTGATCAGGGCTCCCGCCACCCTGCCCGCCACCCTGATGGTCCCGGGGGTCCGGCACATCCATGCCCCTCTTGTCCAGAAAGGTATATCCCCTTCGTTCCTCTTTCTTCTCCTCAGTCATAACATCACCCCGAAAACGTCCCCGGATGGAATCTCGCCCGCCAAGGCAACCTCCCGCTCACGGCATCATGATGAAAGGCCGTGAATCGGGAACACCTGCTCCTTGATATAGGCTAGCTTATTGTCCACATAGCTGTCCACTGACTTTTTCAAGGCATCGGAGACACGGTGGGGCTCGTCGTAGAGCTGATCGAAGCTCTGTCCGTGACCGTACACGCCGCTCCCCACGCTCCCCACGAAATGGTCCACGGGCTTGACCCCGTTCAGGATCGCCCACGCCAGTGTCCAGCCCCTCACCACGTCCGGCACGCTGTAGCCCCCGCCGCCCAGGGCCAGGATCTTCGATGAGCCCCTGCGGATCTCCTCCATGACCGCGCAGTACCCGTTGTTGGTAAGCCGGAGGTTTGTCAGCGGGTCCCGCTTGAGCGTATCCAGTCCGATCTGCGCCACCACGCAGTCCGGGTCGAAGGCCTTGGCCAGTGGGGGAAAGATCTCCTTGAACACCCGTACATAGACCTCGTCATCGGTGTATTCAGGCAGGGGCATGTTCACCGTATACCCCTTCCCCCTGCCCTCGCCGATCTCGTTCTCGAACCCGGTGCCCGGGTAGAGGGATTCCCCGTTCTGGTGGATGGATATGAACAGGACCTCGTCGGTATCGTAGAATGCGTCCTGCACCCCGTTGCCGTGGTGCGCATCGATGTCCACGTACAGGACCTTCCTGAACCCCCTCTTCAGCATCCTCTTGATGGCAATGACGATGTCGTTCACATAGCAGAACCCCTCGGCATGCCCCAGTCCTCCGTGGTGGAGGCCGCCCACCGGGCTGAAGACCGTATCGGCCTCACCATTGAGGATGCACTCGGTGCCGGCCATGGTGGCCCCGAGTACGAGCAGGGAGAAATCGTACACCCCCTTGAACACGGGGTTGTCCCCGGTACCCAGGCCGAAGTGGAGCATGGTGAAGTCGTAGTATCCGCCGTTACAGGCCTTGAGGGCCTCGATGTACTCCTGGGAGTGGTACTCTGCCATAACTTCCTCGGGAGACGGCATCGGCTCGAGGACCTTGATCCATGGGTGGTCGAAGAGACCGTAGCGGTAACAGAGCTCATAGACCATGGTGGCCTTGTACGGCTTGAAGGGGTGGTCCGTCCCGAGGCTGTAGGTGTCGAAGGCCGGGGTATAGATAAATGCGGATTTCATCGCACTGGGCTCCTTTTCCATCGAGCGGGACATGCCCGCGGAACACATCTGCGGCTTCAGCTTAGCAGATGTTTGAAGCCCGAGAAAGACGGAAAACAGGGGAGGCCCACCGGTCAGCGGGCCTCCCTCGGCGTCAAACAGAACCGATGCAGACTGTACTGAAGGTGATGCCCAGCATGCTGGCCTCTGCCGGTCTCATACCCCCCAGGCGGCCCTGGCCCCTTCCTCGGTGGCCTCGATGATGCGCCTGGGCACGGACGCATCACCGACCAGTGCATGGGGGATGCCGAGCCGTTCACAGACATCCTTGAGCCCCTGTCTGGGCGACAGTCCCACCGCCACCACCACCTGGTCCACGGGCGCGATCAACCGTTCCTCTCCCTTGACGAGGACACTCACCGAATCCTTCATGACGGCAGTCACGGTACCCCCGAACACGAGAGCACACCCTGCATCCCTGAGCCTCTTGTGGAGCATGTATCCATGGGATGTCAGTTTGGACACGGGCGAAGCCTGCAGCGCCTCCACCACGGTGAGGGTCTTTGCCTGTGCGCAGAGGTAGTCCGCAGTCTCCATGCCGATGAGTCCGCCTCCAATGACCAGCACGTCCCTGCCTGGAGAGGCCATGCCCGAAAGGATCTCCCATGCATCATACACGTGGGGAAGGTCAATGCCCTCGATGGGAGGCACCACCTTCTCTCCGCCTGTGGCGATGATGACATGATCCGGCCTGCCCTTCTCAAGGGAATCTGCAGACATCTCCACCCCGGTGCGGATCTCGACCCCGGCCTGGCGGACCTTCTGCTCGAGCCACTGTATCCATGCCCCGTAGACCTCCTTGAAGGGTGGAATGGCTGCAAACCTGATCTGGCCCCCTGCTTTTGCCTCCTTCTCGAAGATGGTGACCTTGTGACCGAGCCGGGCGGCCTCGAAGGCCGCGGTCAGGCCCGCAGGGCCCGCTCCCGCCACCCAGACGATCTTGGGGGAGGCCGCAGGACCTTTCGGATACTGTGTCTCCTGTCCGGTTTCAGGGTTGATGGCGCAACGGACCTTCTTGCCTTCGAACATGAGGCGCTCGATGCACCCCTGGTTGCAGGCGATGCACCGCCGGATGTCGGCATCTCTTCCCTGCCGTGCCTTGACGAGGAAGTCCGGATCGGCCAGGAACTGCCTGCCGAAGGAGACCAGGTCTGCATCTCCCCTGGCGATCACGGCATCCGCCATGGCAGGGTCCGTGAACCTGCCCACCGTGATCACAGGAACCCTCACCACCTCTTTCACCTTCCGCGCCCTCCAGGCGTTGAATCCCGGCTCGAACTCCACAGGCGCGCTGGTAACGCCGGCCGGGCTCCCGTAGGTGCCCAGCGATGCGTGGATGACGTCGGCCCCTGCGGTGACAAAGCCGGGGATGACCGGCAGGATATCCTCGGTGGTATACCCGCCCCTGATACTCTCGTCCACGGACAGGCGCACCGAGATGGGGAACCCCCCACCCACCCGGTGCCTCACCTCGGCAATGACCTCGCGCACGAACCTCGCCCGGTTCTCCATGGTGGATCCGTATTCATCCTGGCGCCTGTTGGCGAGCGGAGAGAGAAACTGGCAGAGCAGGTATCCGTGGGCCGCATGGATCTCCACCATGTCGAACCCCGCCTCCCTGGCGCGCACGGCTGCAGCCCCGAATGCCTCGCGGATCATGCCCAAATCCTCGCTGCCCATCTCCCGGGGGGCGACCCCGTAGATCAGGGACGGTACGGCGGACGGCCCCAGGGCCCTGCCTTCGCTCAGATGGAAGAAGCACTCGCGGCCGCCATGGTGGAGCTGGATGGCCGCCCGGGCGCCCCCGTCGTGGATGGCGCGGGCAAGCCTCGCAAGCCCAGGGATGAACCGGTCGTCATGGATGCCGAGCTCGGTGTTGATGAGGGACCCGGACTCATGGACCGCGGCGATCTCGGCGATGATGAGCCCCGGGGCCGCACCGGCCCTGCGCTTCATGTAGGCAACGAGTTCATCGCTCACCGTGCCGTCCTTGGCGCCCAGGTTGGTTCCCATGGGAGGCATGACGACACGGTTCTCCAGGCGCAGACCCCTGATGTCGAGGGGGGACAGAAGGTGGGACAGACGTTCCATACGCATCTCCTTGCATATCGTACTCCTGACAGCATACATGCCACGGGCAGAAAAGGCAAGTTATTTATCGAACGCTCGTTCTTTTTTTGATCAAATCCCCGTCCGGCATCCTCTCCTCAGCCCCCTTGCCGTGCATGCGGGAACCGGAGTATGTTCATGAGGAGGCTTTCCGTATGGAATGAAAAGGAGGAACCGTCATGACCACGCCGTTGATCACGGCCATCGCGTCCGGCGATGCGCCATCGGCCATCGGCCCCTACTCGCAGGCAACCCTCGCGGGAGGGTTTGTGTTCGTATCCGGCCAGATCCCCCTGCACCCGTCCACAGGGGGCATCGTGGAGGGGGGAATCAGGGAGCAGACCTCCCGGGTCCTGGAGAACATCTCCGCCGTTTTGAAGGCCGCGGGCCTGACCATGGAAAACGTGGTCAGGGCGGAGGTCTTCCTGAAGGATCTCAATGACTTTTCAGCGATGAACGAGGTGTACGCATCGTTCTTCCCCGGCGCCGTCAAACCCGCCAGGGTTGCGGTTCAGGTATCGAGGCTGCCACGGGACGTGCTCGTGGAGATCTCCTGCATTGCCCTGAAGGGGTGATGCGGATCAGGCGGGGCATCCCGGCGTGGAAAGCACCGGGACGGTCGAAGCGGCTCTAGCCGAGCAGGCCGAAGTACCAGTCGATGATGTTCTGCCCCCAGAGCACGTAGATCATGGCGCCCAGGGCCAGGAACGGCCCGAAGGGGATGGCCGCCTTCATGGTGCCCTCGGCGCCCTTTTTCAGGAAGGCCCAGGGGATGCCCACCAGACTTCCGCAGAGAGAGGCCGTGAAGATGGTGAAGAGGACGCCCTGCCAGCCCGTGAACACGCCGATCATGGCGAGAAGCTTCACGTCGCCGCCTCCCATGCCTTCCTTCCTGGTGAGGAAGTAGTACCCGTAGATGATGGCCAGGAGCATCCCCCCGCCCAGGAGCATGCCCAGGAGCGCGTCCCGGTACGTCACGGGCAACCAGTACACGAGCGGCAGGCCCGCCACGATGCCCCCGATGGAGAACCTGTCCGGTATGATCTGGTAGTCCAGGTCGATGAAGGTGATGATGAGCAGCACGCAGGCCCAGGCGTAGTAGATGGCGAAGGCCGGTGTGGGCCCGAACCGGTACAGCAGGCTCACCGCAAGCAGCGCACTGAGGAGCTCCACCACCGGATAACGCACAGATATGGGCTCGCCGCAGCCCCTGCACTTCCCGGCAAGGACCAGGTAGCTGATCACCGGGATGTTGTCCCACGGCCGGATGGGGGTCCCGCACCGGGTACAGCGCGATCCGGGCCATACGATAGACTCCCGGCGCGGTATCCGGTAGATGCAGACGTTGAGGAAGCTCCCCACGAACAGGCCGAGGAGCGCGACAAGGATCGCCATATCAGCCGTTCAGCTCACCCCTCCGGAAACGGAGGACCTCCCCGTAGAGCGCCGAGGAGACGTCCTTCATGACGGCCCTGAGCGGGTCGTCGTCCGAGAGGAAGGTGGAAGCCTCGTCCACCCGCGACCGCACGGCATCCATCTCATCCACCATGGGCGCCAGGGCCCTGGGGGTCACGGCAGGGTCGGCCACAGCGCGGGAATACCGCTCCATCAGGTCGAGGGCCTCCTCGCTCACCCCCACGGCCTGGAGCTTCTGCGGGCTGATGGGTGTCTGCCGGAACCCGGCATGGACGACTCCGGCCTTCTGCACCGTACCCGTCTCCAGTCCCTGGAGGACCCCTTCGAACGACCCCGTGGCGTTGCGTGACGCCTTGGGTGCGGCAGGGGTTACCGAGCCGATGACCATGTTCGGATCAATCTTCATATGCTCCTCCTGACCCTGTGGAAGCAAGGATGGTGCCATCCCCTGCATCCCCAGTCGACATCAGGCCCCCGTATCTTGAATCGGTACATTCTTTCCCCTCGGGCGGGAAAAAACCTCCCCGGCTTCAGGACGGGACAAGCCGCGCGATGAATGCGGACCTCGCCCGGATGATCTCCTCTGCGGGTATCTTCACCAGCTCGTGCACATACTGGCGCACCGCCTTGGCCACCTCCTCCACCACATGGGCGGGGTCGTTCTGTGCCCCGCCTATGGGCTCCTTGACCAGGTAGTCCACAATGCCCGCGGCATAGAGGTCCCTGCCGCTGCCCTTCAGTGCCTCCGCAGCCTTCTCCTTCTTGGAGACGTCCTTGTAGATGATGGAGGAGAATCCTTCCGGGCTGATGGCACTGTAGAAGGCGTTCTCCAGCATGATGATGCGGTCGCCGAAGCCCAGGGCCAGGGCGCCACCCGAACCGGCCTCGCCGATGATGCACGCCACCACCGGCGTCCTCACCGACGCCACTGCCTGGATGCACCGGGCTATGGAGAAGGCCTGCCCCCTGTCCTCCGCCTCGGGCACCGGATATGCGCCCGGGGTATCCACGAAGGTGATGATGGGCCGGCCGAACTTCTCGGCCAGCCGGTAGAGACGCATTGCCTTGTGGTGTCCGGACGGGCTCGCCATGCCGTAGTGATGGCGGATATAGTCCTTCTTCCCTCCGGAACGCTTCCTGTGGCCCGCCACCACCACCGGGGTGCCGTCGAGGAAGGCGATTCCGCCCACCACCGCAGGGTCGTCCTCGTAGAGCCTGTCGCCCTTGAGCTCGATGAAGCCGGAGAATATCCCCTTGATGAAATCGTCAATGCCCGGCCGCTCGCCGTGCCGGGAGAGTTCCACGCTCCCCCAGCGGGAGATGCCCTCGTAGAGATCCTTCCGGAAGACCTCCACCTTCCGTTCGATCTCGGCGGTGTCGATGCCCTTGAGACGGGAGATGGTCTCTTGCAGCTCCTTGAGTGCATTGTCGATGTCGGTGAACTTTTCCTTGTTCTTCACTGGAGCTCCACCCCCTTGGCGCCGACGATGTCGCACAGGCGCCCGATGAGATCGCGTCCTGGGGTCACCATGTAGTCCTTGCCGGCATCGATGTTCACCACGGCATCGTCCGTCTCCACCTCGAAGCACAAGGGGCAGGCCCCCCTGCACTGCATGACCGTGTCCTTGAGGGTCTTGATCGCATCCGGTCTGATCCCCCCCGAGACCCTCACCACCACCCGCTTCGCCAGGATCAGCTCCGCTCCGTCCAGGGGCATGACCTCCTCCGCCTGGAGTTCGGGGATGGCGGCCTCCTTCTCGGGGCCCCCGTTCTCGTCATCCCCCTTGATCCTCGCCCGGACGATCACCGGCTCGTCGGATGCGATGAGGGCCTGGTACTTCCCGTAGCAGGCCGGGAAGAAGACCACCGGGGCGGAGCCCTCCAGGTCCTCCAGCACGGCCCGAGCCATGGCCTCACCCTTCTTGGTCCGGGTGACGGTGACGTTGTTCAGGACCCCTGCGAGAACCACCGGCGACGGGGCCTCGCGGAGGGTCAGCGTCGTGGCGGTGGCATACTTGTTCATGAGGTCGGCGTACTTGTGCAGGGGGTGTCCGGACAGGTAGAATCCCATGCCCTCCTTCTCCATCTTGAGACGCTCGGCCTCGGGCCAGTCGGGCATGTCGGGCAGTACGCAGGGCCTGTCCTTGTCCTCGTGGGCGAACTCCTCCAGGCTGAAGAGGGAGCCCTGGGCGTCGAGCCGGCTCCGGGCGTCACGCTGGGCCTGATCCAGGAGCTTGTCCAGGTGTTCGAACATGGCCCTGCGGTTGTCGTGCAGGCGGTCGAACGCCCCGGCCTTGATGAGGGACTCCACCACGCGCCGGTTGACCTTGGAGAGTGCGATCCGGTGGAGAAAGGAGGCGAGGTCCTTGAACGGTCCGGCCTTGCTCCGTTCCTCCAGTATGGCCTCTACGGCCCCCTTCCCCACGTTCTTGATGGCTCCGAGCCCGAAGCGGATGCCTTCGCGCGTGACCACGAACTCGAAGCTGCTCTCGTTGATGTCCGGGCTGAGCACGGCCACGCCCCTGCGCCTGCACTCGGCGATGTGCTGGGCCACCTTGTCCGTGTTGCTCAGGTCCAGTGTCAGGTTCGCGGCCATGAACTCCTGGAAGTGGTGGGCCTTCAGGTAGGCGGTCTGGCAGGCCACCAGGGCATATGCCGCGGCATGGGACTTGTTGAAGCCGTAGTCGGCGAACTTCTCCATGAGGTCGAAGATCTCGCCCGCCTTTTCACTGGCCACCCCCCGAGCCTGGGCCCCCGCGACAAAGATCTCCCGCTGGGTGGCCATCTCGTCCCGGATCTTCTTGCCCATGGCCCGCCTCAGCAGGTCGGCCTTGCCCAGGGAGTAGCCTGCCATCTCCTGGGCGATCTGCATGACCTGCTCCTGGTACACGATGATGCCGTAGGTCTCCTTGAGGATCTTTTCCAGCAGGGGGTGGGGGTACTCGATCTCCTGGCGGCCGTGCCTCCTCTCCACGTAGGAGTGGATCAGGTCCATGGGGCCCGGCCGGTACAGCGCCACCGCAGCGATGATGTCCTCGAACTTCTCCGGCCTGAGCTGTCTCAGCGTGTTCTTCATGCCGGAGCTTTCCAGCTGGAACACGCAGTTGGTGTCCCCTTCCCCGATGAGCTGGTAGGTGAGCGCGTCGTCCAGGGGGATGGCGGATACGTCGAGGTCCACACCCTGGGCCTTGAGGATCTCCACGGTCTTGGCGATCACGGTGAGCGTCTTGAGCCCCAGGATGTCGAACTTGATGAGCCCCACGCGCTCGATGCGCTTCATGTCGTACTGGCTGATGAGCATGCCCTTCTTGTCGACATACACGGGGATGTGGTCGGTGACCGGCCTGTCGTCAGAGATGATGACACCCCCAGCGTGGACCGAGGCATGGCGGTTCAGGCCCTCCAGGGCCCTGGCGATCCCGATGAGCTGGCCCACCATGGGGTCGCTCTGGGAGAGCTCCTTCAGACGCGGCTCTGCCGCAAGGGCCTGCTCCAGGGTGATGTTGAGGTCGTTGGGGATGAGCTTGGCGATCCTGTCAACCTCGGCGTAGCTCATGCCGAGCACCCTGCCGACATCGCGGATAACGGCCTTGGCCTTCATGTTGCCGAAGGTGGTGATCTGGCTCACGTACTCCGGACCGTAGCGGTTCTTCACGTACTCGATGACATCTTCCCTGCGATTCTGGCAGAAGTCCACGTCGATATCGGGCATGCTCCTGCGCTCGGGATTCAGGAACCGCTCGAAGAGGAGGTTCCAGCGGATGGGGTCGATATCCGTGATGCGCAGGCCGTAGGCGGCGAGCGACCCCGCCGCGCTGCCCCTGCCGGGCCCCACGGGGATGCCGTGGTCCTTGGCGTACTGGATGTAGTCGGCCACTATGAGGAAATACCCGGCAAAGCCCATGGATTTGATGATGGCGAGCTCTTCTGTGAGCCGTGCCGCATAGTGTTCCGGGATCTCCCCTCCCATCCTCGCCCTGAGGCCTTCCCACGCCTTCTCCTCGATAACCTCCTCCAAGGTGGTCCCCGCGGGCACGGGATAGACCGGGAAGCGGTACTTGTCCTTGGGGATCTCCACGTGGCAGCGCGAGGCGATCTCGGCGGTCATGTCCAGGGCCTCGGGGATCCAGTGGAAATCCGCCGCCATCTCCTGGGGGCTCTTGAGGTAGAGCTGGTCGCTCTCGAAGCTCATGCGTCCCTTGTCGTGGATGGTGTTCTGGGTCTGGATGCACAACAGGACCTCGTGGGCCCTGGCATCCTCGCGCTTCAGGTAGTGACAGTCGTTGGTGGCCACCAGCGGGGTACCGCTGCGGCGGGCCATGTCCACGATCATGGGGTTGACCGTGTCCTGGTCCGGCAAACCGTTGTGCTGGATCTCCAGGCAGAAGTCCCCGCCGAAGGTGCTCCGGTAGAAGTCGAGGGCGTCCTGGGCCTTTGCCTCGTCGCCCCTGAGCAGCCAGTACGGGATCTCCCCCTGGAGACATGCGGACAGGGCGATGAGCCCGCCGCTGAGCCTGGAGAGTGTTTTGCGGTCCACCCTGGGCTTGTAGTAGAACCCCTTGGTGTGGGCCAGCGAGGTGAGGCGCATGAGGTTCGCGTAGCCCTCGTTGTCCCTGGCCAGGAGGATGAGGTGGTAGTGCTTGGGCAGTCCGGGGATGTTCTCCTTGTGCTCCATGTCGCCGGGGGCCACGTACATCTCGCAGCCGATGATGGGCCTGATGCCGGCCTTGAGGGCCTTGTCATAGAACTCCACGGCCCCGTACATGACGCCGTGGTCTGTGATGGCCACCGCCTCCTGGCCGAAGGCCCTGGTGGACCTGATGAGGTCATCCACACGGATGGCCCCGTCCAGCAGGCTGTACTGGGTATGGCAGTGGAGGTGGACGAATCCCATGGGCGGGTCAGTACTCCAGCTTGTAGTTCGGTGCCTCTTTCACGATGATCACGTCATGGACATGCGACTCCTTCAGGCCCGCCGAGGTGATCTTGATCAT
Organism: Deltaproteobacteria bacterium; assembly: GCA_029547045.1. GTDB lineage: Bacteria > Desulfobacterota > Desulfomonilia > UBA1062 > UBA1062 > MWEI01. The sequence goes on along the minus strand of JAKPQL010000022.1, from coordinate 7,333 downwards.
CTTCGCCCTGGTCTGGAGCTCCTCGATGTTCCGGCAGCCCGCGTATCCCATGCCAGCCCTGAGGCCGCCCAGGAGCTGATATACGTTCTCGGATATGGGGCCGCGGTAGGGAACCCGGCCCACGATGCCCTCGGGAACGAGCTTCTCGCTGTCGGTGACCTCGCCCTGGAAATAGCGGTCCTTGGAACCCGAGCGCATGGCCTCAACCGAACCCATGCCGCGGTATGCCTTGTAGGTGCGGCCCTGATAGATGATGCGCTCGCCCGGGGCCTCGTCGGTGCCGGCGAACAGCGACCCGATCATGACGCAGGACGCTCCTGCAGCGATGGCCTTGGTGATGTCCCCGGAGAACTTCACCCCGCCGTCGGCGATGATGGGGACACCCTGCTTCTTCGCCTCCTGGGCACAGTTCATGATGGCCGTGATCTGGGGCACGCCCACGCCAGCCACGACCCGGGTGGTGCAGATGGATCCGGGCCCGATCCCCACCTTGACACCGTCCGCGCCCGCCTTTATGAGGTCTGAGGTGGCCTCCTTCGTGGCCACGTTGCCCGCGATCACCTGTGCGTCGGGGTAGAGCTTCTTGATGGCCTTCACGGATTCGATCACACCCGTGCTGTGGCCATGGGCGGTGTCCACCACCAGCACATCCACCCCTGCCCTCATGAGGGTATGCACCCTATGCTCGTCTGCCGGCATGACGCCCACCGCGGCGCCCACCAGCAGCCTGCCCCGGGAGTCCTTTGCCGAGTTCGGGTACTTCTGCGCCTTCTCGATGTCCTTGATGGTGATGAGTCCCTTGAGGTTGTAGTTCCTGTCCACCACCGGCAGCTTCTCGATCTTGTACTGGTGGAGGAGCTTCTTTGCCTCCTGGAGGCTTATCCCGCCTTCCACGGTGACCAGGTTGTCCCTGGTCATGGCCTGCTCGATGGGCTTGCTCATGTCGGTCTCGAAGCGCAGGTCCCTGTTGGTGAGGATGCCGATGAGCCTCCCGTCGACCGTGATGGGCACGCCCGAGATCCGGTAGTGCATCATGAGCTTGAGGGCCTCGCCGATGGTCTGGTCGGGACGCATGGTGATGGGATCGACGATCATGCCGCTCTCCGACTTCTTCACTTTGTCCACTTCCACTGCCTGGGCCTCGGGGGGCATATTCTTGTGGATGATGCCGATCCCCCCCTCCCGCGCCATGACGATGGCCGTGGAGGCCTCTGTCACCGTGTCCATGGCCGCGCTCAACAGCGGTATGTTCAGCCTGATGCCCCTGGTGAGGGCGGTGCTCAGGTCCACCGTGGCGGGCAGCACGTCCGATCTGGCCGGCAGCAGCAGGACATCGTCAAAGGTCAGGGCCTCCGCAAGTATCTTTTCCATATATACGTGATCTCCTTATGGTATGCAGTAATCGAGCCGGACCTGGCGCCCCATGCCGAGGCCCTGGGAAACATCGTTCCTGAAGGGGAGCGCTGCACTGTTCCAGGGCAGGATGTGCTTGAGGATCGTCCAGAGATCCCCGGCGGTGTCCGGCCTGACTATCCGCGGCTCCCCATCGATATGGGCGCGTTTCTTGGCCTCCTCCAAGGCGTCGTCCAGCCCTCCGAGCCTGTCCACGAGGCCCGCGGCCCTGGCCTGTCTCCCCGTGAACACCCTGCCGTTGGCCAGCTGCCGAACGGTGTCCACCTTGAGCCTTCTCCCATCGGCCACGGCCTCGATGAACTGGGCATGCACGTCATCCACCAGGGCCTTGAAGTATACCCGCTCCTGCTCGGACATGGGCTTGAAGGGAGACCCTGCGTCCTTCAGCGTGCCCGCCGTTATGCTGTTGGGAGTCACGCCGATGCGCCTGAGGCCCTCGCTGGCGTCGAAGAACTCCATGATCACCCCGATGCTCCCCGTCATGGTGCCCGGCAGGGCGTAGATGGTGTCCGACGCGCAGGCGATATAGTAGGCCCCGGAGGCCCCAAGGGCGCCGAAGGATGCTATGAGGGGCTTCTTCCCCTTCAGCTTCAGGAGGGCGCCGTACACCTCCTGGGAAGGCCCCACCTTGCCGCCCGGGCTGTCTAGCCTGACGATGACGGCCTTGATCTTGTCATCGTCCTGGAACTGCTTGATGGTCTCCAGATAGACCATGGAGTCCGTGATCAGACCGTTGATCTCCAGGATGCCCACGGCGGGCTTGAGGGCGGTCCTCGCCGCCCCGACGGCCCAGCCGACAACCACCAGGGCGATGAGGAAAAAGAGTATCCACTTGGTCCTTCGTTTCATGTCGTGTCTTGGGTTCAAGCTTTGGGAATACGGTCCGGCAGGTGTCAGTGCCTCACCTTTTCGAGAGTATATAGAAGAACCGGAAGCTTGTCCATATACCAGGAGACATGCACCACCCGGCAGCCCCCCGGGGACAGGGGCACCGATCTTTCCAGATGCGAAGGGGGATACCCCGAACGCCCGAGGTATCCCCCTGTGCCATGTCCATGTGCTGCGCCTAGCTCTTCTTGCCTTCTTTCAGGCCCTTGAGCAGATCCCCGAGATTGGTCCCCACCTTGTCTGACGGCTTTTCCTGCATGGGAGCGGCCTTGTGGTGGGTCCCCTCTTCGATGGCCTTGATGGAGAGCCCTATCTTCTTGTTCTCGGGGCTTATCCTCAGGACCACGGCCTCAACCTCCTGGCCCACCTCGAGCACTTCAGCCAGCGAGTCGATCTTGTCGCTGCTCACCTCGGAGATGTGGATCATGCCCTCGATGCCTGGTTTGATCTCCACAAAGGCGCCGAAGTCGGTGAGCGAGGTGATCCTGCCCTTCACGAGGCTCCCCACCGGGTGCTCCATGGCGATCTGGTGCCACGGATCCGGCTGGAGCTGCTTGACGCCCAGGGAGAATTTCTCGTTCTCTGGGTCAATGGCCAGGACCTTGGCCTTCACCACGTCCCCCTTCTTGTACAGCTCCCGGGGATTCTTGACCTTGGGGTCCCAGGTGAGGTCTGACACGTGGATGAGCCCATCCACATCGATGTTCTCGTCCACGCTCACGAACAGCCCGAAATCGGTGACGTTCTTCACCGTTGCGTCCACCACGACGCCTTCGGGGTAGTAATCCTGGATCTGTCTCCAGGGGTTCGGCATGGTCTGCTTGAGGCCCAGGGAGATGCGGCGATTGGCCTGGTCGACCCCGAGGACGACCACGTCCACGTTCTGCCCTTCCTCGAGCACCGAGGAGGGGTGCCTCATGCGCTTGGTCCAGAACATCTCTGAGATATGGACCAGACCCTCGACCCCCTCTTCCACCTCCACAAAGGCACCGTAGTTGGTCACCGAGGTGACCCTGCCCGAGATCTTCTTGCCGATGGGATACCGGTACTCGAGGCCTTCCCAGGGATCTGTGGTGAGCTGCTTCAGGCCCAGCGAAATCTTCTCGGTGGCCGGGTCGAACTCCAGCACCTTGACCCGGATCTCCTGACCCGTGGAGACCTTGTCCTTGGGGTCCTTCAGCTTGCCCCACGACATGTCCGTGATGTGGAGCAGGCCGTCGATGCCGCCGATGTCCACGAAGGCGCCGTAGCTCATGATGTTCTTGACCCTGCCCGTGACCACGTCGCCCTTGGCCAGCGTTGCGAGCAGATGCTTCTTGTTCACCTCGCGCTGCTTTTCCAGCACCTCGCGGTGGCTCACCACCACGTTGTTCTTCTTACGGTTGAACTTGATGACGGCCACGTCGATTTCCATGCCGATCATCTTCTCGAGATCCGCCTCGCTTATGGGACTGATCGTGGCCTGAGAACTCGGGAGGAACGCCGGCAGGCCGATGTCCACGATGAGCCCGCCCTTGATCCTCTCCGCGACCCTCCCCTTGAGGTAGGTATTCTCCTGGGATGCCTTGAGGATATCGTCCCAGATCTTGAGCCGCTTCGCCTTCTCCTTGCTCAGCCTGATCACGCCCTTGGACGTGTTGATGCTTTCGACCAGGACCTCCACATCCTGCCCCACGGCGCACGTGATGGCCCCGTCCGGACCGATGAACTCGCTGATGGGCGCCTGCCCGTCTATCTTTCTCCCGATGTCGATCATGATGTAGTCGGTGCTGATCTGAACCACCGTGCCTGTCACCACCGAACCGGGTGTGATGTGCTTGTCAAAGGTTTCTTCATAGAGTGCTTCGAAATTGGTGCCATCTGCCTCGAGATTCTCTGCCCTGGTTTCTGCAAGATCCTCCTTTGCCGCACCGGAGTCCTCGTGGTGGTTGTTCGTTTCGTCTACGGTATACATGGTTTCCTTCCCCCCTGTCCGTCGTTCCGTATTCCTTATACCTTGATAAGTTGCGTTCCTATACAATAGAGGCCATGAAAACACAAGGCCATAATAACCTCATCCGGCACCCTGTGGGAGGCAGGTGCTCATGGCGCACAACATATTGGTTTCAGGCAATATTATCTGATGTCAAGACCCGTGTGCCAGGTACAAATTCCCGGGTGTTTTCTGCCGCATCGTTCACCCCCCCATGGAACGGGAGATGGGCGGCCTCAATCCAAGGGATTCTTCTTCTTCAGGAGAGATGGGTCCTTCATGGCCTTTTCCAGTTCCGAGAAAACCGCGCTCTTGTCGCCCTTCTTTGCAAGAGATTCTTCGATCCCCCTGAAGCGGGTCTCCTGGCGGGATTTGAACTGGGTTATCTCCTCTTCCATCCGCGGCGCCTCAACGGCACGGGGCAGATCTTCGATGAGCCTGTGGTCACGGACTGCAAACCGGGCATCGGCACCGCTCACCACGACGCTGATGATACCCTGCTCTTCCAGCCTCCGGGAGATTCGGGAGAGTTCCTCCTCGGAGACCCTCAGGGTATCCGCGAGCCCCCTGAGGGAAGGGGGCTGAAGATGGAGATGTTCGTGGATCCGGATGGCGGAAACAAAGAGGTGAGCCTGGGAGTAGAGGTCGCCTGGTAACATTTGAGTTACTCTAGTCCAAAGACCGGCCCAATGCAACCAAGATTCAAGAATATCCTTGACTTCTCCGATATAAGAAAACAACAATAAGCAGTCTGAATTGAACCTTCGAAGGAGGACCCGCTTTGAAAAAGCTGACTGTTTTCTTAATGGGCCTTTTCATATTTCTGACCCTGGCAATGCCATCACGGGCCGAGGAGATCACGCACACCGTTGTCCCGGGCGACACCCTGTGGGACATCTCCATGAAATACCTCAACACCCCCTGGAAATGGCCGCTGGTATGGGCCAACAACCAGGACATCACCAACCCTCACCTCATCTATCCTAATGACATCGTGGTCATCACCAAAGACGGTGCCAAGACCGTCATCAAGATCATCCCGTCTCCGGAACGCGGGGGCGCCGAGAGCCAGATGACCATCTACACCCCCGAAGAGACCGCTGCCAGCAAGGAAAAGTCCATCATGGTGGCGCCCCAGTACTCCACCTTCATCTACACCCCGAACCTGCTCTCAGGGTCCGGCAAAATATTCAAGAAGATGGAGGGCGGAGAGCTCATCTCGCAGAACGACCACATCATGATCAGAACCACCTCGGATCTGAAGCCGGGCCAGATGATCACGCTGGTCTCCAGGATCCAGGACATCATGAGCGGATCCAAGAGGGCCGGCTACCTGTACAAGATCGCAGCCACCGCAAAGGTGGAGGAGGTGCAGCAGAATATCGTCAAGGCTGTGGTTACCTATTCCCTCCAGGAGGCCAGGATCGACACCGTGATCTTCGACGACATCCCTCCCATCAAGCCTGTCTCGCTGTCTCTGTCGGAGCCGACCCTGAACACCCAGCCTTCCATCATAGACTACTACGGCGGCATCCAGGGGAGCAGCGTCAGGGACCTCGTCTTCCTCAATGCAGGAAAGAATCAGGGGATCGAGAAGGGTGCCCTCCTCAGCGTCGTTGAGAAGACCCAGGTGAAAGATGCAGGCGCTCAGTCACAATCCGTCGTGTTCCATCAGTACATAGGGATGATCGTTGTGCTGCAGACCCTCGATGAAGCATCCATGGGACTTGTCGTCGACTCCAAGGAACTCATCGAGAAGGGGGCGGTGCTCATCGGGAAGGAATAAGGGCGAGATGCTCCCGCCGCGCCTTCATGCAGAGGCGCCGTGGTAGGACAGCAGGTTCCTGAGCCCTTTTTCGTCGGTGCGGGTAAACTCGACACCCATGCCGGTGGAGTTCTTCCAGACCACCCTTCCTTGCACCCAGATGACCTTGCCGAATTCCTCCGCGTCGATGCTCGCGATCATGAACCCATCGATATCCGGTGGCCTTCCGGTATTCACGTACATGCCGCCCCTGCTGAGGTCTCCAACCCTTCCCATGATGTAGACATGCTCATTGTCGCGGTATGCGACCTTCATGTTGGTCCTGATCCTGGTATGTGCTCTGAGGTCCTTCATAGCGAGCCCCTTCCTCATGGGTGCCCTAACCATTGCATGGTGTACCCTGGCACACCCGATTTCACCGTGCCGCCCCCACCGGGCCACACAGTTCTTAATAATACATCGGATCAGCCCAAAAGTCCATGGGATCCCTGTATATTGCTGCAGTGAAACCGGCACGAACACTACGTTGACACCCACTGATCGATACGTTATAGATCAGTCTATGAAGGTGCTCCACAGCGAAGGTGAAATCGCCAGAAAAATCAGAGATCTGGGCGACACGATATCGCGGGAGTATGATGGCAAGGAGCTCTTCATCATCGGCATCCTCAAGGGGGGGTTCATGTTCATGGCAGACCTGGTCCGAGCCATAACCCTCCCCGCGAAAATAGAATTCGCCAGGCTCTCGAGCTACGCGAACAGCGACAGCCCAACGGGAGACGTCACCATTGTCGATGATATCCACGCAGTGATTTCCGGCAGACACGTGCTCATCGTGGACGACATCATGGATACGGGGCACAGTCTGCTCGCCTTCAAGGAACACCTGAAAAAGAAAGGTCCTGCCTCCGTCAAGATCTGCACCATGATCGACAAGACATTCCGGAGGGATGCATCCATATCGCCCGATTACTACGGCTTTCGGATAACCGAGGGGTTCGTGGTGGGGTATGGGTTGGACTTTGCCGAACAGTATCGCACCTTGCCGGCGCTGTATGTTCTCGATCCCGATGAGACAGGAGGACCGCCCACGTGATCATCGTTCAATGCCCGCAATGCCACAGCAAGTTCAGATTCTCCCACGATGGTCTTGACAGGAACACCTTCAAGATGCGCTGCAGCGTCTGCCAGCACATATTCGAGCACACCATTGATCGCGGGGTGTCCCTGGACCAGGAATTCGACCTGCTCCTGAGCTCAAGGGGGGGTTCATGTTCATGGCAGACCTGGTCCGA
>JAKPQL010000120.1 GCA_029547045.1 Deltaproteobacteria bacterium | reverse complement strand
GCGAGAACCGTGGGAGACCGCATGACTCGTGAAGTGATTGAGAAATACATCGAACGCCATAGAGAAGTAACGCAAGGGCCTGTGCAGCTTGAGCTCAAGCTGCACTAAGATGCCCCGCGGCTTGCCGCGGGGAGTTTCACTGGAGAGGTATACAGTTGCCCAACCTGAAACTCATCGAGAGCAACCGGCTCGAGGTCCTTTCGCAGGCCCTTGCCACATCCCTCTCCACCCCGCTCTCATCCCCGCTCACCCCCGAGCTCATCGTAGTACAGAGCCGCGGCATGCAGCGGTGGCTCTCCATGGAGCTCGCCCGCATGCACGGCATCTGCTCCAATATCAAATGGCCATTCCCCAACACCTTCGTGCTCGACATGTTCTCCCGCATCCTGCCCGGTATCACGCAGCCCCCGCTCTTCGACAAGGACAGCCTGACGCTGCGCATCATGGACTGCCTGCCCGACCTCCTCACACACAGGCACTTTGCCCGCATCAAAGACTACCTGGAAAACGACGAGCAGGGCATGAAGCTCTACCAGTTCAGCTCCATGATGGCCGGCATCTATGACCAGTACGTCATCTTCAGGCCCGAGCTCATACTGGGCTGGGAAGATGGAAAATCAAAAGCTGCATACCCGGAGAACTGGCAGGCAATCCTCTGGAGAAAGGTCATCGAACGCAGCGACCCACACCACCGCGCCCGGCTCAAGCAGCTCTTTGCACAGGAAATCATACATGCCGACATATCCATGCTGCCCGAGCGGGTGTCCATCTTCGGCATCTCGTACCTGCCCGCATTCCACCTGGAGGTGCTCAAGGGCCTGTCCGCGTGTATCGATGTCGGCATCTACTGCCTGAACCCGTGCAGGGAATACTGGGCAGACATCATACCCGAGCGTCGCATGGCCAGGATCACTGAAAAGGATATGCACTGGGAGTCGTGCAACGACCTGCTTGCAGGCATGGGCAGGCTCGGCAGGAACTTCCTGGACATGGTCCTGGAACTGGATCCCGAACAGGTGGACCTCTTCGAAGAAACAGAGGGCACCACCATGCTCTCACAGGTCCAGGCCGACATCCTGAACCTGAGACCGCCCGGTGAAGAGGGAGTGAGGGAGGTGACCGACGGCGACCGCTCCATCCAGGTCCACTCCTGCCACAGCCCCATGCGGGAGACCGAGGTGCTCCTGGACACCCTGCTCGACCTGTTCGAAAAAGACCCGGACCTGGAGCCCCGGGACATCCTGGTCATGGCGCCTGACATCGAGGCATACGCGCCCTTCATCCGCGCCGTGTTCGACATGGACCGGGACGATGCGCGCCGCATCCCCTACAGCATCTCGGACCGGTCGTTCCGGAGGAGCTCCCGGCTCGCGGACGCGCTCATGGCAGTGCTCGACCTGGCAGGCCGGCGCTACGAGGCCTCCCTGGTCATGGACCTGCTCGACAAGGAGCCGGTGCGCACCAGGTTCGACCTGGACGAGGAGGCAGTGAGCGAAATCCACGCCTGGGTCACGGGCGCGGGCATCCGCTGGGGCAGGGACGGAAACGACAAGGTGGAACTGGGCCTGCCCGGGTTTGCGGAGAACACCTGGCAGTTCGGCCTCAGGCGCCTCCTGCTCGGCTATGCCATGGCAGAAGGAGAGGGGCTGTTCGCGGGGATCGCGCCCTTCGAAGGCATGGACCCTGGGTCTGCGGAGCTTTTAGGGAGATTCACAGACTTCGTGGAGAAGCTCTTTGCCGCCGTGGACGAGCTCAGGCAGGAGCGGGGGCCTGCTCAGTGGTCAGAGGTACTGCTGCGGATCATCGACGACCTGTTTACTGTTGACGAGGACGGCGTGCAGGAGATGCTGCACCTGAAGGCAGTGGTACGGGACCTGGAGAAGACAGGTCAGGATGCCGGGTTCAGGGGACGCCTGAGCTGCGACGTGGTGCGGCAGCACCTCGCAAAAGCCTTCGGCCACGCGGCAGAGGGGTCAGGGTTCCTGGAGCGAGGCGTCACCTTCTGCTCCATGCTGCCCATGCGGAGCATCCCGTTGAAGGTGATCTGCCTCATGGGCATGAACCACGAGGCCTTTCCCCGCAGGGACTATACAAGCGGACTCGACCTCACGGCCATGGACCAGCGCAGAGGCGACCGCTCGAGGCGCGACGACGACCTCTACCTCTTCCTCGAGGCGCTGCTCTCGGCCCGGAACGTGCTGTCCATCAGCTACATCGGCCAGGGCATCCAGGACAATGCCCCCATTCCGCCCTCCGTGGTGGTGAGCAGCCTGCTGGAGTACCTGGACCGATCCTTCGTGAATCCCGGGGTGGCCAGGAGCCACTGCCTCCAGGCGTTCAGCCCGAAGTACTTCACTGCAGGCACGGGCCTGTTCAGCTATTCGCAGGACAATGCCCTGGCAGCACGTGCACTGCGCAGGCAGGGACAGTCTGGGGCAAGGAGTGCGGAACTCGCCGATCCGGGGGAGGAGTTCAGGACAGTTGACCTGGAGCGCCTCCTGGAGTTCTTCCGGGGTCCGGCATGTTTCTTCCTCCGCCACCGGCTGGGTGCAACGCTGCCCTGGGAAGATGAGACCCTGCTCGACCGGGAGCCCTTCGAGCTGGCAGGGCTGGAGCGTTACGGCCTGCACCAGCGGATCCTCACGGAAAGGCTTGCGGGAAAGAGCATGGATGCCGACCTGGCACGGCTCAGGGCTGAAGGGGTGCTGCCCCACGGTGTGCCGGGTGAGCTGGCCCTTGCCGGTCTGGCCCGCGAGATAGACGCCTTTTACCCCCTCATAGAAAGGGCCATGGAAGGCCGTGACATGGTCAGGAAGGACCTGGCCCTCCCGGTGGACGGATTCACCGTCACCGGGTCAGTAAACAGCCTCGACGGGGCCGGGTTCCTCTCGTTCCGCTATGCCAAGGTCACGGGCAATGACCTCATGCGAGCCTGGCTCAGCCTGCTCCTGCTCCAGGCAGCGGACCCGGCGGCGCAGGCGACGGCCCTGCACATCCACAGGGAAGGACTGACCCGGATCAATGCCGTTGAAGAGCCCTTGACAGTGCTGAAGGAGTTCCTGGACGTCTACCGGCAGGGTCTGTGCAAACCCGTGCACCTCTTCCCGAAGAGCTCCCATGCCTATGCGGAGGCCATGAAGAAGTACGGTAAGGACAAGCGGGCCACCCAGGAGGCGCGCAGGACATGGGAGGGGAGCAGGTATCAGAGGGGCGAGGCAGGGGACGCGGCCCTGCTCCTCTGCTTTGCGGGCACCGATCCCCTGGACGACGAGTTCCGTGAGCTGGCCCTTGCCGTGTACGGCCCGATCCTCGATGCCATGGGGGCCGGCACATGAACAAGCCCCTGGACCTCAAGGCACTGGACCTGTCCGGAACCCACCTCATCGAGGCGAGCGCGGGCACGGGCAAGACCTACACCATCGCGTCGCTCTTCCTGCGGCTCCTCCTGGAAATGAAGGTTCCCGTGGAGTCCATTCTCGTGGTCACCTACACCGTGCCCGCCACGGACGAGCTCAAGACCAGGATCAGGGACAAGGTGCGCCAGGCACGCGACGCCTTCATGCAGGGGACAACGGACGATGAGTTCATAGCCTGGCTCATGGAAAGGGTGGCCGGCGGGGCACATGCCGTCGGCATCCTGGACGACGCCCTGGCAAGGTTCGACGAGACCGCCATCTCCACCATCCACGGGTTCTGCCAGCGCATGCTCAAGGAGATGGCCTTCGAGACCGCGAGCCCCTTCGAGACCGAGCTCGTCGCGGACCAGGCCGACCTGGTGGCGTCCATCGCGGACGATTTCTACCGCATGCGCATCACCGCCTGCGACATGCCCGAGTTCATCTCGTTCGCCCGTTCACGCAAGGTAAGCCCGGAGTGGCTCATGGGCCTTGCGGGGCAGAAGAACCTTGCCGCAGAGGTCATCCCCGGGGGTGGAAGTCAGGACAGGGCAGGGGACCTGGAGTCGCTGCTGGCAGCGTACCGGCAGGCGTTCACGGCACTGAAGGAGGCCTGGCCGGATGCCAGGGCAGAGGTGGAACGGCTCCTGAGCGACAGGGACGTCATCAACCAGACCACCCACAAGATCACCAGGATACCCGGGTATCTCGAGGAGATCGACCAGTACCTGGCCCTGGGGCCTGCCATGCTGTCCAATGCCGGGTGCCTGGCCAGGTTCACACCCGAGGCCGTGGGGAAGGCCACGAAGAAGGGCGGGAAGACACCGGAGCACCCGGTGTTCGACGTGTGCAGGGCATTGGTGGAGGGGGCCGCCGCCCTCGCAGCCGCCATGGAGGATGCGATCACCGGCATGAAGGTGGACTTCCTCGGCTTTCTGGACAGGGCGCTGGCGTGGCGCAAGGACAAACAGGGCGTCGTACACTTCGACGACCTGCTCATCAGGATGTACAAGGCCCTGCGGTCCCGGGGCGGCGAGGCCCTGGCGGAAACGGTGCGGGCCAGGTTTACCGCGGCGCTCATCGACGAGTTCCAGGACACGGACCCGCTGCAGTACGAGATATTCAGGAAATGCTTCGCGGGATCGACACTGTTCTTCATCGGCGATCCCAAGCAGGCAGTGTACAGCTTCCGGGGCGCGGACGTGTTCACCTATGCAAAGGCCGCTGCCGCAGTGGCGGAGACGAACACCCACACCCTGCTCCACAACTGGCGGAGTACCCCAGGCCTCATCGAGGCGGTGAACACGATGTTCTCCGGGGTGGCCGACCCGTTCGTGTTCGACTGGATACGCTTCGAGCCGGCCGAGCCCGCGCCGAAGAAAAACCGGAAGGACCTGGCCGGCGTGGACGGAGGGCCTCTCACGGTCTGGTTCCTGGAGGCAGAAGACGGGGCCCGGCTCACGGTGGAGCAGGCGAAACGTGCCGTGTGCAGGGCCGTGGCCTTCGAAATCTCCCGGCTCCTGAACCTTTCAGGAACGGGTGTCGTGACGCTCGGCAGCGAGGCGTTGAAACCCCGGGACATGGCCGTGCTCGTGCGCACCAACACCCAGGCGCGCATGGTCCGCGACACCCTGCACGACGCGCACATCCCCTGCGTGCTCTACAGCGACGAGAACGTGTTCGGCTCCCTGGAGGCCTTCGAGATGGAGATGCTGCTTTCTGCGCTGGCCGAGCCCACGCGCGAGGGGCTGGTGCGCACCGCGCTCATGACCCGCATCTTCGGCCTGGACGCAGCCGCCGTTGACGCTTTCGGCAGGGACGAGGCGGCGTGGGAGGGCTGGATCGAGCGGTTCCGGACCTGGCACGAGACCTGGGCGCGCTCCGGCTTCACGCCCATGATCCGCAGGCTCCTGGACGGTGAGCACGTGCGGGAGCGCCTGCTGGAACTGGACGGAGGCGAGCGGACCCTGACCAATGTGCTCCACATCGCCGAGCTCCTGGGCAGGACCGAGACGGCCGGGAAGCTCGGCATGCAGGGCCTGAGGAAATGGCTCGCTGAGCGCAGGGACCCATCGTTGCCCGGAAGCGACGAGTACCAGCTCAGGCTCGAGAGCGACGACGACGCGGTCCGCGTCATGACCGTGCACAAGAGCAAGGGTCTCGAGTTCCCGGTGGTTTTCTGCCCCTTTGCCTGGGGCGCTCCCAGAGAGGAGAAGGGGGAGGCGGTCCTGTTCCATGACGAGGCCAGGAACGCCGTGCTCGACCTGGGTTCTGCGGAGCAGGACGACCACCGCAGGCAGGCCGGACTCGAGGAGCTGGCCGAGAACGTGCGGCTCCTCTACGTGGCGCTGACCCGGGCCAGGGACCGGTGCTACGTGGCCTGGGGGGAGGTGATGGGCGCCGAACGATCGGCCATGGCCCATCTCCTGGGGCACCTCGGGGAGCAGGACCTGAGGGCGGGCCTGGAAGAGTACCTCGATCGGGAAACCGACCAAGCATGTGTCACGGATCTCCCCGAAGACCAGCCCGATCCGCTCGGGGCCGCTGCCGCCTCACCTGACGAGCCTGCGGCTCGCGTCTTCTCGCGGGCCGTTGACCGCACCTGGGGCATGGCCAGCTACACCTCGTTCATCCGCGGCCTGCACGCACAGGAAGAGGGTGCGGACCGGGACGTGCTGCCGTACAGCGCCGAGGACGGGGCAGAAGAAAAGGGCAAGAAGGTCAGGGATATCTTCTCCTTCCCCAGGGGAGCCAGGGCAGGCACGATCCTGCACGAGGTCTTCGAGAGGATCGACTTCACGGCAGGTGAAGCCGGCATGCGGTCCGTCGTGGGGGAGACGCTTGCAGGCCAGGGATTCGACCCAACATGGACCGATGCGGTCACCTCCATGGTGCGCAGGGTCCTCGACGTGGACCTGGGCGGGTTCAGCCTGGCAGGGGTGCGAGACGGCGATCGGCTCACCGAGCTGGAGTTCATGTACCCTATCAGGACCGTCACGCCCGAGGTCCTGGTCGGGGCACTCGAGGGGTCCATGCAGGGCGGCCTGCCTGTGCCGACTTCCCGTTTCTCCTTCGACCCTGTCAGGGGCTTTCTCCGGGGGTTCATGGACCTGGTGTTCCGCCACGACGGGAAATATTATCTCGTCGACTGGAAATCCAACCACCTGGGCGACCATGTGGAGGACTACAGCCAGGACGCGCTCTCGCATGTCATGGTCAGGGACGGCTACGTGCTCCAGTACCACCTCTACTGCGTGGCGCTCCATCGGTATCTGGGGCAGCGGCTTGAGGGGTATGACTATGACGAGCACTTCGGCGGGGTGTTCTACGTGTTCCTGCGGGGCGTGGACCCGGGCAGGGGGATGGCATGCGGGGTGTTCCGGGCCAGGCCCGGGCGGGAAGTGATCGGGACCCTGGAGGGCATGATCGTGGATGGCGGGTTGAAAGGAGGGGGGCAATCCCATGCATGATATGCCCCTCCCCGGATCCCTCTTCGACCCCATAGACCTGCACTTCGCCAGGTTCATGCTGAAGCTTTCGGGTTCGACGGACAGGAAACTGGCCCTGGCCGCATCCCTTCTCAGCAGGCTCAGCAGAGAAGGGCATACCTGCATGGACCTGCACGACCCCTTCGGATCCAGCCCGTCGGAAGAAGCGGTTGACGGTGTTGAGGTTCCCGGTTTCGATGCATGGTTTGCAGCCCTCGGGTCAGAGCAGGTGGTGGGCAGGCCGGGGGACTGTCGGCCGCTTATCCTGGACGAGGCGGGAAGACTCTACCTGCACCGCAGTTACGGGCACGAGCGGAAGCTTGCCGACACGCTGCGCGCCCTCAATGCCCGTGAGAGGCCGTTCGACGAGGCTGTGTTCGTGCGCGCCATGGGGCGCATGTTCCCCGCAGGAGCAACGGACGGCGACCCCTGGCCGATGATCGCGGCTGCAATTGCCGTGAGCCGGTCCCTGTGCGTGATAACGGGCGGGCCGGGCACGGGAAAGACCACGCTCGTGGTGAAGATCCTGGCCCTGCTCCTCGGCCAGGAACCTGGGCTGAGGATCGCCCTGGCGGCGCCTACGGGAAAGGCTGCGCACAGGATCGCCGAAGCTGTTCAACGCGGCGTGGCGCACCTCGACAGCGACGCCGGCATCAAGGACAGGATTCCCCGGGAGGCCTCCACGATCCACCGGCTCCTCGGTCTGGGCTCGGGGACGCGGGCTCGTAACCGGCAGGCAGGGAAGACCCTGACAGCCGACGTGGTGGTCATCGACGAGGCATCCATGGCCGACCTGGCGCTCATGGCCACTCTCGCAGGTGCACTCGGGGATGATGCACGGCTCGTCCTGCTGGGAGACCGGAACCAGCTCGCATCCGTGGCAGCCGGGTATGTGCTGGGAGACATCTGCGACACCGGGGGTGTCCATGCATACTCGACGGGGTTTGCGGACATGGCTTCCCGTGTCACCGGGATCACGGTTCCTTCAGGCGGATCCGCGGGCATGCAGGACTCCGTCGTGGAGCTCACCAGGACCTACCGGTTCAGGGAGGACAGCCCCATCTTCGCACTGAGCGCTGCTGTCAACCGGGGTGATGCCGCCGGGGCCCTCGATATCCTCGGGTCCGGTGCGGGTGACGAGCTCAAGGGGCGTGTTCTGCCCCGTCCCGATGCCCTGGAGGCCACGCTGCGCGATTGTATCGTCGAAGGGTACAGGAGATTCCTCGCCGCTGACGATCCCCTCGACCGGCTCCGCCGCTTCGAGGAGTTCCGCGTGCTCTGTCCGGTCCGTGACGGTCCCTACGGGGTCACGGCCATGACCCGCCTCATTGAGTGCATACTCGCCGGGGCGGGCATGCTGGAGCCTGCTGAGCAGTTCTACAGCGGCAGGCCCGTGCTCGTCACCGAGAACGACTACACCCTGGGCCTGTTCAACGGAGACATAGGAATCGTGGTCCGCGAAGGCGACACCCTGCGCGCATGCTTCACGGCCGGCAACGGATCTGTCCGCAGGATTTCGCCCCTGCGGATGCCTGCCCATGAAACCGCCTGGGCCATGACCGTGCATAAAAGCCAGGGCTCGGAGTTCGACCGCGTGCTGTTCGTGCTTCCTGACCGTGACTCTCCTGTGCTCACCCGTGAGCTGATCTATACGGGAATCACCCGGGCCCGGAACTCGCTGGAGATCTGGACCAGGGACGAGATCCTCGCCGGTGCCGTTTCCAGGCGGACGCTGCGTGGTTCGGGACTGGGCAGCCTCCTCTGGGGTACGCAAAGGTGAGGGAAGGCGCCCCGTGCATGACGGGGGTCACCCGGTGCCACGGTATGCACTCCTGAGAAACCGAGGGACCGGGAGCTTCTGAGGGCCCTGCACGGTACTTAAAAATATTGACGGAAATACCGATGGAATACATGGGGCATGGGCGTGCCCGATGGGACCGGGTACGCGTGTCTCGTTCATACCTGGAGGAGAGATGGGCAGACGTCCCGCGGAAGAGGACCTCACCGGAAGGATACGGGAACTCGAGGAAGAGATCCTGCAGCTCAGGAACTCTGTGGACAAGGAAGACGAGAAGCACCGGAGGGTCCTGGAGAATATCGAGGAAGGGTACTACGAGCTCGATCTGAAAGGAAACATCATATCCTTCAACCGGGTTGCCGGTTCCCTGCTGGGATACGAGGCCGAGGAGATTCTCGGCAAGAGCTACCGGGAATATACCAGCCCCGCCACGGCACGCCGCATGTACGAGGTGTTCCATCGCATCTACGAAACCGGCTGTGCCGAACGGCTCGTGAATTACGAGGTCATGTCCAGGGACGGCTCCGTGCGAACCCACGAGATGTCCGCCGGCCTCATGAAGGACGACAGGGGAGACCCGAGGGGATTCCATGTCCTTGTCCGTGATGTGACCGCACGGAAAGAGGCCGAAATGCTCCTGAAGAGGAGCGAGGAGCGCTACCGCACCATCTTCGAGAACACGGGCAACGCCACGATCCTCATCGCCGAGGACACGACCATTCTGCTCGCCAATTCCAACTTCGAGAGGCTCACCGGTTACACGAAGGCCGAGATTGAAGGGAAGATGAGCTGGACCGTGTTCGTCGTCCCGGAAGACCTGGAGCGGATGAAGCGATCCCATGCGAAGAGGAGACAGGAAGGCCGCGGCGTTCTCCCTTCGTACGAGTTCAGGCTCATGGCCCGCAGCGGTGATATCCGTGACATCTTCCTCACCGTGGCGCTGATACCGGGAACCGAGGAGAGCCTTGCCTCGTGCATGGACATCACGGACCGCAAGCGGGCCGAGATGGATGCCCGCCGGAATGAAGAACGTTACAGGAGCATCCTGGAAAGCATGGAGGAGGCTTACTACGAGGTAGACCTCAAGGGCAACTTCACCTTCTTCAACTCACGGGCCGTGAACCGCCTCGGCTACACCATCGAGGAACTCTCGGGAATGAACTACCGCCGGTACATGGATGAGGAGGAGGCGCGGAAAGTATTCGATGCCTATCATCGAGTCTTCCGCACGGGTGAGCCCACCAGCGGGTTTGCCTGGCAGCTCAAGGACAAGACGGGCAAGACGATCTCGGTCGAGGCATCCATATCCCTGCGGCGGGATGCCGCCGGCAGGCCCATCGGATTCATGGGCGTCGTCCGGGACATCACCCAGCGGAAAAAGGCCGAGGCCGCCCTGCGTCAGAGCGAAGAACGGTATCGCACCATCCTGGAGATTATGGACGAAGCATACTTCGAACTGGATCTCACGGGGAACTACACCTATGTGAACGATGCCCTCTGCCGGATCATGGGCTATGCCAGGGCAGAGCTCCTGGGCATGAACAACCGGGCGTACACCTCGGCAGAGACCGCGAAGCAGGCTTACAGGACCTTCGCCGAGATCCTCCGCACCGGGGTGGCCCAGACCATGGTGGACTACGAGGTGATCAGGAAGGATGGGACCAGGATCACGGTCGAGTTCTCCGCGTCGATCATGAGGGGACTCTCGGGCGAGGTCGTCGGGTTCAAGGGGGTGGGCAGGGATGTTACCGAAAGGATCAAGGCGGAGAAGGCCCTCAAGGACAGTGAACGGAAGTACAGGCTGCTCGCGGAGAATCTGCGGGACGTGATATGGGTCCTCGATGCCGATCTGAAGTATGTCTATGTAAGCCCTTCCGTGATGCAGCTCAGGGGATATACCCCCGAGGAGGCCATGAAGCAGACCATGGATCAGGTCCTTGCCCCGGAGTCATACCAGCATGCAGTCGATCTCTTCACCCGGGAGCGTGCGTTCGAGTTCGGCGGCCGGAAACACGGCAGGGACTGGACCATGAACCTCGATCTCGAAATGATCCGTAAGGACGGATCGAGGGTGTGGACCGAGGTCACGCTGAATATCCTCTATGACGAGCATGGAGAACCGGAAGGGTTGCTTGGCATAACCCACGACATCAGCGACCGGAGAAAGGCCGAGGAGGCGATCAGGCAGAGCGAGGAGCGCTACCGGACCATCTTCGAGAACACGGCCACCGCGAACATCATCGTGGCAGAGGACACCACCATACTGCTGGCCAATGCCAATTTCGAGAAGCTCGTCGGTTACTCGCGCGAAGAGCTGGAGGGTAAGATGAGCTGGACGTCCTTCGTGGCGGAGGAAGACCTCGAGATCATGAAACAGAGGCACACCCTGAGGAGGACCGACCCCGGTGCGGTCATCAGTGCCTATGAATTCAAGGCGCGGGTCAGGTCGGGAGAGATACGCAACCTCTACATGAGCGTCTCCATGATCCCGGGGACGAGAGAAAGCGTCGCGTCTCTCATCGACATGACCGATCGCAGGAAGGCGGAAGACGCCCTCAGACAGAGCGAGGAGCGTTTCCGCGACCTGGCCAGGCTCCTGCCCGAAACGGTGTTCGAGATGGACACCAGCGGGAAGGTCACCTTCATCAACGAGATCTCCCTGGAACGGTTCGGTTTCACCCTGGAGGACCTGGAGCGCGGGGTGAACGTCCTGGATGTCATGGCGCCCCACGACCACGAACGCGCGATCAGGAATTACACGCGGGTCATGCAGGGCGAGCGACTCGGGCTCAACGAGTATACCGCACGGAAGAAGGACGGCACCACATTCCCCGTACTCATCCACACGACGCCCATATGCCGGGAGGGCGAATATGTCGGGCTCAGGGGCTTTCTCGTGGACGTCACCGAGAAGAAGAGCCTGGAAGAGCAGCTCATGCGGGCCCAGAAGCTCGAGGCCATCGGAACCCTGGCCGGCGGCATAGCCCATGACTTCAACAACCTGCTCATGGGCATCCTGGGGAACATCTCCCTCATGCTCATGCATTACGACGAATCTCATGCCTTCCACGACCGCCTCAAGAGCATGGAAGAATATGTCCAGCGGGGATCCGGCCTGACCAAGCAGCTCCTGGGCTTTGCCCGGGGTGGCAAGTACGAGGTGAAGCCGACGGACCTCGGTGAATTCGTCCGCAGGAGTGCGGAGATGTTCGGGAGGACCAAGAGGGAGATCAGGATACATCACAAGTCGTCCGAGGATCTCTGGGCCGTCGAGGTGGACCGTGGCCAGATGGAGCAGGTGATGCTCAACCTGTTCGTGAATTCATGGCAGGCCATGCCGGGCGGAGGCGATCTGTATCTCTCCGTGGAGAACGCTCAACTCACTGACGATGAGGTCAGCCCCTATGGCATCGGCCCGGGCCGATTTGTCAAGGTCACGGTCACGGACACGGGGATCGGTATGGACGAGGCCATCAAGGCCCGCATCTTCGAGCCGTTCTTCTCCACCAAGGAGCGCGGACGCGGGACAGGGCTCGGCCTGGCATCGGTGTACGGGATCATCAAGAACCACGGGGGATTCGTCCTGGTCGAGAGCGAGAAGGACATAGGGACGTCCTTCATGGTGTATCTCCCTGCATCGCAGAAGGTCATCGAGCGCGAGAAGCAGGCCTCGGAAAAGATCCACACGGGCAGGGAAACGATCCTCGTCATCGACGACGAAGAGATGATCGTGGAGGTCGGGGCCGGGATGCTCGAGAGCCTCGGATACAGGGTGCTGACCGCCAACGGAGGACGGCAGGGCCTCCAGATCTTCGATCAGAACAGGGAGACCATCGATCTCGTGATCCTCGACATGATCATGCCGGATTTCGGGGGCAGGGAAACCTTCGAGGCCCTGCGGCGGCAGGATCCGGGTGTGAAGGTCCTCCTCTCGAGCGGGTACAGCCTCGATGGGCAGGCCAAGGAGATCCTGACCGGCGGCTGCAGGGGCTTCATCCAGAAGCCTTTCACCATGGCCGAGCTGTCGAAGAAGATCAGGCACATACTGGATGGGGACTGACCGAGGCGCTGCACCCGTGCCGTGTCCAGTGAATATCCGTTCCTGTGGCGGGGGCCGGGTTCTAGAAATGCACGCGTGAAGGCGAGTTGAGATCCGCGAAGGTGCCGTTTCCGAGCTGGCCTTCCCAGTTCGCACCCCAGGCCCAGGTAGCCCCGTCGGTCCCGATCGCCATGACGTGGTGATACGAGGCATTCACTGTTGACCAGTTTTTGTCGGCGCCGACCTCGAGCGGTATCAGGCTGTCGATGTTCGTGGAGTCTCCGAGCTGCCCGTAGTAGTTGGAACCCCAGGCCCACAGGGTGCCGTCACCCTTGATGCCCAGGCTGAAATCCCTGGATGCGCACACGGCAACCCAGCCTGACCCTGCATCGATGAACGCGGGGTAGTCTTTCAGGGTCATGGAGTTGTCCCCGAGCTGACCGAAGTCGTTGTTGCCCCATGCCCAGAGCGTGCTGTCCGATTTGACGGCAAGGGTGTGTTCCCCTCCAGCGCTCACATGGGTCCAGTCCGTGTCTGAACCAACCTGCACGGGCCTGGACTGGGAGAACCCCCTGCCGATGCCGAGCTGGCCGTGGAAGTTGTTCCCCCAGGCCCACAGGGTACCATCGGTTTTCAGGGCGACGGTGTGATCGGACCCGGCGCTGACCTGTGCCCAATCAGTGCCGTTCCCGACCCTTGCCGGTGTGAGTCCGGACTGCTGGACCCCGATCCCGAGCTGCCCATCGTCATTCCTTCCCCAGGCCCAGAGGGAACCGTCGGATTTGAGCGCCAGGGAGAACCCACCGCCGGCACTCATGGAAACCCAGTCGCTGTCTGAACCGACCCGGACGGGACTATTCCTGCTGCCCCAGGAGCCTATGCCGAGCGAACCGTTGGACCCCCATGCCCACAGGGTTCCGTCGGCCTTGAGACCCAGGGAGAAGTAATGCCCCGCGCTGGCGGCGATCCAGTCCGTGTCCGTACCGACCTGCACCGGCGTGTTGCTGTTTTCCCAGGTGCCGTCGCCGAGCTGGCCGTTGACGTTGAACCCCCATGCCCAGAGCGTTCCGTCGGCGCTGACGGCAAGGCTGTGGTTTGCGCCCGCGCTGACCGACACGCTTGTCATGAGCTCTTCCGGGGTTGCCCTGCCCCCGTCGCCGTCATCACTGCAGGCGCACAGAGCGGACAGAAGCATGCACAGTGCGACGATGG
>JAKPQL010000084.1 GCA_029547045.1 Deltaproteobacteria bacterium | reverse complement strand
CCGCGAAAAGGCGCTGGAGCTGCTCCTGTGCTTCTCGGCCAAGACCACCGAGCACATGTTCCTGCTCTCGAGCAGGGTGAGCGAATACCATGGCGGGTACTTGGTGGCCCAGGCGGCAACAGTGGGGGGCGTAGATTCTGGGGGCAACGACGCGGTGAACGATCTGACCTGGTTGTTCCTCGATGTCATGGAGCTCTCCGGGCTGCGCGACCCCAACTACATGGCCCGCATCAGCGAGGTCTCGCCCGAGCCGTACGTGAAGCGCGCGGTGGAGGTGGCCTCTCGAGGGAATGCCGTACCGGGCCTGTTCAATGACGAGGCCACCATTGCCGCGCTGGGGGCCCACGGGTATACCCTGGAGGAGGCCCGCGACTACGGGGTGGTGGGATGCGTGGAGCCCACCATGCCGGGCAGGAGTTTCTGCTCCACCGACGCGGCCCTGTTCAACCTGCCCATGTGCCTCATCCTGGCCCTGAACCGGGGCAGGAGACCCGGCAGGAGATTCAGGGTAGGGTCCAAGACCCCTGACCCGTCCCGCTTCAGGTCCATGGACGATGTCGTCGCGGCCTTCAGGGCGCAGGTTGACCACATGGTGGACCGCCTCGTCAGGGACATCACCATCATCGAGAGGGCGAACCGCGACTTCCACCCGACCCCCTTCTCCTCCATGCTCGTCAAGGGGTGCCTGGAGAGCGGCCGTGACGTCACCGCGGGCGGCGCACAGTACAACTCGAGCGGCATCCAGGGCGTGGGGGTGGCCGATGTAGCCGATTCGCTTGCCGCCATCGACGAGGTGGTCTTCAGGAGACGGACTCACCGTCTCTCCGAGGTGATCGATGCGGCGATGAACGATTTCGAAGGGCAAGACAGGCTCGGGGCAGAGCTGCGTACAGCCCCAAAGTTCGGCAATGACCAGGAACTGCCGGACCGATACGCGGACCAGGTGGCGCGCATCTTCCACGACGCGCTTGCACGGCATGAAAACACCCGTGGAGGCCCGTACATACCCGGCTTCTACTCGTCGACCACCCACGTGGCCTTCGGCAGACGCACGGGCGCCCTGCCGAGCGGGAGAAAGGAGGGCATGCCCTTCGCGGCGAGCCTCGGGTGCTGCAACGGAAGCGACCGGCAGGGCCCCACGGCGCTGCTCAATTCCGTAGCGAGGGTGGACTCCAGCCTTTCGCCCAACGGCTATGCTTTGAACCTGCGCTTCGATGCATCCTCCCTCAAGGGGGAACGGGCCGTGGACACCATGACCGCCCTCACCCGGGGATTCTTCTCCCAAGGCGGCATGGAGATGCAGCTCAACGTGCTCGACCCCGAGATGCTCGAGGATGCGAGGGCCCATCCGGGCAGGTATCCGGGCATCGTGGTGCGAGTGGCCGGCTACTGCGCCTATTTCGACGAGCTGCCGCTCACGGTCAAGGACGAGATCATAGCCAGGACCCGGATCTCACTGGAGTGACCGTCTGAACAAGTGAACCAGGCATTAGAGGAGGCCTTCCATGTCGGAACGGAAACGGCTGTTCCGTGTTGACAGGTGTGACTTCTGCGGCCAGTGCCTGAACCGCTGCCCAGTGATGCAACTGCCCATCGACGAAGCCCGATCAGAGATGAAGCGGCTCGTAGATGGGGCGCCATCAAACCATGCACTGTCCCGGTGCACGTCGTGCATGTCCTGCAACCTCTTCTGCCCCGTCGATGCGCGCCCCTACAGTCTCATCCAGGAACGGTGGAACGACCTGTATCGCCAGCGAGGCGCACCGCCCCTGTATCGGTTCGTCTGCCCAACGGCCGAGCCCAACATCTGGCAGCTCCTGAACGTGTTCCTGTCCAAGCAGGAGAAGACGTGGATTGCAGAATGGATGGACTACAAACCGAGGCGAGGCGATGCGGTGATGCTCGTGGGCAACTACCTCCACCTCTTCCCGTTCATCATCGGAGGCAGTGCCCTTCTGGACCATTTCAGGCCGATCGACCGGCTCGACCATTGGGAGGGCGGCGCCTACCTCTACCAGGGCGGCTACCTCGACCTGGTCCAGAGGATAGCACAGCGAACCAAGGAGGAACTCGACGGCTGGGGGGTGAAACAGGTGGTCCCCATGCTCGATGCGGTGCACTACCTGTTCACCACGGTGCACCCTCAGGAAATGGGGGTAAGCCACAGCCAGGACTTTGTCAACTTCAACGACTGGCTGGACAATGCCCTCGCCTCGGGGACCGTCCCCCTGAAAAAGCGGCTTGATATGACCGTGACCGTCCATGACAACTGCTATTCCAAGGCCTTCGGCGCCCCGTGCTGGGACATGCACCGCCGGATACTCTCCTCCTGCGGGTGCAGCATCGTCGAGATGGAGCACAACCGGCAGGATTCCCTGTGTTGCGGGTTCGGCAAGGGAGCGTCTTGGACGCACAACTTCACCATGCCCTTCGAGATCATCGCCTCAGGGGCAAAGAAGTTCAGGGAGGCGGAAGCCACCGGAGCAGGGGCCATGGTGTCTTACTGCGGGGGCTGCATCTACCTGCTGTGGGCGGCCCGGGAGCTGCTGGGCAGCAAAATCGAGATGTTCCACAGCCTGGAGGTGGTGCGTATGGCCATGGGCGAGGTGATTCCCTACCCCCATGCACACATCGAGAGGGCCTGGGATATGATAACCATCATCACCTATCAGCTCATGGTCTCCATAGCCCAGAAAAACTTCACCATCGACAGGATCAGCTACGACAAGAAAAAGAGCACCTTTAGCCCCGGCAATGCCCGGGTGCTCAAGACCCTGAGGGGGATGCTCGACATCCCGCTCATGCGCAGGGCCTATGCCGGCATGTTCCGTGCCCTCATGCCGGTTCTAGGCAGACGGGCTATGTGAAAAACCCGGCTCACCCGAG
>JAKPQL010000078.1 GCA_029547045.1 Deltaproteobacteria bacterium | reverse complement strand
TGCCGAGGTGAGTCTGACCTTGTCGCCGAAGGTGATGCCCTTCTCGCGGGCCAGCTCCTCGCTGATCTCCACGAACTGGTGCGGCACCATCTCTGTCAGCCACGGCAGCCAGCGGGTCATCTGGCCGGTCTGCCAGTGCTCCACCAGGCGGTAGGTGGTGCAGATGATGGGGAAGTCCTTGGCCTCCTCGCTGCCGAAGGTGGCCGCGATGCAGCCTTCCGCGATGAGCGGGTTGCAGGTCTTCTCCCTCGCCTTCTCGTCCCAGCGGGCGATGACCGGGGAGACCTGGCGGGAACTCATGAGGTTCCTGACCGCGGACTCCAGCGGTTCGTAATGCTCGGGGAACGGCCCGTCGCTCATGCCTGCGGAAAAGAGCATGCCGCGGCCGTGGGGCACCATGATGAAGGGGTGGATGGCACCCGGATCACCGCCCCCGTCCGGGACGTCGCCCTGCCAGGCCTTCTTGAGGGGGCTCCACCAGATGACCGGCTTGTCCGGGGCGAAGGGCTTGCCTTCGGCGTTCACGCTGGCGCGGTTGTACACGATCCTCCGGTTGGCGGGCCAGGACCAGGACCAGTTGGGGTACATGCCCAGCCCCGTGGGGTCGGATGGGTCCCGCTTCATCATCTTGATCTCCGTCTCCGTGACGGACCCGCCGTACACCCAGCACCCGCAGGCGGTGGAGCCGTCGTCCTGCAGCAGGGCGAAGCCCGGCACCAGGTCGCCTGCCTTGAACTTCTTGATCTCGCCCTTGACCTTGTCCTCGATCTCCTTGTCCACGACGAAGAACCCGTTGATCTCCTTGGCCACCTCACGGGGAGAGGGGTGGTTGATCCTGCCGTCCTGTCCCATCTTGGCGTAGCTCCAGGTCAGGTTCAGGATCGGGTCGGGGAACACGCCGCCTTCATTCTTGTAGAGGTCCTTGGTGCGGTTCACGATCTGGGTCATGATCCAGAGGTCGTCTTCCGCGTGCCCCACCGGGTCGATGGCCTTGTAGCGCCACTGCACCCAGCGGCCCGAATTCGAGATGGACCCCTCCTTCTCCATGGACGATGCTGCGGGAAGCAGGAAGACCTCGGTCTTGATGTCTGCGGGATTCACTCCCGCATCCTTCTGCCAGAAGGCGCTCGTCTCGGTCTCCCACAGGTCGATAGCCACCATCCAGTCGAGCTGGGCCAGGGCCCTGCGCACCATCTTTGCGCTGGGCGCGCCCACCGCCGGGTTCATGCCCCAGACGAACATGCCCTTGATGGTGCCTTCGGCCATGGCGCTGAAGATGGGCAGGTAGGAGTAGTTCTTGCCGTCGTCGATCTTGGGCAGGTAGCTGTATGCCGTCTCCAGGTCGGCGTCCCTCCACCAGGCCTTCATGAGGCTGGCCATGTACTTGGGGGTGTTGCCCCACCAGTTGAGGCTCTTCTCGTCGTTGCTCTTC
>JAKPQL010000066.1 GCA_029547045.1 Deltaproteobacteria bacterium | reverse complement strand
AAGTAGATGATCCGGGTGAGCTTGTCCCTCCGGTACGGCGTTGCCGAGAGGCCCAGCATGTAGGTGCTGTCGAAGAGCCCCACCGCATCGGTGAAGGTGCGCGCCGGGACGTGGTGGCACTCGTCCACCACGAGGTGGCCCACGGCGGGCCTGACCTCGTCGATTGCGCGGTAGAGCGAGTTGATCAGTGCAACGGTGAGCCGCTCGCCGATGCGCCGGTGCCCGTCGCCGATGAGACCCACCTCGTCTGAGCGCATGTCGAGGAACTCACAGGCCCTCTTCTGCCACTGGTACAGGAGCTCCTTGGTGTGCACGATCACCAGGGCGGGCTGCTTCCTCAGCCCGATCGCGGACAGGGCGATGACGGTCTTGCCGGCCCCCGGCGGCGCTTCCAGGACCCCGAACCTGCGGGAGGCGATGTCCCTGAGCGCTGCTGCCTGGTAGGGGTGGAGCCGGGCCCTGAAACCGAAATCCACGGGATCACGGGTGCGTGTCTTGTCCACGATGGTGAAGGGCACGGTCCCGAGCCGGTGGCGCAGGGTGTGGATGTAGCCCCGGGGCATGAGGAGCACCCCGCTCTTTCTCTTGTAGTACCTGATGAATTCGGGCTGGAAGTTTCTCCTCCTGCTGCGGCTGTAGGTCTCCACCTGCTCCCATTTGGGGTTGGGCAGGGTCAGGTCCGCCTCGATGGCCTGCACCACCGCCTCGGGGAGGTCCGCCTCGAGGATCCTGATGAGGTTGTCCACATGGACCAGGATGTTCATGGGCTCGCCGGGGACCTACCCCAGGGCATCCTGCAGGTCAGTCAGGAGTTTCCTCGCCTCCTCCCTGCTCAGGGCGATGTGTGCCGTGCCGCCTCCGGGGTGGGCGAATTTCAGCCCCACGCCGTCTGCCTGTTTCTCGAGGATCACCTTCTCATGCCCGGGCATGCGCACCGATGGCGACAGCCAGTCGTCCGACGTGAACTCGGCGAGCTGGACGAGCACGCCGAAGGCGTCTCTCGGGTGGATGAAGATCTCCTTCCACACCTCGCCGTAGTTCGCGTACCCGAAACTGGGAATGCCCTTGTTCTCGAGCAGCTCCTTGGCCTTGAGGATATCCGGGACCTGCAGGGTGATGTGGTGGACGCCGCCGGACCTGTCCTTCAGGAAGTTGTCCAGGAAGCTCCCCCGGCCTGTCGGGGTAATGAGCTCGAGCCTGCTCAGGTCGCCCAGCGAGAGGATCTCCCATGAGTACTTCATGGCAGGGTCCTTGCCCGAGGCGCCTGGAACGGCCCCGAGGAGATCCACGAAGAACCTGAATGCCGCATCGAAATCCACGACGGCAAGCGAGACGTGGTCTATGCGCGATATCATGACGCCCCCTTGGGATATGATATACCAGAACCTAAGCGAAGCGGTGCAGCGGCGTCAAATGAAATTCACCGGGGTTCCGTCTTTATAGTTCTGTAAAAAGGGTGGAACGAGCCAAGGGCAACTCCGATAATAGGCGTAGCGACCAAACTAACGCTTATGGGGAGGAGCAAATGGCTCGTGGTGATGATGTTAAGGGGTTATTGGGCATTTGGCAAGAGGCGACCGGCGAGGGAGAAGACGG
>JAKPQL010000036.1 GCA_029547045.1 Deltaproteobacteria bacterium | reverse complement strand
CGTCATCACGGCAAAACCCAAGGATGAGTCACCCTGGTATCTCTCGGCGCTGATCTCCTGGATCCCCATGCTCCTGCTCATCGGGGTGTGGATCCTGTTCATGCGGCAGATGCAGTCCGGCGGCACCAAGGCCATGAGCTTCGGCAGGAGCAAGGCCAGGCTCATGACGCAGGACAAGATGAAGGTCACCTTCGCCGACGTGGCTGGCGTTGACGAGGCAAAGGAGGAGCTCGAGGAGATCATCGATTTCCTCAAGGAACCCAAGCGGTTTACCTCCCTGGGCGGGAGGATACCCAAGGGGGTCCTCCTCCTGGGCCCCCCGGGCACGGGCAAGACCCTGCTGGCAAAAGCGGTGGCCGGAGAAGCGGGTGTGCCCTTCTTCAGCATGTCAGGCTCCGATTTCGTGGAGATGTTCGTCGGCGTCGGCGCATCACGGGTTCGCGACCTCTTCGCCCAGGGCAAACAGCACGCCCCCTGCATCATCTTCATCGATGAGATCGACGCCGTGGGCAGGCACCGCGGTGCAGGCCTCGGCGGAGGGCACGATGAGCGCGAACAGACCCTGAACCAGCTCCTGGTGGAGATGGACGGGTTCGAATCCAACGAAGGGGTCATCCTCATGGCTGCCACCAACCGGCCCGATGTCCTCGATCCTGCACTGCTCAGGCCGGGCAGGTTCGACCGGCAGGTGGTGGTTGCGAGTCCGGACGTCAAGGGCAGGGAGGGGATCCTCAAGGTGCACAGCCGCAACATCCCCCTGGCAGACGACATCAACATGGCCACGCTCGCCAAGGCCACCCCGGGCTTCTCAGGGGCGGACCTCTCCAACCTGGTGAACGAGGCCGCGCTGCTGGCGGCCAGGAAGAAGCGCACCAAGGTCTTCATGGAGGACATGGAGCAGGCCAAGGACAAGGTCCTCATGGGCGTGGAGCGCAAGAGCATGGTCATCTCCGAGGAGGAGAAGAAGACCACCGCATACCACGAGGCGGGCCATGCCCTGGTGGCCAAGAAACTGCCCAACGCGGACCCTGTGTACAAGGTGAGCATCATCCCCCGGGGACGTGCCATGGGCATCACCCAGCAGCTCCCCCTGGACGACAGGCACACCTACAGCAAAGATTTCCTGCTTGCCGCCATCTCCGTGCTCATGGGAGGGAGGGTGGCCGAGGAGCTGGTGCTGGACCACCTCACCACCGGGGCGGGAAACGACATCGAGCGGGCCACCGACATGGCCAGGCACATGGTCACCGAGTGGGGCATGAGCTCACTCGGCCCTCTGAGCTTCGGCAAGGTGGAGCAGGAGATGTTCCTGGGCCGAGAGATCTCGAAGAGGGTGGACTACAGCGAGCTCACCGCCCAGAAAATCGACGAGGAGGTGAAGTCCATCATCATGGAGTGCTACGCCAAGACACGCTCCATCGTCGAGACGAACCTGGATACCCTGCACCGCATAGCCCAGACCCTGCTGGAGAAAGAGGTCCTCGATGGCTCGGAGATCGACAGGATCGTTGAGGAAGGGGCTGCCGCAGGCTAGGCTGCTCTGGCGGGCTGATCCATCGAGCCTCCTGGGCTGCGGTGTCGACCCTGCGGCGCTGCCCTACCTCACCCCCAAGCTCACCCACCGCAACCTCCTGGTCAGGGGGGTGAAGCTCTATGCGGCAAACATCCTCAAGCAGAGCATGCTCTCCATCGGAGGAGACGTGGCGGTGCATCGCCAGGTGATCTCGGGAAAGGTGGAGACTTCGGACTGCATCATCATGGGCGACCTCAGGCACTTCCGCCTCCTGGCAGAAAAGCTCGGCCTCCAGCCAGGGCTGGAGCCGCTCGCCGAAATCATCCGCTCACAGGTATTCCCCGATGACGGCCCCCTGGAGCTGCTCGCCTGCACAAAGAGGCTAACGTGGCCAGAGCTCCCGGTCATTGTGGGGATCCTCAACATCACCCCTGATTCCTTTTCCGACGGCGGCAGGTACCTGAGCCTCGATGCCGCCCTGAACCATGCCCGCGCCCTGGCGGAGCAGGGGGCGGAGATCATCGACATCGGCGGGGAGTCCTCCCGGCCCGGCGCTAAAGCCATCTCCGCCGAAGAGGAGATCCGGCGGGTGGTCCCCGTCGTCGAGGGGCTCTCCCGGGAGCTGGACATCCCCCTGAGCGTCGATACCACGAAGGCATCCGTGGCCGAGGCGGCACTCAAGGCGGGCGCATCCATCATCAACGACATCACGGCACTCCAGGGGGATCCCGCCATGATGGGCCTTGCGAGGGACAGCGGCTGCGCCGTGGTACTCATGCACATGCGGGGGACCCCCGTGACCATGCAGTCGCAGACCGCGTACCGGGACATCGTGTCGGAGATCTACTCCTTCCTCGACGAGAGGATCGAGTCCTGTCTGAAAGCAGGCATCTCTCCGGAATCCATCATAGCGGATCCGGGCATCGGCTTCGGGAAGGATCTCCAGGGCAACCTCTGCCTGCTCGGTCACATCTCGGAGTTCCGATCGCTTCACGTGCCCGTTATGGTGGGCCATTCCCGGAAATCATTCATCGGCGGCGTGCTGGGGGTGGATGTGGACCGCCGCGAGGAAGGAACCGATGCCGCGACCGCGTGGTGCGCCATGCACGGGGTGGATCTGGTGAGGGTGCATGACTGCACCCATGCGCATCGCATCCGGTCCGTGGTGCGTGCCCTCATGGAGGCGCCATGATCATCGGCATGGGCGTCGACATCGTGGACATAGGGCGTATCGATGCCCTCCGGAAGAGGTACGGCATGCGCTTCCTCTCCCGCGTCTTCACCCCTGAAGAGATCGCGTACTGCACAGCCCGCCATGACATGGCCGCATCACTCGCCGGCAGATTCGCCGCCAAGGAGGCGACCTTCAAGGCCCTTTCATCGGACAGGGCGTCCGGGATCGGCTTCAGGGAGATCGGGGTCGCCTCCCACGGGTCCCTGCCGCGACTGTCGCTCACCGGAAAGGCCCGCGAGCGGGCCGAAGAGCTCGGCATGGACCGATGCCACCTGAGCATCTCCCACGACCGGGGGTGCGCCCTGGCCGTGGTGATCCTGGAGGGATCATGAGGTGGGAGTGCACCACCCATTCCCCGCAGGAGACGCTCATCCTGGGAGAACGGATCGGCACCCTGCTCGGGGGCGGCGAGATCCTCCTCCTCAACGGCGAACTGGGGGCGGGAAAGACCCTGCTCACCCGGGGCATCGCCTCAGGCATGGGACTGGAAGCCTGTGAATCCGTAGTCAGCCCGAGCTTTACCCTGGTCAACATCTACAACGCGAAGCTTGACATAATCCATGTAGATCTCTATAGGCTAGATCCTGAAGAAATAGCCCATCTGGGGTTGGAAGACTACATGGACGGGGAGCACGTCCTGATCGTCGAATGGGCGGAACGGGCACACGGCTATTTCCAGGGCGCAACGGCGGACATCACGATCAGCCATGCCGGGGAGCAAGCACGGAACATCCTCATCTCCACGGATCTCCCCTGGAATCAGGCGCTGTGCGGGTAGGACCCCGCACGCACCGTCATTCCCAGCCCCCCCGATCGGCAGGATTCTGCATGCAACATATCATGGGTGAAAGGTGAATGGGTATGGGGATCATTGTACAGAAATACGGCGGCACCTCCGTGGGCTCCCTGGAAAAGATCAAGTTCGTGGCGAACAAGGTGGCAAAGCGGTATCGGGAAGGCCATGACATAGCGGTCGTTGTATCGGCCATGTCCGGGGAGACGGACAAGCTCATCCGGCTCGCCAAGGATCTCTCGCCCTCGCCCGATCCCCGGGAAATGGACGTACTCGTATCCACTGGCGAGCAGGTGACCATCGCGCTGCTCTCCATGGCATTGAAGGACCTGGGCGTCCCCGCCCGCTCCCTGCTCGGATTCCAGATCGGGATCAGGACCGACGATGCCTTCATGAAAGCCCGGATCATCGACATCGACACCTCGGTGCTCCGGGAGACCTTCGCGGCAAAGGAGGTGGCCGTGGTGGCAGGGTTCCAGGGTATAACTGACACCAGGGACATCACCACCCTCGGGAGAGGGGGGTCCGACACCTCCGCCGTGGCCCTTGCCGCGGTGCTCGGTGCCGAGCTGTGCGAAATCTACACGGATGTGGACGGTGTCTATACCTGCGACCCCAACATCTGTGACAAGGCGAGACGTCTCGACAGGATCTCCTACGACGAGATGCTGGAGATGGCCTCTCTCGGGGCAAAGGTCCTGCAGACGAGGTCAGTGGAATTCGCGAAGAAGTACAACGTTCCCATACTGGTGAAGAGCACCTTCACCGACGAGGGGGGAACCCTTACCACCCAGGAGGATAGCGAGATGGAGAAGGAAATCGTATCGGGGATCACCTATGACAAGAACGAGGCAAAGATCACCATCCTGGGCGTGCAGGATAAGCCCGGCATTGCGGCCATGATCTTCACCCCCCTGTCCGAGAGCAACATCAACGTGGACATGATCATCCAGAACGTGTCCGCCGACGGCAAGCACGCGGATCTGAGCTTCACGGTGACCAAGACCGACTACGAAAAGGCCATGTCCATCGTGAAGCAGCTCTCCGGGGAACTCGGGGCCCGCGACGTGGTGGGGGATCCTTCCATCGCCAAGCTCTCCATCGTCGGGGTGGGCATGAGGTCCCACGCAGGGGTGGCGTCCAAGATGTTCTCCTCGCTGTCTCGGGTGGGCATCAACATCCAGATGATCTCCACCTCCGAGATCAAGGTTTCCTGCGTCATCGATGAGAAGTTCATCGAGCTCGGCGTGCGTGTGCTCCACGAGGCCTTCGAGCTCGAGCGATCGAGGACGGCGCTTTGAGCGGCAGGATAGAGATCTACGACACCACCCTGCGGGACGGTGTCCAGTCCGAGGACATCAGCCTGTCCCTGGACGACAAGCTCTCCATCATCACTCGCCTCGACCAGCTGGGTATCCACTATATAGAGGCCGGATGGCCGGGCGCCAACCCGAAGGACGAGCGCCTGTTCACCAAGATACGCTCGCTGCATGTATCCCAGTCACGGATCATGGCCTTCGGCAGCACCTGCAGACCCGGAGGGCTTCCCGAGAACGACCGCCTCATCAAGAGCATCGTCAGCGCAAAACCCCATGGCGTGACCATCTTCGGAAAGTCATGGGACGCACATGTGAAGGGAGAAGGTGGACTCGGATGCAGCCTTGACGAGAACCTGCGCATGATCCGCGACACCGTTGCCTTTCTCAGGAAGTCCTTTCCCATTGTCTTCTTCGATGCCGAGCACTTCTTCGACGGGTTCAAGGCGAACAGGGAATACGCCATGGCCTCGCTGGATGCGGCCGTCAAGGGAGGGGCATCCAGGGTCGTCCTGTGCGACACCAACGGGGGGGCGATCCCTTCCGAGGTGAGCGAGATCGTGGGATTCATCGCAAAGAAGCGTTCGATCCCCCTGGGCATCCACTGTCACAACGACTCGGAGCTGGCCGTGGCCAATACCCTGTGCGCCGTACAGGCAGGGGCGGACCACGTGCACGGGACCATCAACGGCGTGGGTGAGCGATGCGGAAACACCAACCTGTGCTCCATCATACCTGTCCTGTCCATCAAGCTCGGCTACGAGACCATCGCCAGGGACAAGCTGAGGATGCTGAGCGACACCTCCCGCTTCTTCGATGAGATTGCCAACCTCCTCCACAATAAGCACCAGCCCTATGTGGGGGAATCGGCCTTTGCCCACAAGGGAGGGATTCACGTGAGTGCCGTCATGGGAGACCCCGCCACCTACGAGCACATCTCCCCCGAGGTGGTGGGAAACCAGCGGAAGGTCATCGTGTCGGAGCATTCGGGCAAGAGCAACATCGTCTACAAGGCCCGGGAATTCAACATCGACCTCTCCAAGGACGACACCGCAGCCAACGAGATCGTCAAGATCATCAAGGATCTGGAAAACTGCGGCTTCCAGTTCGAGGGGGCGGACGCCTCCCTGGAACTCCTCATGAAGAAGGCCATGAACCAGCACGTGCGCTCCTTCCGGCTCAAGGGATTCCGGGTCAACACCGAGCGTCGCAGCGACGACACCGACCCCGTGTCCGAGGCCACGATCATGATCGAGGTCGACGGCAACGTGGAGCACACTGCAGCCATGGGGAACGGCCCGGTCAACGCCCTGGACAAGGCGCTCAGAAAGGCCCTGCAGAAGTTCTACCCCAGCATCCAGGAAGTGGAGCTCCTGGACTACAAGGTGCGTGTCATCTCCTCGCGGTCTGGCACCGAATCCGTGGTCCGCGTCCTCATCGAGTCCGGGGACAAGAAGGACCACTGGTATACCGTGGGGGTGTCCAGCAACATCCTCGAGGCATCCTGGATGGCCCTGGTGGACAGCATGGATTACAAGCTCTACAAGGACTCCCTGAAGGACTCCGTCCGCAAGAAGGTACGTTAAGCGTTCTCTCTGACCATCCGATAAGTACCTATATCAAGGAACCAAGGAAGGGGCCGACGATGAAGAGAGAAGCGAGCATGTATAGGGACAGCAGGAGATTCGAGTTCCAGGGCATGAAGAAGTGGTTGAAGCAGGGCGACTACATCATCTCCACCATTTCCGAAGACGGCACCATCTGGACCTATACGAGCAAGGCGCTTCCCATCTTCGATTTCGGGAACA
This sequence comes from Deltaproteobacteria bacterium, assembly GCA_029547045.1. GTDB lineage: Bacteria > Desulfobacterota > Desulfomonilia > UBA1062 > UBA1062 > MWEI01. Next base: position 38,646 of record JAKPQL010000036.1, on the reverse strand, counting down.
CCAAGATCTTCCAGGCCCAGGAATCGGGAGTGGCCGAGGTGAGCGGGGTGGAAAAAGGCGACGAATTCTACTTCTCCATCCAGGGGGTCAGGGTCTCCAAGGTCTACGACTACTGCTACACGGAAGACCTGTAGCCGGCCCTTCCCTCCCACCGAGGTCTGTCGCAGCGGTTTACTCCCTGAGAATCAACCCGCCCAGAAGGGACGCAAGGGTAAGGCACAGGACGACAAAGGTAACCCGCGAGCGGACCGGGTCCTTCCTGACCATGAGCCCTTCCACGAGACAGAATCCCACGATCACCGCACTGACGATGGCCCAGGAAACGGGCTCGAGGTGCGAGGTGAACGCATACCCGAGATACAGTGCCACGGGGATATAGAGCAGTGTCCAGATCATCCTGCCACCAGTCTATACCATAAGTGAATCGCGGGGGAAAACCCCCTTGTCGACAAAGGGTTTCTGCGCAATCCTCCATGCGCATGGGAGCTGATACCTGGCGCCGGACATGGCGATTTTTATCCTTGTTTTTTTCCCACAACCATGACATAGGGGGTTCTCGAACTGAGCCAGTAGCTCAGTTGGTAGAGCATCGGACTTTTAATCCGGTGGTCGAGGGTTCGAGTCCCTCCTGGCTCATAGGTATGTCCCCATCGTCTAGCCAGGCCTAGGACACCGGCCTTTCACGCCGGCGACAGGGGTTCAAATCCCCTTGGGGACGCCAAAGCCCCCGGGATACATCTCCCGGGGGCTTATTACCCTCTCTTCCCTCGCAGCCCGATCTCTCTACCGGGAACCCTGGTCAGGCCCCTGGACATCCTTTATGCATGCGGAAAAACACGCTACCAGGATCGGGTCAAGGACGTTGCCTTTCATGGACTCCAGCATCTCCAGGGCGCGTTCGGGCGTATACGCCATCCGATAGGGCCGTTCGGTGGTCAGGGCGTCATAGACGTCCGCCACGCTGACGATCCGGGCCTCCTGGGGAATCTGCTCGCCGGCGAGTCCTTCGGGATACCCCTTGCCGTCAAAACGCTCATGGTGGGACAGGATGATGTTCACGATGGCGCCGGAGAGACGCCCCTTGCGCGCAACATCGGCGCCCCACAGGGGGTGATTCCTGATGACGTGCACCTCGGCATCATCCAACGGACCTTCATTGTTGAGGATATTCTCCGAAACGCCGATCTTTCCGCAGTCGTGGAGCCAGCTCCCGTACCGGATGGCCGCCTGTGCATCATCTCCCAGGCCCAGCCGTTTCGCGATCATGACGGCATAGGTGGCAACCCGTTCGGAGTGCCCCCTGGTGTAGGGGTCCTTGAGTTCGAGGGCATGCACCAGAGACCGCATGGTGTTCTCGTCTCCGCGCAGGATCGACTTGACGAGCCGGTACCGCTCCAGGGCGTCCACCACGATGGCTACCAGCTGGGAGTTCTCCCATGGCTTGACGAGGAAGCGATACACCTCCACGCGATTGATGGCCTCCAGGGCGGTCTCCAGGTCTGCGAAACCGGTCATGAGGATCTTCACCGTGTCCGGGGATATGACCTTCACCCGGGACAGCAGGTCGATGCCCCGCATGCCGGGCATATGGTTGTCCGAGACCAGCACGGCTATCTCGTGGCCCTTGACGATATCGAGCGCCGCCTGGGGGCTTCCGGCGGTGAGGATGTCCATGCCGCGATCAGCAAAGATCTGCTGGGCAATGTCCAGGATGTATGATTCGTCATCGACGAACAGGATTTCTTCTGCCATCTCCTACCTTTCATCGTCTTTTCGGAGGGAAAAGATTAACCCATCCTCGGGGAAGATACCAGCACAACTCCGCTTCGGGCGCACACCATCCGGTGCCCGGTATCACGGTAATCAGCGATGGAAGTGGCACACCCTTTGTGCTAGACAAAGCCCATGATCGCCCTGGGGGACGTAGTGGCCATCCATATCAACAACCAGCCATCGATCTATGCGCGGATCGAGGCCATCGAGCCCGACATCAAGCCCAGGTGGTTCCAGGTGAAGCTCCTCCTCCTGAGCTTCCCGCCCCAGGAGGTCAGCTGGATCCTCAGACGGGAATACATCGAGGGATCCCCCTTCACCATGAATGACACTCCGGTACAGATCTTTCCCGTGAAAAGGGCCGGGGTCTCCCGACCCTCACCCCTGGCGAAAGGCGGCCCAAAGGGGGCCGAGGTGATATCGATGAGCAGGGCAAGGGACAAGAAGGCGAACGGGAAGAAAACCGGACCGGACGATGGTGATCCGACTTGATCCTCCCGTACCGTCAGTGTGCGTCAGGGACATGCGGCGCGGAAAAATTATCTCGGAAGATCCCGCAGCCACCCCCGGGGACAATGTCAGGAAAGTGAAGGGATTACACCATTGCATACAGGAATTCACCAATTAAAGTCGTGCTGTTCAACTGCCGATAGTCATTAGGAAGGTGAGCTATGGCGAATGAGCGAATAGGCGAGCAGCTGGTCAAGAACGCGCTGATAACCACTGAGCAGCTCCTCGATGCACAGAAGGCGCAGAAGGTGTCCGGGATCAGGCTCGGGTCCCAGCTCGTCAAGCTCGGGCATATCACGGAAGAACAGCTCGTGGAATTCCTGGGACGGCAGTACCGACTGCCTGCCATCATCCTGAAGAGCCTGAGTCCCGATCCAGAGATCGTCAAGCTCATCCCCATCAATGTGGTCCAGAAATACCACGCCATCCCCTTTGATCGGAACGGGTCTACCCTGAAGGTGGCCATGACCGACCCCACGAACATCTTCGCCGTGGACGACCTGAAGTTCCTCACCGGCTATTCCATCGAGGTGTACGTCACCTCCGAGGACTCCCTGAAGTGGGCCATCGACCACTTCTACGACCAGAGCGCATCCCTGGACGACGCCCTGAGCAGCATGGAGGAAGGGGCGGGCTCCGTGGAGGTGGCCATGGAGGGGGACGAGATCGCGGTGGGAGACCTGGAGAAGGAGGCGGACCAGGCGCCGGTCATCAAGCTGGTGAACCTCACCCTGGTGGACGCCATCAAGAAGGGGGCCAGCGATATCCACATAGAACCCTATGAGAAGTTCATGAGGATCCGATACCGGCTCGACGGCATGCTCATCGAGGCCATGAAACCCCCGGTCCGCCTGAAGAACGCGCTGGTCTCGCGCCTGAAGATCATGGCAAAGCTCGACATCGCGGAGAGACGGCTCCCCCAGGACGGCAGGATCAAGCTCAAGGTCCAGGGAGGCAAGGAGGTGGAGTTCCGCGTCTCCGTGCTGCCGACCCTGTACGGCGAGAAGGTGGTTCTGAGGATCCTGGACAAATCGAACCTCCAGCTCGACATGACCAAGCTGGGCTTCGAGGAAGAGGCCCTTGCGCGATTCAAGGAGGCCATCTACAAGCCGTGGGGCATGGTCCTCGTCACCGGGCCCACGGGCTCGGGAAAGACCACCACCCTCTACTCGGCCCTGTCCGAGCTGAACAAGATCGACCGGAACATCTCCACGGCGGAAGACCCGGTGGAGTTCAACCTGCCCGGCGTGAATCAGGTCCAGATGCACGAGGAGATCGGGCTGACCTTCGCCAGTTCCCTGCGCTCGTTCCTCAGGCAGGACCCGGACATCATCCTGGTGGGAGAGATACGCGACTTCGAGACCGCCGAGATCGGCATCAAGGCAGCCCTGACAGGCCACCTGGTGCTCTCCACCCTCCATACCAACGACGCCCCCTCCACCATCAACCGGCTCCTCAACATGGGCATCGAGCCGTTCCTGGTGGCCTCATCCGTGAACCTCATCGTGGCCCAGAGGCTGGCGAGGAAGGTGTGCCCCCAGTGCAAGACACGGGACGACTCATCCGTGGAGACCCTTCACCAGATGGGCATGGACCTGGAGACGGCCCAAAAGGCTGAGTGCGTCACCGGCAAGGGATGCCCGGCATGCGGGAATACGGGATACAAGGGGAGGATCGCGCTCTACGAGGTCATGCCCGTGACCGAGGCGGTCCGGGAGCTCATCCTCATGGGGGCCTCCGCATCCGAGATCAAGAACCAGGCCATCAGCCAGGGCATGAAGACCCTGCGGCAGAGCGGTCTCACCAAGATTCTTGACGGGACTACGTCGGTGGCGGAGATCCTCAGGACCACCATGGCTGATTAATCCTGGAGGTAGGCATTGGAACACTCAATCTATGATCTGCTGAAGATGATGGTGGACAAGGGCGCATCCGACCTGCATATCACCACGGGATCCCCGCCCCAGGTCCGCGTCCGGGGCCAGCTCTATCCCCTGGACATCCCCCCCATGGACCCCAAGTCCACCCGGGAGCTGCTCTACTCCATCCTCACCGAGGCCCAGAAGCACAAGTTCGAAGAGGAACAGGAGCTCGACCTCTCCTTCGGCATCAAGGGGGTCGCCCGGTTCAGGGCGAACATCTTCGTGCAGAGAGGCGCGCTGGCGGGCGTGTTCAGGATGATCCCCTACGAGATCCTGGCCCTGGACTCCCTGGGACTCCCTCCGGTGGTCCTGAAGCTCACCTCGCTCCCGAGGGGCCTCATCCTGGTGACCGGACCCACGGGGTGCGGCAAATCCACCACGCTCGCGGCATTCCTTGACAAGATCAACACCGAGCGCCACGACCACATCGTCACCATCGAGGACCCCATCGAGTTCGTGCACAAGCACAAGGGATGTTTGGTGAACCAGCGCGAGATCGGCGCCGACACCAAGAGCTTTGTCAACGCCCTGAAGTACATCCTGCGCCAGGACCCGGACGTGGTGTTCATCGGCGAGATGAGGGACCTGGAGACCATGCAGGCCGCGTTGACCATCTCCGAGACGGGCCACCTCGTGTTCGCCACCCTGCACACGAACTCGGCGGTGCAGACCGCCAACCGCATCGTGGATGCCTTCCCGGCCCACCAGCAGTCGCAGATCAGGGCGCAGCTGGCCTTCGTGCTGGAGGCGGTCATCGCCCAGCAGCTCATCCCCCGCCTGGACGGCAAGGGCCGGGTCATGGCCTCGGAGGTCATGATCTCAACGCCGGCCATCCGGAACCTCATCCGGGAGGACAAGATCCACCAGATCTACTCCCAGATGCAGGTGGGGCAGACGAAACACGGCATGCAGACCATGAACCAGTCGCTGCTGAACCTCTACATGCGCAAGTTCATATCCCTGGATGACGCCCTGGGACGGTCCATGGACCCCGAGGAGCTCAGGCAGATGATCGCGTCCCCCTCCCAGCAGCGGAACATATCAGGGACAGAGAGGAGATAACCCATGGGAGTATTCGTCTGGGAAGGCAAGCTCGCCAACGGCACCATCAAGAAGGGCGAGATCGAGGCCGCCGACAAGGCCGCAGCGGGCATGATCCTGAAGCGGCAGCGCATCGTGCCCACCAAGATCAAGGCCAAGTCTCAGGAGATAGTCCTGTTCACCAAGAAGATCAAGACCAAGGAGATCGTCATCTTCACCCGGCAGTTCGCCACCATGATCAATGCCGGACTGCCCCTGGTGCAGTGCCTCGACATCCTCTCCTCCCAGCAGCCCAATCCCTCCTTCAAGAAGGTGCTGTCCCAGATCAAGCAGGACGTGGAATCGGGTAACACCTTTGCCGATGCCCTGGCAAAGCACCCCAAGGTCTTCGACAGCCTGTACGTGAACCTCGTGGGCGCGGGCGAAATCGGCGGCGTGCTCGACACCGTCCTGAACCGCCTCGCGGTGTACATGGAGAAGAACGAGAACCTCAAGAACAAGATCAAGAGCGCCATGACATACCCCATCATCGTGCTGTGCGTGGCCTTCGGCGTGGTGGCGGTGCTCATGATCTTCGTCATCCCCACCTTCAAGGACATGTTCGAGCAGTTCGGGTCGTCCCTTCCCGGGCCCACGCAGCTCGTGGTGAACCTGAGCAACCTCTTCAGGCAGTTCTGGTGGGGCATGGTCGGCATCATTATAGCCCTCATCGTTGCCCTAAAATGGATATATCGTCAGAAGCAGGGCAGATACTACTTCGACAAGATGTTCCTGCGACTCCCCATATTCGGCGACCTCCTCAAGAAGGTCGCGGTGGCAAAGTTCACCCGGACCCTGGGCACCATGATCTCCTCTGGCGTGCCCATCATGGACGGTCTCGAGATCACCTCCAAGACTGCGGGCAACGTCATCGTGGAGGACGCCATCCGCTCCGTGAGGACCTCCATCAGCGAGGGCAAGTCCATGTCCGAGCCGTTGGAGCAGACCGGCATCTTCCCGGGCATGGTGGTGCAGATGATCGCCGTGGGCGAGGCCACGGGTGCCATGGACCAGATGCTCGGCAAGATCGCCGACTTCTACGACGAGGAGGTAGACGTGGCCGTGGAGGCCCTCACCTCGGCCCTGGAGCCCATGCTCATGGTTTTCCTGGGCGGCATCATCGGCTTCGTCGTGGTGGCCATGTACCTGCCCATCTTCCAGATGGCTTCGGCGGTATAACACAATCCCGGCATGCACGATCCCGGCCGGACGGCAGAGGTGCCGCCCGGCCTCTTCATTTCACGCCCAGGAACCCCCGCTGCACACAGATTCGGCTATCCATGAGACCCGTTTTTCTGATATTCCATGCCAGGATGCAGAATCCCGACCTGGAGAGGTGGTGCCATGAGTGTCTTCGAGGTGATCATGCTGATCTGTTTCGGGGCCGCATGGCCCGCGTCCATCTCCACGTCGTACCGGTCCAGGACCGCACGGGGCAAGAGCATGGTCTTCCTGGTCATCATTTTCACCGGGTATGCAGCAGGGGTCCTGCACAAGCTCTTCTACAACCTCGACTGGGTCGTTTCGCTGTATGTCCTGAACGGCCTCATGGTCCTGGCGGACATCCTCCTCACCGGGAGGAACCTGAGGTTGGACCTGCAGGGCAGGTCATGAACAGGATCGCGGAAGGGCCCCGCCCGCGAGCTCATGGAAGCTGACCATCCGGATGCCCGCGGCTTGAAGCCTTTCCCTGCCCGCAGAGGCCACGAGGGTATCCAGCTCCGCCGTTCTCCAGGGGTCCCTGCCCGTGGCGGGGTGCACCACGAGCTCGGTGTCCGCGTACCCCACCTCCTCCAGCCTGAGGGCTCCCTCCAGGTAGCAAGGGCAGTACACGAGCCCCTGGCCTTCGAGCATGTCCTGCATGCGCGAGAACACTGCATCGTCGAAGGGGATGGGCTGCCGGGTGGTGAGAGAGTACCCCTGCCTGCTGAACCTGACGGCAGGAATATGCCAGTCCCTGGCCAGTTCCAGGAGCATGAGGAAGACGGGGAGAAAGCCGTGGACATGGTGATGCGTGTCCACGTGTGACGGAATCAGCCCCGCTGACACGAACTTCCGGGCCTGCATGCGTGCACTGTCCCTGCAGGCCTCCACGAACCCGTCCTGCCCGAGCAGGGCGGCCAACTCATCGCGGGTATGGGCCTCCCTGCCCCCGGGACTCCACCCGAACACCCCGTCGAGGTCGATGTGGATGCCAGCATGCCTGATCCCCAGGCGTGCAAGCCCTTCCACTGCCTGCCCCGCACAGGGTGCGTTGATGAGGACCGAGGTATCGCTGATGTACCCGTTTTCCAGGCCCCACAGGACCCCTGCATTGATCTCGGCGCTCAGTCCCAGGTCGTCGGCATTGACGACAAGCCTGACCTCACTCGTCACGGTGCCAGGAGAGGCGTACGAATCTCTCTTCATCGGAATATTTCAGCTGCAGATCCCCCTTGTAGGCCCGGTAGAGGGCATCCCCGATCTGGCGGGCCAGATGGTCGTCGGTCAACCGTACGCGCAATGCGTCAGACTCCTGCATAATGCCGATCAGCCTCTTGAGGGGGGACCGTTCCTTTGCGTCCCTGACCAGCTTGTGGATCAGGTTCTCGATCTCCTCCCGGTGCTTTACCAGGTACGTGCCGGACAGGGAGAGCTCACCGGCGGGAAAATCGTCGCGGATCCTCCTGCACGAGGAACAGAGCAAGGCAGTGCCTGAAACTACAGGCTTTTCAGGCCATACCCACCTGCCCCCCTGGTATACGGCCCCGCACTCTGGGCAGTAGGAACCTTCGGCATGCTTCCGTGCGTCACCATACGGATCGTGGCCTTTCTCCTTGATATTTCTGTCTATGCGCATATGCCGACACCCTCCTGGCATATAATGTTAGCTCCGGGAAGGGAAAAGACAAGGGCGGCGCACGGAAGGGTGGGCATCAGGGCGTCCCTTCCCACCCGATGGAAATGGTTTCACTGGTCAGGGTCCTGCGCTCCCCGTTCGCCCTGATGACAAGGTACCCGTCCATGGTGATGTCCTCGATGGTGCATGGCCGCCCTGCATCGTCGACGACATCATACCCCAGCAGGAGTCCATGGCCGAGAAAGGCCTGCCTCACCGGGCCGAATCCCTGAGCCCTGAATGCCTCAATCCAGGATGTGAGGCTGGCTGCCACGCCGGAGGCCACCTCATCGAGGTCGTATTCCCTGCCCGTTGCCTGCCTCAGCGAGATGGCCCGGCGCTCGAGATCCCCTGGCCAGCGGATCTGGTTCACGTTGATACCCATGCCGATGGCGGTTATCCCGGCCCTGGCCTCGCAGAGGATGCCGCATACCTTGCGGCCCTGCAGAACGAGGTCATTGGGCCACTTGATGGCTACCGGGAACTCCGGTGCCATGCCGGCCAGGGCCTCCCGCACCGCCACCCCGGCGATGATGGGGTAGCGCTCCTCGGCGCCGGCCATGGTGAAGGTGAGGTACAGGTTCTCCCCGTGGGGAGAAAACCATTGCCGCCCCCGCCGCCCACGTCCCGCGGTCTGCCGCCGTGCCCTCACGAGCAGGCCGGGCCGGCCTGCGTCGAGGGCGTACCGGTTCGTGGAGTCCACCTCCGCGAGTTCGATCACCTCGCCGAAGAGCGGCGTGGGACTCGGCGATCCCATCACGCCTTCAGCAGCGCATGGGCCTTCTGGAGGCTCGCGAGCTCAAACTCGAGCGCTTCCCTGATCCTGACCTGCTCGTCCACCACCTCTTTCTTGGCCTTGGCCACGAAATTGGGGTTCGAGAGCTTCCTGCGCTTCTCCTCGAGCTCCTTGGCGACCTTGCCCATCTGTTTGGCCAGGCGGTCGAGTTCCTTGTCGATATCGATGACACCCTCCAGGGGCACATAGACCTCGAGCCCCTTCCTCACCGCAAGGGCGCACTTCCGGGGCCTCTCGGCCTCGTCGGCGATGAAGCCCACCTGTCTGGTTCGCGCCAGGTCCCTGATGTGCACGCTGTTTGCCTGGAGCAGGCCCCGGAGCTTCTGGTCATCGACCCTGATGACCACGTCCAGCAGCACCCCGGGGGAGATGCCCGTTTCTCCCCGTATGCTGCGCACGCCGGATATGACCTCGATGATATACCCCATGAGCTCGTCGTCGCCGGGGAAGTCGAGTTCGGGGTTCACCGAGGGGTAGCGCGCCTTCACGATGGACTCTCCGTCCCGGCCGGGAAGACGCTGCCAGATCTCTTCGGTCACGAAGGGGATGATGGGGTGCATTAGCTCCAGGATGGACCTGAGCACGTGGTGGAGCACCCACCTCGTCTGGTTCCCCTCCCCGGTACTGAGCACCGACTTGCTGAGCTCGATGTACCAGTCGCAGAAGGTGTGCCAGGTGAACTGGTAGAGGACATCGGCCGCATCGTTGAACCGGTATTCCTCCAGGGCCTTGCGCGTCTGGGCCACGGCCCTGTTGAGCTCGGTGAGGATCCACTTCTCGGCGAGGCCGAGTTTGGATGGATCGGGGACCGCACCTTGGGGATCGAACCCCTCGATATTGCTCAGTACGAACTTGCCCGCATTCCAGATCTTGTTGATGAAGAAGCGGTATCCCTGAATGCGCTTGTCGCTGATGCGGACGTCGCGCCCCATGGCGGCAAAGGCGGTGAGCGCGAACCGGAAGGCGTCGGCACCGTACTTGTCCATCTCCACGATGGGGTCCACGATGTTCCCCTTGGACTTGCTCATCTTCTGGCCCTGCTCGTCGCGGACCAGGGCGTGCAGGTACACGTCCCTGAAGGGGACATCCCCCATGAACTTCAGGCCCAGCATCATCATCCTCGCCACCCAGAAGAACAGGATGTCGAACCCGGTGATGAGGACATCGGTGGGGTAGAAGCGCTTCAGCGTCGGGGTCTGCTCGGGCCACCCCATGGTGGAAAAGGGCCACAGGCCGGAAGAGAACCACGTGTCCAGGACGTCGGTCTCCTGCCTGAGATCGGCGGAGGCACACTTCGAGCACTGAGTGGGCTCTGTCTCGCTCACCATGACCTCGCCGCACCCGTCGCAGTACCAGGCCGGGATCCGGTGACCCCACCAGATCTGCCGCGAGATGCACCAGTCGCGGATGTTGTTCATCCACTCGTAGTAGACCTTCTCCCACTGCTTGGGGATGATCCTGGTCCTGCCGTCTGCCACGGCCCTGATGGCCTCCTCGGCCAGGGGCCTGGTCTTCACGAACCACTGCTTGGACAGGTGCGGCTCAATGGTGGTCCTGCACCGGTAACACGTTCCCACCGGCACCCGGTACGGGGTCTTGCCCACCAGAAAGCCCTGCTCCTGCAGGTCCTCCTCGAGGCGTTTCCTGCACTCGAAGCGGTCCATGCCCTGGTATGGGCCCGCATTTTCGTTCATATTCCCGGACTCGTCGATGATCACGATGACCTCGAGGCCGTGGCGCAGGCCCATCTCATAGTCGTTGAGGTCGTGGGCAGGGGTGACCTTCACCGCGCCGGTGCCGAACTCCCTGTCCACCACGGCGTCCGCGATGACCGGGATTCGCCGGTTCATCACGGGCAGGACGAGCTCCTTGCCGAGCATGGACGCGTACCGCTCGTCAGCCGGGTTCACCGCCACCGCCGTGTCGCCGAGCATGGTCTCGGGCCGCGTGGTTGCCACCACCACCTCGCCTGTACCGTCGGCCAGAGGGTACCGGATGTGCCAGAGGAACCCGTCGGCCTCCTCGTGCTCCACCTCCAGGTCGGACAGGGCGCTGTGGCACCTGGGACACCAGTTCACGATGTAGTCGCTCCGGTAGATGAGCCCGTCGTTGTACAGGGTGATGAACACCTTTTTCACGGCGTGGGACAGTCCCTCGTCCATGGTGAACCGGGTGCGGTCCCAATCGCATGAGGCGCCGAGCCGTTTCAACTGGGTAATGATGAGGCCGCCGTGCTTGTCCCGCCATCTCCACACCTCGTCGATGAAGGCCTCCCTCCCCAGGTCGTGGCGCGATTTCCCCTTTTCCGCCAGGTACTTCTCCACCACGTTCTGGGTCGCAATGCCCGCATGGTCGGTGCCGGGCATCCACAACGCCTCATAGCCGTCCATGCGCTTGTAGCGGATCATGATGTCCTGCAGGGTGTTGTTAAGGGCATGCCCCATGTGGAGCACCCCGGTGACGTTGGGAGGGGGGATCACGATGGCGTACCCCGGTGCCGTTCCGTCGTCACCGGCATGGAAATACTTCCTCTCCAGCCAGGTCTCGTACCACCTCTGCTCAATATCCTTCGGGTCGTATTCTCTGTCGAGCATCATAGGGCTCCTGCGTGCGAAGTGGCCCATTCATAGCATGAAAAGGCCAGAAAAGGCAAAAGGCGAAGGCCATGGGAAGTATCGATTCCCGGGCGGAAAGAGCTTACCGGGAATACATGACGAACCAGGAGGGGCCCCGCATGGCGTGGCCTTCTGCTTGTACGCGACAGGCAGGCTTCAGCAGGGATCCTGCTCGGCCGGGATCACAGTTTCTTGAGCCTTTCGATCTCCTCCCGGATCACCTTCTCCACGATCCCGGGCAGGGCCTGGCGCGTTGACGTGACCACTTCCTGGAGGAGTTCCTTCACCACCGGCCTCACGATGCCCTCCAGCATCTCCGGCATGTCCCTGCGGAATTCCGCAACCACTGCCTCGACAATGGCCTCGGTGGACACGGCCACGGGATGGACTGCCTGAAGCGCTTCCTCGGCAACGGCGGGCTGTGCCATGGGCTGCTCTTCGGGTTCCCCGATCTCCGGCGCCGGGGGAACAAGGGCGTCCATGGGCCGAAGCGTCTCCTCGATGACCGGCGCGGCTTCCTCAACGGCCCCAGCGTGTTCCTCAAGGCTCTTGACGCGTATCTCGCTCACCTGGACGGTTTCCATCTCCCCCAGGGCAGGGGCCTGCGGCTCCTCTGCCGCCGGGATCGACTCCTCCAGGGTGATCTCGCCCAGGAGAACCTCCTCCTCTTTCTTGGTGAGCGGGGCCTCGTGGAGCTTGTCCTGGATGGCCAGGTCGATCTCGGACTCCAGGTCACGCAGGGGCTCCCCGGGGAGATCCAGCTCCTTCGCCTTGGCCCCGGGCTGCTTCTCCAGCCCCGTCACGGGTTCGTCGGAAAGGGACAGGGGTTCCTGTTCGATCTCTTCGATGGAGACGTCGAGGTCCATGGCGATCTCCTTGCCCAGGTCAAAGGAGTCCGGCTCGTTCACCGCCTTCTTCTGGGCAGCCGGCGTGTTCTTCTCGGGCTGGCCGCCCTCCTCCAGGAGGTCGGTAAGGTCAATGATATCGTCTTCCAAGAGATTCTTATCCGTCATGGCGAACTCCTTTTTCCCTCCGGAACCAGGGAATGATTCCCCTCAGTCACCCCTCATGATGGGCTGGCCTGTTGACTCCCTCACGCTCATCCACAAAGGACCGGTGGTGTCGATTTTCTTCCTCCCCTGCATACAGATCTCATTCGGTATATGTACATATACATTATTCCACAGTCCGATCAACATGTCCGTTTTCCCGCTCATACCGGCGTGCACCGCCATCTGGGCGAGAAAACCGCAGAAGATGGAGTCCGATGCGTTGGCGGTGACGCTCCTGATGATATAACTGGGATCGAGATACTTCAGGTTGATGGGGATGGAGAGCGACCGGAAATGGTCCTCGATGCGGTCCTTCAGGAACTGACCGATGTCATGCTTCTTCACGTTGCCCGACGCATCCTTCTCCTCCGGGAGGTCCTGGAAGAACCGCTGGCCAGCACCCTCTGCCACCACGATGACGGCGTGCCCCCTGGCCCTGATCCTCTTCTCGAGGGTTGCCAGAAAGCCCCCGGGACCTTCCAGGTCGAAGTCCTCCTCGGGCACGAGCACGAAGTTCGCGTCCCTGGACGCCAGGGCCGCATTGGCGGCGATGAACCCGGAGTCCCTCCCCATGACCTTGACCAGCCCGATGCCGTTGGGCGCGCCCTTTGCCTCCACATGGGCGCACTTGATGACCTTCCGGGCCTCCTCCACTGCCGTGTCGAAGCCGAAGGTCTTGGACACGAAGTAGATGTCATTGTCGATGGTCTTGGGGATGGCGATGACGGAGCAGCGGTAGCCTCGCGCCAGCGATTCCCTCGCCACGGCGGAAGCGGCCTTGAGGGTGCCGTCGCCGCCGATGAAGAACACGATGTTCAGGTTCAGCCGCTCCATGGCATCCACCATCTCCGAGATGTCCTGGGAACCCCGGGAGGATCCGAGCACGGTGCCCCCGATCTCATGGATCTGCTCCACGGACGCCGGGGTGAGATCCACCAGGGGGTGTTTGAACGAAGGGATGAAGCCCTGCAGTCCGAAGGGGATGCCGGAGATGTTCTCCACATGGTAGGCATGGTACAGCTCGAGCACGATGCCCCGGATCACGTCGTTGATGCCCGGACACAGGCCGCCACAGGTGACGATGGCGCACTTGGTCTTGGACGGGTCGAAGTAGATCTTCCTGCGCGGCCCTGCAAGTTCGAAGGACAGCGGTACGGACTCACCTGCCGCACACCGGTTGAAGAAGGCAAGGGAGGTGTCCACCACCACCCGATCGGAGTCGTCCACGAAGATGGTCGTCCCGTGCACGGGCGAAGTGATGGTCGGCTTCCCCAGGGACTGCACCGCGGTGTCATGGTGCCCTGAAATCACGTCACGATTCATCTAACCCTCCGTATACACGTGTCTATCGGTTATCAGGACACAAATCTTGATGTGTGTGTACATCGCATACTACCACAGAACCGTGGCCGTGAACATTACCCCGGGGCCCGGGGCTTTCACGGTCAGGGCTTGTATGCTATAGCCCATTGCTGTGGTTAAAAAGAAAGACACAGACGGTGTGGACAAGACCCAGAAAGAGCTCCAGGAGGAGATGGCCAAGGCCCTGGGCAACACCGGCCACCAGCTCGAAGTGGTCCTCGCCCGCATGAAGGAGCTGGATGCCGTACTCGAGCAGACCGGGGACCCGGCAGAGTACAACGCGCTGGTGGACAGGTTCAACGAGCTGCACAGGCTGGCCCTGGTCCGCAGGCAGATGCTCCAGATCCACCGGGAGGCACTCGGCGTCTTCAAACACTCCTACATCGACATCTACTACCCCATTCCGGAGAAGAAGAGGAAGAGACCCTGACCATGAACACGCCACATCACTATGACCTGTTCGTCATCGGCGCAGGACCGGGGGGATACACCGCCGCCCTGCTCGGAGCCAGAAAGGGGCTGAAGGTCGGCATCGCCGAAGGGGCGCAGTGCGGGGGTGTCTGCACCAACAGGGGCTGCATCCCGGCCAAAAGCTACATCGAGAGCATCGGCCTCGTGATCCGGATGGCCAATGCCCAGCGCTACGGGCTCGACCCCGTCACGGCGTCCCTCTCCCTGGAGAACCTGCACAGGCGCAAGACCAGGATCGTGACCCGGCTCGTCAAGGGGATCGAGCATCTCCTTTCCCGGGCAGGGGTGGATGTGTACCCCGGGTATGCGCGATTCACGGGGGAGCACTCACTGCACATCGGCGAGGCCCATGTCGAGGCGTCCTCCATCATCATCGCCACCGGTTCCCGGCCCAAGCGGCCAGCCCTGTTCGATGTCCCGGGGCTCATGACGAGCGACGAGGTCTTTGACCTGCGTTCGAGTCCGGCCTCGCTGCTCATCGTGGGCGGCGGGGTCATCGGCATGGAGATGGCCCACATCTTCTCGCACCTCGGGGCCGGGGTGACCGTCGTGGAGGCCATGGAGAGGGTCCTGGCCACCGAGGACGAGGAGGTCTCCCGGACCCTGGTGTCAGCGTACCGGAAGATCCACTTCGTGACATCGGCAAGGGTGGTGTCGGTGGAAAAAAACTCGCAGTACTCGCTCACCGTGGAGACGCCGTCAGGTCGCCAGACCCTCATCGGCGACAGCATTCTCCTGTGCGTAGGCCGTGAGGCGGTGGTCCCGAACGGGCTCTCGGAGCTCGGCATCGCGCTGACACCCGCCGGCGGTATCCTGGTGGACGGGACCATGCGGACGAACCTTCCCGGCGTCTACGCAGTGGGCGACGTCACGGGAGCGCACATGTACGCCCATGTGGCATCCAAGGAGGCCCAGGTTGCCGTTGCTCGCATCCTGGGAGACACCACCAGGACCATGGACTATTCCGCCATCCCCTCGGTGGTGTTCACCCATCCCGAGGTGGCGTCGGTGGGCCGGTCGAGGGACGGCGAGGGAAGAAAGACGGGCACCTTCCCGGTGTCCTCCCTGGGCAGGGCCCGCACCATGGATGAATCCGAGGGCTTCGCAACGGTCCTCTGCAGCCCCGAGGGCCTCATGGAGCGCGTGACCATCGTGGCCCCCCATGCCACGGAGCTCATCTCCTGGGCCTCCCTGGCCGTTCAGCGCCGCCTCAGCGTGGAGGAGTTCCTGGCCCCCTGCTACCCCCACCCCACCATGGCGGAGCTCCTCAAGGAGGCGGCGGAAGACGTGCTGGGCCTCAGCATCAACAAGCCCTGAAGGGGCCTTCCCCAGGCCACAGCATGGACAGGGTACCCGCGTATTCCCCTCTTCTCCCCCGGGGACATGTCCCTTGACACGTTTTACGAAAACCTGTTAAGCCCCCCTCACAGGAGTGATGCCATGGAAAAGCTGGTGGATTTTGAAAAGTCGGGCGGTCTCGTCCCGGCCATCGCACAGGATGCGGCAACGGGCGAAGTGCTCATGCTCGCGTACATGAACGAGGAGTCCTTCCGGGAGACGCTCCGCACCGGCAGGGCCTGCTACTTCAGCCGTTCGAGGAACAGGCTCTGGAGAAAGGGGGAGGAATCCGGCAACGTGCAGGAGGTGCGCGAGATCCGCATCGACTGCGACCACGACACCATCCTCCTCAAGGTGAACCAGATCGGCCGGGCGGCCTGCCACACCGGGTACCGGTCGTGCTTCTTCCTCAAGGTTGAAGGCGGCGTGGCGCACGAGGACGGCGTGAAGATATTCGACCCGAAAGAGGTATACAAGAAATGAGTCTGATACGCCTGGCCATCCCCAAGGGAAGCCTCCAGACCTCCACCATCGAGCTGTTCAAGGATGCGGGCTGGATCATCGGAACCTCGTCCCGCAGCTACTTCCCCACCATCGACGATGCGGACATCGAGTGCGCCCTGGTGAGGGCCCAGGAGGTGTCGCGGTACGTGGAATCCGGGCTGTTCGACCTGGCGCTCACCGGCAAGGACTGGATCCTGGAGAACGGATCCGACGTGGTGGAAGTGGCGGACCTCGTCTACTCCAAGGCCACACAGAAACCGGCCAAGTGGGTCCTTGCCGTGGCCGATGCCTCTCCCATCAAAACCATCCACGACCTGAAGGGCAAGAAGATCGCCACCGAGCTCGTGAACTTCACCCGGCAGTTTTTCCGGGAGCGGGGCATCCCCGTGGAGGTGGAGTTCTCCTGGGGCGCCACCGAGGCCAAGGTGGTGGAGGGCCTGGCGGATGCCATCGTGGAGGTCACCGAGACCGGGTCCACCATCAGGGCGCACAACCTGCGGATCATCGACGAACTCCTCGTCACCAATACCAAGCTCATCGCCAACAGGAAATCGTGGAGAGACCCGAAGAAGCGCTCCAAGATCGAGCAGATCGCGCTCATGCTGAAATCGGCCCTGCAGGCCGCTGGCATGGTGGGCCTGAAGATGAACGCGCCCAAGGACTCTCTGGAGGCAGTCATCAGGATGCTCCCCGCCCTGACCTCCCCCACTGTCTCGCCGCTCCACGATCCGCAGTGGTACTCCCTGGAGATCATCATCAACGAGTCACACTCCCGCTCACTCATCCCAGAGCTCCTCAAGGCAGGGGCCAGGGGCATCATCGAGTATCCCCTGAAAAAGGTCCTTGATGGATGATCATCCTCAAGTCACCCCATGAGATCTCCATCATGCGGGAGGCAAACCGCATCCTGGCCCAGCTGTTCGAGCACCTCGCGCCCATGGTGCAGCCCGGGATCACCACCGCCGAGCTCGACGCCGAGGCGGAGCTCTTCATCCGCTCGCACCATGCCTCTCCCGCTTTCAAGGGGTACCGGGGGTATCCCTGCACCCTCTGCACCTCGGTGAACGAAGAGGTCATCCACGGCATCCCGTCGAGCCGGAGGCTCATGACGGGAGACATCGTGAGCATCGACGTGGGGGCGCTCCATGAGGGGTTCTACTCAGACTCGTCGCGGACTTTTGCCGTGGGGGAGATCTCACCGAAGGCCAGACGGCTCATGGATGTCACGGAGAAGGCCCTGTACGAGGGGATCGGCCAGGCCAGCCCGGGCAACCGCCTCCACGACATCTCCGCCGCGATCCAGAAGGTCGTGGAATCGGCCGGATTCCACGTGGTGAGGGAGTTCGTGGGCCACGGCATCGGGAAGCTCCTGCACGAAGACCCCCAGATCCCCAACTTCGGCAGGAAAGGCACCGGACCCGTGCTGAAGGAGGGAATGACCTTTGCCATCGAGCCCATGGTGAACGAGGGGACCTGGAAGGTCAGCATACGGCCGGACGGATGGACCGCAGTCACTGCAGACGGCTCGCTTTCCGCCCACTTCGAGCACAGCATCGCCGTCACCGCGAACGGGCCGCTCGTCCTGAGCGCCCTGTAAGGCACATTCACCGCGCAGGAATCAAGAGACAGGACTGCCGGAACGGGCTACTGGGACCCGCGGCCCTTGACGGCCACCTTGAGGGTCTGGAAAATGATCACCAGATCGAGCCACAGGGAGCGGTGTTTCATGTAGTACAGCTCGTACTTGAGCTTCTCCTTCGCATCCTCCACGGTGTCCCCGTAGGGATAGTTGATCTGCGCCCAGCCGGTGATGCCCGGCTTGGCATGCAGCCGCAGGGCATAGAAGGGTATTGCCTTCTCGAGCTGGTCCACGAAGAAGCGCCGCTCGGGCCGGGGGCCGACGAAGCTCATGTCGTTCTTGATCACGTTGATGAACTGGGGGAGTTCGTCGATGCGCAGCTTCCGGATGATTCTTCCCACCCGCGTGATGCGTGGGTCGTTCTCGCTGGCCCACCGGGGCCCGTCCTTCTCGGCATCCTGCCGCATGGACCGGAACTTGATCACCTTGAAGTCCTTCCCGTCCATACCCACCCGGTGCTGGAGGTAGAAGATGGGCCCCGGCGACTCCAGGCGTATGGCAGCGGCTGTGAAGAGCATGATGGGCGAGGAGAGGACCAGGCCGACCAGGGCGAAAACCAGGTCGAACATCCGCTTCACGATGTCCTGGAAGCGCGAGCTCTGGAACCCCCGGGTGAAGATGATGGAACTCGGCCGGATCTCCTCCACGAGGATCCTCCCGGTGACCTGTTCGTAGAAGGTGGGCCCGTCGATGACGTCGCACAGGGTGAACTTCACCCTGAGGAGGTCCTCGACAGGCAGGGTGCCCCGCCACCCGTCGGGGGCCACCACCAGCAGATCCGGCTCCATCTTCCTGATCATTCCGGTGAGATCCGAGACCTCTCCCAGACACCTCAGGGGGAGATCCCAGTTACTCCGGCCCACATACCCCTCGAAGATCACCGGGTACCCCCCGGAACGTATCTCCCGGTAGAGGAACTTGGCATTCTCGCCGTCTCCGAAGATGACCACCCGCAGTCCGGTGTACTGGGTGAACCTCAGCTTGAGGTAGACCACCCGGAAGAGGAACACGAGCACCAGGGTCACGGCGATGGCCATGAGCAGTACATCCCGCTCCAGACCGACCACGGGAAGGATATAGTAGAGCACCGCCAGGATGATCAGTGTCAGCCCCTCACCCAGGAGGATGGACGAGATGAGCTCCGAGGTCTTCTTCCAGTACTTCCAGTCGTAGAGGTCCTGGAAATAGAAGCACAGGACCGTCACCCCGGTGTATACCCCGGCCTTTACCCACAGGAGCTCGTCGGGAAGGCACACCTCCGGAAGCAGCCTCTGGAAGAATTTTCCCAGGTACACCGCCCCGAAGGCCACTGCAATGTCAAGAATCAAAAGCAAGGCTGCGGAAAAGAGCCTCTTCATCTATCCCTTTATCGGAAAACCGCAATCTTTTCTGGATGGAAACAGGGGAGCGTCACGCAGATCGGTCCGTACACCCCCAATCATCCGTTTTTATCACAGAAGAGGATCAGCCTCGTCAACGCAAATCTCATACACATGTCCCGCCGGGTGGACACCCCGGTCACGGGGGAACTCCTGAAGCCGGGATTCCGGCGGCCTTGATGCGGCTTTTCCTGGTCCGCCTTCTGTGCTATGGTGACCCCACGAATCGAGGGAGGGGGTATATGGGGAGGTTGTCCACAGCGGTCCTGTTCATGGTCATGGTTGTCCTGGTCGCCGGCTGCAGCAAGAGCCCGGAGGAAAAACGCGAGGCCTACCTCGCAAGCGCTCAGAAGTACCAGGAGGACGGCAAGTACGCAGAGGCCGTCATCCAGTACCAGAACGCCCTGCAGATAGCACCCGACGACGCCAAGACGCTCATCAGCCTCGGCGAGGCGCAGCTGAAGCTGAGCAGGCCCCAGGAGGCCTTCATGTCCTTCTCCAAGGCCTCGAGGGCGGAGCCGAAAAACGTAAAGGCCAGGGAGTACATCGCCTCCATGCTCCTGCTGGCGAAGAAGTATGACCGCGCCCAGGCCGAGGCGAAGGCAATCCTCGAGATCGACCCCAAGCATCTCATCGCGCGGGAAGTGCTCGCCCAGTCACTGTTCATGGGCGGTAAGCGCTCCGAGGGCATTGCCATCATGGAGGCCCTGATCAAGGAACCGAACCCCACCGAGGAGATGTACATCAACATCGCCCAGATGTACATGGCCGTTGGCATGACCCCTGATGCCCTCACCGTGATAGAGAAGGGCACGACCCTGTTCCCCAAGTCCACCAGGCTGCGCTTCATGGCGAGCGACGTCTATGCGTCACGCAACGACACCCCTGCCGCAACGAAATGGGCCGAGGAGGCCTACAAGGTGTCCGGGGAGAGCGTCACGGCCGGCGTTGCCCTGGCCATGTTCTATGCGCGGAACAAGATGGACGCCCTCTACACGAATCAGCTCGAGACGCTCCGGAAAAAGTATCCGGACAGCCCGGAGCCCTACCTGCTGGAGGCCACCATCCTCCATACCAGGAAAGACCTGGACGGATCGCTGAGGGCAGCACAGAAGGCCCGGGACATCAAGGACACCACCCAGATCCGCACCCTGATCTCCCAGCTCTATCTCGAAAAGAAGAACCCCGGGGAGGCGAAGAAGCTGCTCACGGAGACCATTGAAACAGATGCCAAGGACATCCTCTCGCGGGTCCTGCTGGCCCAGATCTACCTGGACGAGAAGAACGCCGCCAAGGCCCTGGAGGTACTGGAGCAGCCCCTGAAGACAGCCTCCCTGAGCCCTGACGTCGCCTCCACCGCGGGCCAGGCATACCTCCTCAAGGGTGACATCAAGAAGGCGCGGGAGCTCGTTGCCAGCGCTCTGAAGGAGAACGACCAGAACATCGTGCTCCACCGCATGATGGCAAAGATCCATTTCCTCCAGGGGGAGTTCACGCAGGCCCTGGCCGAGGCCGATCTCATGGCGAAGCACGGGGTGATCACCCCGGACATCCTCTATATCGGGGCGCTTTCGGCGCTCCGGTCCTCAGGCCCCGCCGCGGCCCGGCCTTACATAGATTCTCTCAAGGAGAAGGCCCCGGACGAATGGATCACCCTGCACGCGCAGATCCGATACTTCCTGGACCAGAAAGACAGGAAGAGCGCGTACCCGGTGGCGGACCGCGCGCTGTCCCTCTATCCGGACAACGAGGAGGCCCTCGCGCTCTATGCCGCCCTGGCCCCCTCCCAGGCGGGATGGCGGCAGGCAACGGAGAAGGTCTCCGCGATCTGTGCCAAGACCGGCTCAGCAGGGTGCCACATGGTCCTGTCAGCGCTCCTGGAGGGGCAGGGCAACAAGGAGCAGGCCCTGGCCGAGATCAAGCAGGCCATCAAGACCGACCCGAAGAAGGAGCCCCTCTACCATGCCCTGGCGCAGTACTATGTCAGGAACAACATGACCCAGAAGGCCCTGGACGAATACGAAGCCATCCTGCACAAGAACCCCTCGGACCTGGGGGCGGCCTCCATGCTGGCGCTCCTCCACCAGGGCAAGGGGGATGCGGAATCGGCGAAGAAGGCATACAAGTACGTGCTCGACAGGGACCCGAAGAACGGCCTGGCTGCGAACAACCTCGCATGGATGCTTGCGGAGCAGGGCAGCCGGGCTGATCTCGACGAGGCCCTCAGGCTGGCGCAAACCGCCAAGGACATGTACCCGGAAGACCCCCGGGTGGCGGATACGCTGGGGTACGTCTACCTGAAGAAGGGCATGCCGGACAATGCCCTGGGCCAGTTCCAGGTCGCCGCCGAGAAGCTCGTCGATGAGCCGACGATCCTCTACCACATCGCGCTCGCCCTGGCGGACCTGAAGCGGGGAACCGAGGCCGAAGGCTACCTGAAGAGGGCGCTGGGCAGCACCAGACCCTTCCCGGAGAAGTCGCAGGCTCAGGCCCTGCTCTCCCGGCTGCAGACAGGGAAGAAGGGGTAGTCTGCCTCCCGGCCGGGGGCCTGCCTCAGGAAGGCTCCTGCCCGAGGAGACCCACGGCCGCGATGGCCGAGGTCACTGCCCGCAGCGTGGTTCCTCCCAGGCTCGCCGGGGTCATGCCGTCGGCCTCCATCAGCCTGACCTCCTCCGGGGTGAACCCCCCCTCCGGACCGATGACGATGCCGGCATCGCCCGCAACGCCCGCCGGGACCCTCTGCACGGCGTCACGGTGGGCGAACAGCCTGAGCCCCCACTGCCGCGACACACCCCGCACGAGGTCCTCCAGGGGAAGCGGGCCGTGTATGGGCGGGATGGACCTTCTCTCGCACTGCTTCACCGCCTCCTGTACGATTGCGTGCCAGCGGGCCATGCGGGAGGCGGTGATGGATCGGACGCTGGATCGCGTGGAGACGGCTGTATGGAAGGCGGTCACGCCGAGCTCTGTGGCGTACCGCAGCGTTTCCTCCATGTCCCTGAGATCGAAGAGGCACAGGCAGAGGTGGATCGCGCCGGCACACCGGTCCTGCAGCGTCTCCTCCCGGAGGATCTCCAGCAAGAGCGATTCCTTCCGGATACCGGTGATCCTGGCCCTATACCCCTGCGGGCCTACCCGGATGGCCAGCTCGTCCCCGGTGCGCCTTCGCAGTGGGCCGGTGATGTGATGGACAGCGGCCCTGTCAGTGATGCGTGCGGAGCGGTGGTTCAGGATCTCGGCAAAGAATCTCGGCATGGTCGCATCCCGGGGACCCCCTTCACGGGATCACCAGCCTCCTCAGGTACTCGGCCGCATCCTCGGGCAGGGTGGTGTTGTAGTAGAGGTCGGTCCCCCCTTCGAGGCCCGTGGGCGGGGCGATGCGGGGGAGGATCTCCATGTGCCAGTGGTAATAGGGGTCGCACTCGTTGCCGAACGCCGCGGAATGGATCCAGTAGTTGTAGTCAGGGCTGCACAGGCCTGCATCGATCCTGGACATGACCTCCCTGAAAATCAGCGCCAGGTCGTGCACCTCCGCGGGCTCGATGTGCTCGAACCGCGGTGCATGCCTCCTGGGCAGGATCCAGGTTTCGAAGGGAACCCTGGGCGCAAAGGGCTCAATGGCGATGAAGCACGTCGATTCGGCGACGAGCCTGGTCTCGGCTGCGGTCTCCTGGTGGATCACGTCGCAGTAGATGCAGCGTTCCTTGATGAGGAAATGCCTCCTGGCGCCCTCTACCTCCTCTGCCACCGCCCGGGGGGCAATGGGGAGCGCCACGAGGAGCGAGTACCCGTGGTCAAGGGTGGCTCCCGCTTGAACGCCGCAGTTCTTGTAGATGTACACCGAGCGTATCCGCCCGTCCTTTCTGAGGTCGTGGATGCGGCTCTGATACGCCCAGATGAGGCACTCCAGCTGGGCCGGGCTCATCTGCGACTGGCGGATACCGTGCTCGGGCGTCTCGATGAACACCTCGTTGGCGCCCACACCCGTTATCTTGTCATAGAGCCCTTCGCCCGAGCGGCGGTGCCCCTCCTCCACCATGAGCAGCGGGGAACGGTTCGGTATCACCCGGAGCTGCCAGCCGGCGTGTACGGAAACGAAGCCATTCGGGGCGTTTGCGAAGATGTCCGGCGGGCAGAGGTGCTCGTTCCCCGGGCAGAAGGGACAGAGAAGCCCTCCATCGATGCGATCCCGGCTTCGGGGGATCACGGGCGAGCGCAGGGCATCGTCCGCCACGAGCACCCACCGCTCCACCACCGGGTCCTTGCGCAGCTCGGACATGCCTACTCCACCCTCAACGCGACATCGGGCACGTCCCCCGCGCACTGCAGCATGAAGTAGACGCTCCACCCCTGGAAGGTCTTCTCCAGCCCCTCCTCGCTCTGGGAAACGCACTCGATGGGGACCACGCAGACGACCCAGTGGGCCTCGGACTCGATCCTGACAGCAAGGCCCCGGTGGGTATCCCTGATGACCACCGCCTTCGACCGGTACACCCCCCGGTCGATGTCCATGGTATTGCCGTCCACCACGGGCTTCTCACCGCTCAGGGTGAAGATGTTCCACTCAACGACGATCCAGGTGTTCTCATTCAGGGGCGTAATGGCATGGGACAGCAGGATGGAGCCCGACGCATCGTACCGGTAGGTCTTTCTCACCGCGATGCCCCCCAGTTCGGCCGCGAACTCGAGGGTTATGCCGCCTTCGTCCTCTGCTCGTGACACCAGGGCGAAGTGCAGCTGCGCCGTGAGGGAATGCTCAATGCGGTTCTCCCTCAGGATCTTCTCCACCGAGGCCGGCGTTTCCAGGTAATGGGTGATGAACGAATCCTTGCGGTATGCATCGTAGACCAGGAGCTCCCTGAACTCCTCGCTGCCTTCATGGGGGATGTCGTGGATGGAAAGCGGTTCTCCCTCGGTCTTCTTCTTGCGTACCTGGGGATTGAGGACATCCTTGTGGTAGATCTCGGGGGTGCGCATGAGGATGTTGGACAGGCTGTAATGGAGCGGCTTGTGTTCCAGGGAGAAAACCGCCGCGTTGTCGTGGGGCGAGATGGCGCAGTTCAGGCGCCTGCCGGAGATGAGGATCTCCTCGTGGCCGTCCAGATCGTGATCCCTGTGCTCCACCACCCACGACTTCCCGGCCAGCCTCCTGGCATCGAGAACCTCCTCGGCCTTGAGGAGGTTCTCGTACACGGCATGCCGGAGCGCCCCCACGTAGATCCCCCCGAACAGCCCGTGCCAGTAGGCACAGTTGCACTGAGAGCGGTAGAGGTATCGAAGGGCCTCGGGATCGGGCCCGTATTCCTGGGCAAGGGAGCTGACCCGGAGCATCTTCTTGTGCATGAGGTTGGACTCTCGGTACTTGGAGAGGAAGTTGTCCCACATGCCGCCGCGCAGGAAGGCCCGCTTCCGGTCCCAGTCGTGCTCACTCTTGGCCCGCTTGACGAGCTCCTCGTAGTATCTGCCCTGGGGGGCCAGGAGGCTCCATTCCATCATCTCCTGGTACGTCGCAGTGGGCAGGTACACCAGCCCCCGGGGCGGGTACCTCTCCAGGACATCGGCAAGCGGCACGACCTCGATCTGATCGGTGACCTGGAGCATGGCATCGAAGAACCTCCTGAGCCACCCCTGCTCGAGCACCCAGGAATAGGTGCCCGGCCACATGCCGAACTTCTCTCCGTCGTCTCCGTAGGTGGCCACCCGGACGCCGCGCGCCCGCAGGCGCAGCAGGTACTCGATGATCTCGTGGGGCTCCTTGAACGGGATCAGGTAGCGCAGGTTCATGTCAATGGGGAAGACCTTGAGGGGATACCCCTCCCGCTCGGTGATGTAGTACCCATGGACATCTTCGGGGCACAGTCCGGCGGAGAGGAAGTGGCTGTCGTCCAGCAGGGTGTATTCAACCGTTTCGCCGCCCCGTATCTTCTTGGGGAGGCTGGGGTCCCAGATCCGCTCGGCGCACCACATGCCCCGCGGCACCGTGCCGAACCTCCC
Source organism: Deltaproteobacteria bacterium (assembly GCA_029547045.1). Taxonomy (GTDB): domain Bacteria; phylum Desulfobacterota; class Desulfomonilia; order UBA1062; family UBA1062; genus MWEI01. The sequence continues at coordinate 13,333 of JAKPQL010000036.1, read as the reverse complement.
GGACAGGGAGGCCTTGGTGTATTCGATCTGGCTCAGGGCGTCCCGCTCCGGGATGACCGGGAGGATGGGTTCGTAGAACCCTCCACCCATGAGTTCCACCTGCGACCTGTCCACGAGCCCCGCAAGGATGTCGAAGAACTCCGGGGAGTTCTTCTCGAACCACTCCAGCAGGGGCCCCGTGTAATGCAGTGTCACGCGGATCTGCGGGTATTCCTGGAGGATCTTCAGGAAGGGCAGGTAGCACTCGCGTGCTCCCTGCTCGAACACGGACTCGTAGTTGCCCACCGGCTGGTGGGAATGGACACAGAATGCGAGGAGAATTTTTTCAGACATGCCACATCACCCTTTCAAAGCTCGTATCGGGAATGGTTATGGAGAGAAAACCGGTGGCCGGGTGCCGCTCCACCTCGAGCTCGTCCTTGAGCACGGACAGGGAGAACCGCAGCCTCTGGGAGGCTGTGGCACGGAGTTCCGAGAAGGGAATGCTCAGCTCCAGGATGTCGCGGTGGGCAACGGTGGTCAACTCGCCCGCGGGCATGAACCGCCCCGCGGAAGGGCGCTCCAGGATCATGACGGGGCCGCCCACGGGTATGCGAACCCGGACCTGTTCCGGCTGGTCCACCTGGAGCGCGATCACCAGATCCCCGGCCGGGGCAAGGAAGTCCACCCTGAGGTGGAGCAGTTCCACGTCGAACCCGAAGTAGAGCGCCCGGACGTATCGGGCGTGCTTGAACATGCTCTTGGCATCGTCCGAAGGTTGATAACACCCGGCCTTGTGCCACTCGTAGAAGTGCGTCAGGGTACCGTCAAGTACCGGCGTGACGAAACCGACGGGCATGCTCAGGGGCACGGCGTCATGGGGGGTGATGATGCTCAGGGAAAGCTCTTCCGGGGGCTGGTCGCCGTGGAGCTCGTAGCAGTTCATCAGGTGGCCCCGAAAGATCCGGTCGAACTCCTCGTCGTTCTCCGTGGTGAACTCGTCGCCGTACCACCAGAACCAGTCGCTCCCCTCGGCGATGAGGATCTCCTCCCAGGCCAGGGGGTGCGCCGCCTCACCCTTCGCCTCCACGTACCTGCGCGTCCGGGCGAGGTATTCCCAGGCCCTCCTGTCCTCCTCGTGGCCGATCCATATGCGGAAATTCCTGTTTATCCAGGACCCGGTATAGAGGTTCCTGATGGTCTGCCGGGGCGGGTGCTCCAGGAGGAATTCCTGGAACCGGGACGTGCCGATCTCTTCCGATCTGCTCAGCCGCTCATACACGCCCCGCAGGAATCCTTCTCCGCCGTCGGGATAGTATTCCCATGGATTCTCCCCATCCAGGATGATAGGGACAAAGGGGACGGTATCGTAGCCCTTGGCCGCCCTGCAGATGTTCTGCAGGTGGTGCATGAGGTCGTCCACCGCCTGGGCAGGGAGGTTCCTGGCATAGTTGAAGCTGATCTGGTCGGAGAGCTGCCTGTCCCTGAAGAACATGGACACATTGGCGCTGCCGTAGACGACCCGGTAGGGACGGTAGAGCTGTGACCCCGTCCTGGTCTGACGCAGGCTTGAGAAGAGGATGTCCTCGTCGGTGGCTGTCCACTGGATGCCGTTCGAGGAGAGCAGCTCCACCATCTCGGGGCAGACGGACCCCTCGGGCGGCCACAGACCGGCAGGCCTCGTGCCGAAGAGGCGCTCATGGAAGTCCAGGGACCTCCTGATCTGCAGGTCCAGATCCTGCGGATGGGAGAAGGGCTCATCGGGGAGCGGCGTATCCATGGACCTCAGGGCATACTCCACATTCATGACCAGGGGGCCGATGGGGTGGTAGAAGGGGGAGGTGGTGAGTTCTATCTGGCCTGAATGGGCAAGGCGCCGGTAGGCCGGGATGACCTTTCCCATGGTTTCGATGTGACTTTCGAGGAGGTAGCGCTTGTCTTCCTGCGTGAATCCCTTCCCCTTCCGGATGAGGGCCGCGATGCCCGTGTCCCTGCGCAGCATGAAACCGGCCCAGGCGAGATTGAAGAGCACCTGGAGGTCGAGGATGTCCTGGCTGGAAAACTCCCGGGCAGCTGCTTCCAGGTCGCCGGACGACCTGATGCGTCCGCGTTTTCCGAACAGGCCCAGGAACCTGGGCAGCGGGGTGATCATGGTCTGCTTGTTGCACATGAAGAACCTGAGCACCACCTGCTTCTTTTCCTCCCAGGTGAGGTCGTCCGGGTCCTTCATGGACAGGAGGAAATCATTGTCCCTGCACCCCTGGTCGGTGTAGTCCATGATCTGCTGCAGGAGGGAAGGGACGAGGTTGAAGGTGCACCTGACATCGGGATATTCCATGAGCAGGGCAGCCATGTCGTGGTATCCGCGGATGGAGTGGAGGCGGACCCAGGGCATCTGGTACGCACCCAGGACAGGATCCTTGTAATATGGCTGGTGCATGTGCCATAAAAAGCCCACTGCGATATCTCTCACCTCAGAAAACCTCCATGACAATGCCCTCACTATAAATAATCAGGTCTGCCAGGGAAAGCAAAACTTGAAAGGACGGGCAAGCATGGAGCCTGCCGCAGAAATCCGGAGAGCGGTCTTGTTTCGATGGGTCATGCATCGTAATATAAAAGGATGCCATGGCTGGCATCACGGCGCACATGAGGGGAAGCGATATCCTCATCTCGCCTGCCGGGATAAGGGTAATTCTTTGGACACTTGTGGTATATTTTTTACATATTGCAGCATATTGGCCCCTTCCATCATGCTGTAGTGTTCTTTTTCTTCAGTTATCTCTGGTTGTTATGCTACAAAGGGGTTGGCATCAATTGTGCAGTACACAGAGGGCCAGCTAAGGGAGGAATACATATGGGAAAAAAATTATTCATCACGGCCTTGATTCTCGCGCTCATCCCTTGTGCGTCATTTGCTATTCCCCTGAGCTCTGCCGACATGACGACCGACCCCCTTCAGGGATACTCGCCGACGTCATCCAGCGCATTGACCACAGTCATCCTGTCACGGGGATTCTTCATCACCCCACCCACGGAGGATTCTCCGGTATACACGGGCACCAAGCCCGATGACAGGGACACCGGCAAGACCACCCCGACGGGTACAGCGCCCAAGGACACCCAGCTCGTCGTCCCCACCACGGTCATTGTCGAATCATATGTCACGGACAACTTCACCGGCAACGATTACACGGGCGAGGGGCCGTACAACGAAGTTCCCGGCACGGCGCCTGTCCCGGAACCCGCCACCATGCTCCTCCTGGGCTCTGGCATGATGGGCATGGCCATTCTGAGGAAGTACTTCTGACCTGCATCCCCCGCCCCTGTGCGCAGGAGGCGGGGGGGAATTTATAAGGGGTGGTAGCGGAGGAGGGATTTGAACCCCCGACACTGCGGATATGAGCCGCATGCTCTGACCACCTGAGCTACTCCGCCACGGTCTTCCCTTGTACCCAAGTGCATATCCTTTGTCAACGGTTTTGACCGCCCGGTAAACCCGCACCAGCCCTTCATCGCACACCTCCCTCAGGGGTTGTGTGCAGAGCGGGGTTCGTGAGATATCCTTCCCCGGGCGGGTCCGGAAATTCAGCCGAGGTCTCTCGGGGCGGGAATGCCACCCATGCCGCGGGCGTGCTTCAGGGCGTTCATGAGGGCATCGGTGGCCGATTGGGCCGCGAGTACGCCCAGGTGGAGGGGGTTGGCGGTCTTCTCACCCACGGAGAGGCAGAAGACCATGTCACCGTCAAAGGGGGTGTTGAAAGGCACGATGTGCCGGGAAAGCCCCTGACCGGCCATGCGGGCCACCTGCATGGCCGTCACCTTGTCCAGGAGGGCGTCCGTCACCACCACACAGAGCGTGGTGTTTCCGGGAGAGCCGAAGCGCTCCCTCACCTCGCCCCGGGCGATGGCCTCGCCCATGCCGAGAAACCGCGAGCCTTCCCGGGCGCCCGCCAGGATTCGGCCCTGGGCATCGAGGATATCGCCGAAGGGGTTGGCCACCACCATGGCTCCTACCAGTACTCCCCCGGCACCCGTGACGAGACTGGAGCCGAGGCCGGCCTTGGTCCCACTGGCCACCCCCCGGAGCTTGCCGCAGGTGGCGCCGGTGCCGGCGCCCACGCAGCCCTGCTCCACCGGGGACCGGGATGCGCCCCTGCAGGCCTCATAGGCCATGTCGGGCGTGGGGCGGGCGGACGGGTCCATGAACGACAGGTCGAAGATGACCGCGGTGGGGACCACCGGGACACGGGCCACCACGAGGTCGAGCCCGATGCCGTGCTCCACGAGGAACCGGCTCACGCCGGCAGCCGAGTCGAGGCCGAAGGCCGACCCGCCGGCCAGGCACAGTCCGTGGACACACACGCCCGGGTGCATCATGTCCAGGGAGTCGATCTGCCGGGTGGAGGTGGCCATACCGGTCATGTCCACGGCGCCGCGTGCGGGCGGGTCGAAGAGGACCACCGTGACTCCCGTGCCCCCGGCCAGGTCGGTGCAGTGCCCCACCCTGACCCCCTCGATGGCGGTGATGGTGCTATTCCCTGGGCTTGACATTCCTCACCACCCCGTCGAACTCCATCATGATCTCCTTCACGATGGGTGTCTTCATGGCCTGGGCCCGCATCTCGGAGGGCTTTGCCTTCCGGGCGCCGTCCCCGTTGCCCTGCACCTCCACCTTCAGGGAGATGCCCTTCTGGAGGAAAGCGCTGGCGCGGCTGGTGATATCCGGCAGGGCCTTGAGGATCTGGTCGGCCAGGAACTGGCTCGGACAGATCAGCCTTACCTCGTCTTGGCCAGCCTGCTCCACCCGGGCGCTGGAGATCATGGCGTGCAGGGGGGAGTCGTGGTCCCTGAGGTAGGCAAGAAAGCCCTCCCAGGACACCGGCAGGGTGGAGGGCGGCCTCCGGTAGAGGTCCACCTGCGAGGCCTGCGGCGCGGCCGTCTGGGGGAGCACGGCACCCTTGGACGAGATCGCCTGGATGAGCTGCTGCAGGTCCACGACCCGGGGTGCGGAGATGATGCGCAGCAGGATGGTCTCCAGGGTTATCCGGGGCAGGCTTGTATACTTCAGGTCCTCCTCGGAGCGGATGAGGACGCTCAGACAGCGGTGGATCTCCTCCAGGCTCACCTCTGCCACGAGCCCCGTGAGGAAGCGCATCTCCTCCTCGGGGAGCGTCAGCCCGGCATAGCCCGTCTTGAGGACCATCATGTTCCGGAACTGCTCGAGGAGCGACCGGTAGAGCTGGTTCAGGTCCTGGCCGAACCGGTACACGCGCTCGATCACGTCCAGGGCGGCGGGCGCGTCCTTCTTGATGACGGACGCGACGAGGTCCCGCATGGTGGCCCTGCCCACCAGCCCCAAAGCCTCGGTGACGGCGTCCACGTCGATGAGGGCCTTGCCGGATGCGGACAGGTGCTCCAGGATGCCCTGGGCGTCCCGCATGCTCCCGTCACCCTGCAGGGCGATGGTGAGCAGCGCGTCGTCGGTGACCGGGATCCCCTCCTGGCCCGCCACGGACCGCAGGCGCTGCACGATGTCCTCCACCGGGATCCGGCGGAAGTCGTAGCGCTGGCACCTTGACAGCACCGTGACCGGCACCTTGGCCAGCTCGGTGGTGGCGAGGATGAAGATCACGTGGGGGGGCGGCTCCTCCAGGGTCTTGAGCAGCGCGTTGAAGGCGCTGCGGGAGAGCATGTGCACCTCGTCGATGATGAAGGTCTTGTACCGGGCCATCGACGGGGTGTACCGGGAGTTCTCGATGAGGTCGCGGATCTTCTCCACCTGCGTGTGGGTGGCCGCGTCGATCTCGAACACGTCCACGGACCGCGAGGACGTGATGTCCTCGCAGATGGGACAGGCGTTGCACGGGGTGCAGGACAGGCCCTTCTCGCAGTTCACGGCCTTGGCCAGGATGCGCGCCACCGAGGTCTTGCCCACGCCGCGGGGCCCGGAGAAGATGAAGGCGTGGGGCAGCCGGCCCAGCTCGATGGCGTTGCAGATGACCTTCGTCACGTGCTCCTGCCCCACCACGTCCTCGAACCGCTGGGGCCTGAACTTCCGGGCTATGACCTGATACATGGGACCATCCCTGCCGTGCGCATACCCTCACCCATCGAAGAAGAAAACAAAGGCCCTGCAAGAGGCCAGGCCTAACCATACACATACAGCTTCTTGCTTACCGCTGCTCCCTCCCGGGCCTGACGGGGTTCGCACCACTGTATTGCATGGAGACCTGGCCGCTTGCAAGGCCTTTACTTGGCGGAGAGAGAGGGATTCGAACCCTCGGTACCGGTATTAGCGGCACACACGATTTCCAATCGTGCCCCTTCGACCACTCGGGCATCTCTCCATACTTCCTGTGTCATATTCTTGGTGGCGGAGAGGGAGGGATTCGAACCCCCGGTCCCTGAAAGGGACAGCCGATTTCGAGTCGGCCCCGTTATGACCACTTCGGTACCTCTCCCCTTCTCTTTGCCTGGAAAAAGGCCCTCATGAGCGACGCGGCCTCTTCCGCCATCACGCCGGTACTGAACCCGGGCCGGTGGTTCACGTCAAGCTCGAAGCCCCGGATCATGGACTCCACCGCGCCGTAGCGCTCGTCCCTGGCCCCGTACACGAGGTGTCCGATGCGGGCCTGCACGATGGCTCCGACGCACATGATACACGGCTCGATGGTTACGTACATGCGCGAGTCCAGCACCCGGTAGTTGCCGATGCTCCGGGCGGCCTCGCGGATGACCACGATCTCGGCGTGGGCCGTGGGGTCATGGTCCATGATCATCCGGTTGTGGCCCCTGACAATGGTCTCGCCCGCCACCAGGACCGCTCCCACGGGAACCTCGTCCGCCTCGGCGGCCTTTCGCGCCTCTTCCAACGCCATCTTCATGAAAGAACGATCATCAAGACAAAGCATGTAGCACCCTCTCGCCGTGCTCGTCAAGGGTTGGAAGACTTTAACCTCAGGTTTTCTGATCCCCTGTGCCCCGACCAGACTTGACTCTTCCCTTGAAGAGATGCATCTAGATCCATATCATGAGGTGAGCATGAAAATATATACCGCCATCATAGAAAATTCAGCGATACAGTTCTGTATGTGGGCTATGTGTGTGCCAGGATTCCCCGGGGCACACACAGGCCGAAAGCCTTGATGAATTGAAGAACAACCTGAAGGAGGTCATCGAGATGCTGCCTGAAGATGGAGAACCGGAATTCAAGGCTGAATTCATCGGAGCGCAGGCGATCCAGGTTGCCTGATCATGGGGAGGCCTCCTGTCCTGAAGCCATGGGAGGTTTCGTCCATTCTGGAAAAACTCGGTTTTTTTGTGAGATCCGCCAAAGAGGTCCCCACAAGCAATACCGCCATACAGACGGCAGATGTACCACTGCACCATTCCATCCGGGTCGGGATATCTCTCCCATATTGCTCAAACAGCCAGCAAAGGATATCGGCTGTACCGTTGAAGTGTTCCTCGTATTGATGAAAAAGCAGTGATACCCCCTGATCCTCTGAGCTATCCATACGGAATCCTCGCCGGGCAATCACTCCGCAATACGACCTCTCAGTATTCAACAAGCCTGCTCGCTGCCGATGTGCCTTGCGAAGAGGACTTCTCCGCCGCCGGAGGAGACTGACCGTCGGCCTGCCTCCTGAATTCCGGCACGAGGCCCTCGAGGACGGCATAGGCGGCCTTCTCGTCGCCCGAGTCCCTCACGAGCAGGCCGATGCGCTCGACGCCCTCGAAGAGGCGCTCCTCGTCTATGGCAGCGCTGCTCCTGCAGACCTTGATCTTCTCGTAGGCCGTGTCCTCGATGCCCTCGCCCTCGACGAGCAACTCCTCGTAGAGCTTTTCACCCGGCCGCAGGCCGATGTACGCGATCTTCACGTCGCGCTCGGGTATGAGCCCGCTGAGGCGTATCATGTTCCGCGCCAGGTCCGAGATCCTCACCGGCCTCCCCATGTCCAGGAGGAAGAGCTCGCCGCCCTCACCCATGCACCCGGCCTGGAGGACCAGCATGACGGCCTCCGGGATGGTCATGAAGTAGCGGGTGATCTCCGGGTGCGTGACCGTAACCGGCCCGCCCGAGGCGATCTGCTGCTGGAAGAGCGGGACCACGCTGCCGTTGCTCCCCAGGACGTTGCCGAACCGCACCACCACGAACCGGGTGCCGTTGCCGCCCAGGGCCTGGGCCACCAGCTCGGCCACCCGCTTTGTGGCTCCCATGACCGAGGTGGGGCGCACGGCCTTGTCGGTGGAGATGAGCACGAATTTCTTCACATGGTACCTGCAGGAAAGGGACGCCAGCTTGAAGGTGCCCAGGATGTTGGTGTTCATGGCCTCCAGGGGCGAGCGCTCCATCATGGGCACGTGCTTGTAGGCTGCGGCGTGGTACACGAGGTCGGGCCGGTGCCTCCGGAAGATCTTCTCCATGGACCTCCCGCTGCGCACGTCGCAGATGCAGGGGACGATGGCGACCTCCGAGCCCTTTGGCCTCAGCGCGTTCAGCTCCATCTCGATGTGGTACAGGGGGGTCTCGGCGTTGTCCACGAGGAGGAGCACGGCAGGGTCGTACGAGAGGATCTGCCGGCAGAGCTCAGAGCCGATGGACCCGCCCGCGCCGGAGACCAGGATGCGCCGGCCCTCGATCTCGGAGCGGACGTGGCCCATGTCGATGCGCACCGGCTCGCGCTCCATGAGGTCTTCGATGCGGATGTCCCTGAGGCTGCCGAAGGCCCCTTTCTGCATCTCCTCCTCGAAGGACGGGATGACCCGGAACCGGACCCGGCAGTCGGCGCACGCCTCCATGAGAGCGGCCATGTTCCGGGGCTTCAGGGCGGAGTCCGCGATGAGGATGTCCTCAATGCCGAAGCCGATGACCAGGCGGGGGATGTCCTCCATGGAGCCCAGGATGGGGACGCCGTGGATCTTCAGGCCGCAGTGCACGTGTCCCGTCTCGATGAAGCCCGCCACCCGGTACGCGGCACCGTGGTCCTCGTGGATCTCCCGCACGAGTTTCTCAGCGCGTGCCCCGGTCCCCACGATGAGGACCCTCCGGACCCCGGGCCGCGCCCTGTCCCGGAACATCAGCTCGTCCAGGGAGGCGCTGTGGCGCTGGTAGAAGAGCCGGATTGCCAGCCGGAACCCGGCCACGGCGAGGATGGTGAGCAGGAGGTCGATGAGGATGACGCCGCGGGACACGAACCGGAAGTGCTCGGATATGGCGAGGAAGGCCACATACAGGAGGCTGCCCGCAAGGGCGGCCTTGATGATGGCGATGAGGTCGCTGATGCCCGTGAACCGCCACATGCCCCGGTACAGGTCGAAGGCGAAGAAACAGGCCAGCTTGCAGGCAATGAGCGGAACGACGTTGGCCGCCATCCGGTCCAGGGTCTCGGCCGGGATTGCCCCCTCGAACCGGAGCAGGCCCGCGGTGAAGTAGCAGCCCGCGAGGATGGCCGTGTCGATGAGGAGGATGATCCAGAAGTTGGCCCGGCGCAGGATGGAGAGCTGCTGGCGGGCCCTGGCCACGAAGTCGTCCGTGGATGCTTCGAACGTGGCGCCGCCGTGCACAGTGGCCCGGCCTGATGGGGTCTCGGATGAGGTGTTCTTCATCGCAACGACAGGTACCTCCTGAGGGTGGCGAGCTTCTCGCCCTGACCGGGGTCTGCGGCTGCATGCTCCCGGTACTCCATGAAGAACGACGCCACAATGCCCGCGAACAGGCCGGCGAGCCCTGCGAGGAGCACCATGAGGGTCCGCCTGGGCTTGGAGCGTTTCTCGGGCGGCACTGCCCGCTCCACCACCTGGATCACCACGGCGTCCCGGGCCTCGTCGAGCTTGGCCGCCTGGTACTGGCTGAACAGCAGCCCGTACAGCGTCTCGTTGAACTTCAGATCCCGCATCCTGCGGGCGTATTCCGTGCTGGCCGCCGGCAGGTTGCCTGTGGGCACCATCACGCCTCCCTCGTCGCTTGCGGCCTCGAGCTTGGAGAGCTGCTGGCGCAGGGCGCTGAGTTCCTCCCCGGCCCGGACGATGTCCGGGTTCTGCGCCGTGGAGTAGGTCCTCATCACCCTGAGCTGCACCTCCTTGGCCGCGATTTGTGCCCGCAGCTGTGAGATCCCGCCGATGACGGCCTCGGCCTGGGCGTCGATCTGGACCGCCCCGCTCTTCTCCTGGAACCCCTTCATGGCCTCCTCGGACTTGGACAGGGCGTCCTTGGCGTCCTTGAGCTGTTCCTCGAAGAAGAGCCTCCGCTGGGAGGCCTCGGTGATGGAGAGCCCCTTGTTCAGGTTCCGCAGCTCCTCGATGAGCGCGTTGGCCATGTCGGCGGCGCGCTTCGGGTCTTTGTCCTGGACTCCCACCGTGATGATGCCGCTCTTGATGTGGTTGCCGGTCCTGATGTTCTCCTTCAGGGTGCGCCGCGCATCCTCCCGGGATTCCACCCCGTAGAGCTTCATGAGGTCGAACCGGTCCATGACCTTGTCGAGCACCGGCCTGCTCCTGACGAGCTCGACGAAGAGCTCGTTGGGCGACTTGATCCCTGGCGCCGCCCCCAGCAGGATCGATGCAGGGCCCAGCTGGTTCATGATCTGGGCGGCCATGGAGGAGCTGGTCTGCGGGGATAGGATCCGCGTCTCAGCGAGGAAGACAGGGGGCATGAGGAGGCTCACGACGGCGGCCACCACGGCCGCTGCGGCGGCCAGGCCCACGATGAGCCGCTTGTGCTTTGCCAGGACGATGAGGAGGTCAATCAGATCGATCTCGTCCTCGTCGTCCCTGCTGTCCGGCCTGTCCTCACCCACTGCTCGACCCTTTCACACGCATGCGCGTCCGCGCTCACAGGAACGTCTCGGTGAACCCCACCTTCCAGACCCCGTCCTCCTTGAACATCCGGAGTATCAGGGGGTTGCCGGCCTTTCTGTGTGTTATCCTGATGTCGGCCCTGTCATCGTCCAGGGTCACCGATTCCCACCTGCTCTGCTCCAGGATCATGCGGGGGTCGAACCTCTCCAGGAAGGAGTCCCAGTAGGCCCTGGACAGCTTCCCGCCCATGGCGAAATCCCGGGCCACGGCGTCCGACGTCATGGGGTCGGGACCGGAACCCTCAGTGATCCTGCCGATGATGGCACCCTTGGATTTCTGCGAGAGGTATGACCAGGCCTGCGCGTAGTCCTTCTTCTGCAGGGACGCGAACAGCGACTCAGCGGGTTTCAGCACCGGGTCGATATCCGGAAGCGACTCCCCTGCCGCCGCGGGCAGCGAGAGGATGAGCGCCAGAGCCAGCGCGGTGAACAGGCCTCGTAAGATGCATGGATGATGCGTGACCCTGTGCATGGTGATCGGTCCGTTTCTCGAGTCAGTTTTTTTGAACCGTGGTTACTCCGGTGGACACATTCACTGCGGGACGCCCTGCAGCCCTTCACGGATTCACGGCGGATAACACTCAGGCCGCGATGGGCGTTCCCCCCGCGGCGGTGCGCTGCGCCTCAGTGCCGGGAGGTCGAAGAGCCGTCGTCGTTGTTCGCCACGATGGCGATGGTCACGCCGGTGGCGACCACCACCGCGGCGGTGATGATGGTGCCGGTGGAGAGCTTCGCAGTCGTTTCCTCGCCCGCCTGGGCTCCCGACGTCTTGGCGTTCTCCACGGCCCGGTCCGCGAACTCGCCGAGGTCCTTGGAGGGCTCCTTGGCCGCAGCCGGCGGTGCAGCGGTGTCCTGCGCAAAGGTCTGTGCTGCAAGACCGGGCAGGAGGACCATGCTGAACACAAAGAGACCCATGGTGAATACTGTGGTGATCCAGTGCATGAAGTTCTTCATTACCCTACTCCTTCAGCCGACCGCGCGTCGGCATGCTCCCTCGTATTCACATCCCTGCGGTCCTGATCCATGGCAGGGCATGTCACATAACCCTTTGAGGCATTATAGTTCCTGCGCAGAAAAATGCAACCCCTCGTATGACTGCTACGTTTTCGGACACAGACCCTTGGTACGGCACCATCTACAGCCGCCCGAGCCGCTCGCACGCCTCGTCCAGCACGGGGTCTTCCTTGGCGAAGCAGAAGCGTGCGAGGTTCTCCCCCGCATCGTCGTGGAAGAAGGCCCGGCCAGGCACGCACGCCACCCCGGTGGTGCTCAGCAGGTGCATGACCTTCTCCTTGCCGTCACCGCCCGGCAGCCGCGAGATGTCCGCCAGCACGTAGTAAGAGCCTTGGGGCACACAGGGGGTCAGCCCGGCCCGGTCGAGGGCCGAGCAGATCTTCTCCCGCTTGGCCGCGTAGTCGCGGGCCAGCCGCTCGTAGTAGTCGTCACCGAGCTCCGTGAGCCCTCTGGCCGCGCCGATCTGCAGGGGCGCCGGGGTGCACACGTACACCAGGTCGTTGAAGTGGCCGATGGTCCGGCTCCAGCGCGCGTCGCAGATGCAGTACCCCACCCGCCAGCCCGTGATGCTGAAGGACTTGGACACGCCGGATATGGTGATGGTGCGCTCCCGCATGCCCGGCAGGGTCATGGGCGGGACGTGCCGGGCGCCGTCGAAGAGGAAGTGCTCGTAGATCTCGTCCGTGAACACGAAGATGTCGTGGCGCCGGGCGAAGTCGGCGACCGTCTCCAACTCATCCCGGGTGAAGACCTTTCCCGACGGGTTGGCCGGCGTGTTCACCATGATGCCCCTGGTGCGGTGCGTGACGACACGTTCGAGGTCGTCGCGGGTGAAGGTCCAGTCGGGCGGCTGCATCCTGACATAGGTCGGGACCCCGCCCGTTGCGATGATCGTGTTCACATGGTAGCCATAGTACGGCTCGAAGAGGATCACCTCGTCTCCTGGCTCCAGCAGGGCCAGGCAGGCGCAGTAGAACACGCCTGTGGAGCCCGCGCTGGCAATGACCTCGCTCGCGGGGTCCACATCGATCCCGTACCACCGGTCGTACGTGCGGACAATGGCCTCCCGGAGCTCCATAAGGCCCGCGTAGTGGGTGTAGGTGTTGACGCCGTCCTCCATGGCCTGACAGGCCCCCCGGCGCACCGCAAGGGGCACCTCGGTGTCGCACACGCCCTGGGCGAGGTTGATGCCGCCCGAGCGCTCGCACTCGATGGACATGTTCCGGATCTCCGACTGGAGAACCCACTGCTGCCGACTACTCAGTCCCAGTGCCATCGCTAGTAAACCCCCAACACTCGAAATATCATGCCATGATGACTGCAATGACTCCATATATTAGTCGCCCCTGAAAAACAGTTTAACATATTAATATCATTGGCAATACTGTGCTGATTATGGTATAAGATATTGCAAGGAAAGCCTGGGAAGAGAGGAGAAACCTTGCAATATGAAGCCGAAGAAAAGGCATGACGGACCG